>CAYNEX010000051.1:0-17074 GCA_964396335.1 uncultured Steroidobacteraceae bacterium | reverse complement strand
CCGCAGGCCGCCGCCTTCCACTTCGCCTCGAACTTCATGTCCAGCCTGCCCTGCGGCAGCGAAGCTTCCATCGAGCCGCGCACGTTCGAGTTGTTGATCACGTCGATCACCATGCGGCCGCTGGTGGGCGTGCCGTCCGAGACGCACTGGAAGGTGTATTCCTGGCGCTTCGACGTGCCGGCGATCTCCTTCACCTCGCATTGCTCGCCGGTTTCCTCGATCGACTGGCGGAAGGAGCGGCCGTCCAGATCCTCCTCCTTGATGCAGGACTCATCCGTCTGCGTGCGCGGCGCGCCGATGCCCATCTGCTTCATCATCAGTTCCATCTGCGCGCGCTGCTCCGGCGACATCTGCGCCAGCTGCTCGGCGGGCAGCGAGAAGCCGCTGATCTGGAAGGTGGCGGTGTTCTCCCACAGGCCGGTCTTCACGGCGAGTTTCTCGGCGGCCAGCAGGGGGAGCGCAATCGCGAGCGCCGCGGTGGCGGCCCCGAGGGCCATGCGTCGGTGGTGGTGGTTCATGGCATTGCATCCGGTGGTGGGCGGAAAGTCATTGTGGGTGCCGGCCACGTGAAGGAGCAAGGGCAATGCGCCGCGCCTGATAAGATGGCGGCGGAGCTGGCCAGGCAATCGCTGCGAACCTTTCGGTTCGGGGAGGAAAGTCCGGGCTCCGGTGGACAAGGTGCCAGGTAACGCCTGGGGGGCGCGAGCCCACGGAAAGTGCAACAGAAAGCAAACCGCCTACGTGCCCGCAAGGGCGCCGGCAAGGGTGAAACGGTGCGGTAAGAGCGCACCGCGTCGGTGGCAACACGCGACGGCACGGCAAACCCCACCTGGAGCAAGGCCAAATAGGGAAGTCGGCGCACACCCGCAAGGGTGGGGCGCAAGCGTGGGTCCCGCGCTTCTTCCGGGTAGGCTGCTCGAGGGCCGCGGTGACGCGGCTCCTAGAGGAATGATTGCCCCAGACAGAACCCGGCTTACCGGCCAGCTCCTTCTTTTTCTAGCTTTGAATTCCAAGTCCCGGAATCCAAAGAAGTTCTTGCTCCAACACCCCTCCCACTTTCGAGACCGCGCGTAAGTCGTTGTGACATAAACAAAAAAATCCGTTGACGCCGTTGACATAAGCACCACTGCATTCCAATATGGGGGCCGGTGGGTGACAGTGGGTGGAAGTGGGTAAGCCCCATTTCAGTGCATGTTCCGCGGCGCAACAAGAGTCACGATTGATGACAAAGGCAGGGTCGTGGTGCCGGCACAGCACCGCGCGGACCTCGCCGCGCCCGCTGCCGGGCGCGTTGTCGTGACCGTCGATCGCGACCAGTGCCTGCGCATCTACCCCTTCCCCGAGTGGGAAAAGATCGAAGCCCAGCTCAACGCCATGCCCAGCCTGCACCCGCAGGCGCGCCGCCTGCAGCGACTGATGATCGGTCACGCGCAGGAGATGACCCTCGACAGCCACGGCCGCATCGCCCTCACGCCCGAACTGCGTGAGTTCGCGGGGCTGGAGCGTGCCGCGTGGATCGTCGGCCAGGGCAGGGGCCTGGAGCTGTGGGATGAGGCGCGCTGGAAGATGCAGCGCGAGGAATGGATGAAGAGCGAGCAGGGCGTGACGGAGCTGGCCGCCGAGCTCGCGTCGCTGTCGCTGTAATGCGCAACAAGCGGGGAAACAGGTTGTGGCTGAGCACGAGCCGGTGCTTGTCGAGGAAGCTGTGGACGCGCTCGCAATCGCTGCGTCCGGCGCGGCCCCGCGGCTGTACGTGGACGCCACATTCGGCCGCGGTGGACATTCCGCGCGGATTCTCCAGCGCCTCGGACCGGACGACCGGCTGCTCGCGATCGACCGCGACCCTGAGGCCATCGCGGCCGCTCGTGCGCGCTTCGAATCGGAGCCGCGCGTGGTGGTGGTCGGCGCTGCGTTCGGCGCGCTCGCATCACTGGTCGCGGCACATGGCGACGGACGTCGCTGTGCAGGGATTCTCTTCGACCTCGGCGTGTCTTCCCCACAGCTCGACGACCCCGCGCGCGGATTCAGCTTCCAGGCCGACGGTCCGCTCGACATGCGCATGGATCCGGCGCGGGGCGAAAGCGCCGCTGCATGGCTCGCGCGTGCGGCGGACGATGAGATCCGCGACGTGATCCGCGAACTGGGCGAAGAGCGTCACGCCGGCCGCATCGCGCGCGCCATCGTGGCGGCCCGCGGCGTGGAGCCGATCACGCGCACCGGCCAGCTGGCCGAGATCATCGCGCGCACGGTGCGCGGGCGTGATGGCAAGCATCCGGCCACGCGCAGCTTCCAGGCCATCCGCATGCACGTGAATGACGAGCTGGGCGAGCTCTCGCGCGGCCTCGATGCCGCGATGCAGGCGCTGTCGCCGGGCGGGCGCCTGGCGGTGATCAGCTTCCACTCGCTGGAAGACCGCATGGTCAAGCAGTTCATGCGCCGCCAGGCGCAGCCGGACCCCGCCTGGGCGCGGCTGCCGGTGGCGCCGCCGTTTGATCCGGCGCTGAAGCTCATCGGCCGCAAGCAGCGTGCTGCCGCGGCCGAGGTGGCGCGCAACCCGCGCGCGCGTTCGGCCATCCTGCGCGTCGCCGAGCGCACGGCTGCACCGGTGGTGCACGCCGCATGATGGCCGCGCTGCGCAGTTCCTGGACCGTCCTGCTGCTGCTCTGGTGCGCGGTGCTCGTCTCGGCCGCGGGCGCGGTGTGGACGCGGCATCGCGCCCGCGAGCTGTTCGTGGAACTGGAACAGCTGAACCGCGATCGCCACCAGATCGATGTCACCTGGGGCCAGCTGCAGCTGGAGCAGAGCTACTGGTCGCAGCATGCGCAGGTCGAGGCGACTGCCCGCCGTCGCCTCGAGATGCGCCTGCCTGATCCTGCCGCCATCCAGGTGGTGCTGCCATGAGCCGCATGCCGCGCGCGCCGCGCAACGAGGCCGCCAGCTTCCGCGTCCGCGCCTGGTTCGCGCTGGGTATCGTCGGACTGGGCGCGGTCGGCCTGGCCGCGCGCGCGGTGGAACTGCAGCTGATCGACCGCGAATTCCTGATCGGCCGTGGCGAGGCCGCGGCGGTGCGCGAGGTGAAGATCGAGGCGCATCGTGGAGCGATCGTCGATCGCAACGGCCGGCCGCTGGCCATCAGCACGCCGGTGGAATCGCTGTATGCCGATCCGCGCGAGATTGCCAATGCGCGTGACAGCTGGCCGCAGCTGGCCAAGCAGCTGAAGCGCAATCCGCAGCAGTTCGCGCGCACGCTCGAGGCCAACCAGAACAAGAGCTTTGTCTGGCTGGCGCGCCACCTGACGCCCACGGAGGCGCAGGGCGCGCTGAAGCTGAACGTGCCCGGCGTGTACGTGCGCAATGAATACCGCCGCTATTACCCGGCCGGCGAGGTGCTCGGCCATGTGATCGGCATGACCAGCCAGGACGACAAGGGCCTGGAAGCCCTCGAACTCGCCTATGACTCCTGGCTGGCCGGTGAAGAAGGCCTCAAGCGTGTCATCCGCGACAACCGCGGCCGCCGCATCGACGACGTGGAGAACATCCGCGCCGTGCGCCCCGGCCGTGACCTGACGCTGGCCATCGACACGCGCATCCAGTACCTGGCGCATATCGAGCTGAAGCGCGCCATCGATGACAACCGCGCCGCGGGCGGCTCGATGGTGGTGCTCGACATCACCACCGGCGAAGTGCTGGCGATGGTGAACCAGCCGACCTTCAATCCCAACGACCGCGCGCAGCGGCCGACGGCTCTGCGCGGCGGCCTGATGCGCAACCGCGCCGTCACCGACATGCTCGAGCCCGGTTCGAGCATCAAGCCCTTCGTGGTGGCGGCGGCGCTGGAATCCGGCCGCTTCGACCGCTCCAGCGTGATCGACACCCGGGGTGGCAACTGGGTGTATGCCGGCGTCGAGGTGAATGACGAGCATCCGCAGGGCCGGCTGGACCTGGCCGGCGTGCTGGCCAAGTCCTCCAACGTCGCGATGGCGATGATTGCCAAGGAACTCGAGCCGCAGCAGATGTGGAACACGATGACGCGTTTCGGTTTCGGCCGCGTCACCGCCAGCCAGTTTCCCGGCGAGTCCGCCGGCGCGCTGCCGCATTATTCCAACTGGCGCTGGAGCACCATCGCCTCGATGTCCCGCGGTTACAACCTGGCGGTGACGCCGCTGCAGCTGGCGCAGGCCTATGCCGCGGTGGGCGCGCTGGGTGTCACCCGCCCGGTGTCGCTGCTGCGCGTGGACGAGCCGGTGCCCGGCCAGCGCGTGATGAGCCAGGCCAATGCCCGCACGCTGATCAGCCTGCTGGAATCGGTGATCTACGAGGGCACCGGTTCGCGTGCCGCGATTCCCGGCTATCGCGTCGCCGGCAAGACCGGCACGGCGCGCAAGGCCAAGGAGGGTGAGCGCGGCTACGAGAGCAACCGTTACGTCGGCGTGTTCGGTGGCATCGCGCCTGCCAGCAACCCGCGCCTGGCCGCGGTGGTGGTGATCGACGACCCGCGCAGCAGCCGCTACTACGGTGGTGAGGTGGCCGCGCCGGTGTTTTCGGCCGTGGTCGGTCGCGCGCTGCGCCTGATGGGCGTGGCGCCGGATGCCGGGTTGCAGGACACGGCTGATCCACTCACCGGTGTCGCCACGATGGTGACGCGATGAACGCGGTGCAGCCCATGACACTGTCGAAGCTGCTGGCCGGCATCGCGCCGGTGACGCGCGACGTGGGGCTTCGCGACATCACGCTGGATTCGCGCCAGGTGCTGCCGGGCAGCGCCTTCCTGGCCTGTCGCGGTGCGCGCCACCATGGGCTGGATTTCGCGCAGGACGTGGCCGCGCGCGGTGCGCGCGCCATCCTGTGGGAACCGGACGGCAACGTGCGCCCGCCGGAGATGGATTCGGACATCGTGCTGGCCGAAGTGCCGGGCCTGTCGCGGCAGGCCAGCGAGCTGGCGCATCGTTTCTTTGCTGCGCCGTCGCGCGCGCTGGATGTCATCGGTGTCACCGGCACCAACGGCAAGACCACCTGCGCCTGGCTGCTGGCGCAGGCGCTGCAGGCCTGCGGCCGTCCGGCCGCCTACATGGGCACGCTGGGTACGCGCTTCGGCGCCGAACTCGCTGCCGGCGAGATGACCACGCCGGATGCCATCACCGTGCAGCGCCAGCTGGCCGGCTTCCGCGATCGCGGCGCGAAGGCGGTGGCGATGGAGGTGTCCTCGCATGGCCTGGCGCAGGCGCGGGTCGGCGCGGTGCATTTCGATGCGGCCGTGTTCACCAACCTGTCGCGCGACCATCTGGATTTCCACGGCGACATGCAGGCCTACGCCGCGACCAAGGCTTCGCTGTTCGAGCGCTCCGATGTGCGGCTGCGTGTCTTCAACACTGACGATGCATTCGGGGCGGAGCTTGCATCGCGGCCGGCTTTTGCCGGCCGCATCGCCTGCAGCCGCCTCGGTCGCATGGCCGGGGGCGAGGGCGGTTTTGTGTTCGCGCGTGACCTCCAGTGGGGTGCGCAGGGCACGCGCTTCGAACTGGATTCCAGCTTCGGCCCGGCGAGTATCCGCACGCCGCTGCTGGGCGAGTTCAATGTCGACAACCTGCTGGCCGTGCTGGCGGTGCTGATGGGCAGCGGCATCGCGCCGCGCGCCGCCGCCGAGGCCGTGCAGGCGCTGTCCGCGCCGCCGGGCCGGCTCGAGACCTTCGTGCGCGAAGGCCGCGCCACCGCGGTGGTGGACTATGCCCACACGCCTGACGCGCTCGACAAGGCGCTGGCCGTGCTGCGCCGGCATTGCGCCGGCCGCCTGATCGTGGTGTTCGGCTGCGGTGGTGATCGCGATCGCGGCAAGCGGCCGCAGATGGGCGCGGTGGCCGCGCGCCGTGCCGATGCCATCGTGCTCACCGACGACAACCCGCGCGGCGAGGATGGCGCGGCCATCATCGCCGACATCAGCGCCGGACTTGGCGCCGCGCGCGCCACCGTGATCCGCGACCGCGCCGCCGCCATCGCGCATGCGCTGGCCCATGCCACCGCCGGCGATGTGGTGCTGGTGGCCGGCAAGGGCCACGAGGAATACCAGCTGGTGGGTGGCGAAGTGCGCCCGTTCAGCGATCGCGCACTGGTGCGCTCGCTGCAGGAGGGCCGGGCATGAAGCGCACGCTGCGTGAATTCGCCCGCCTGTGCGGTGGCCGCTTCGATGGTGAGGACCGCGAGTGGACGCAGGTCAACCACGACACGCGCACGCTCGAGCCCGGCCAGCTCTATCTGGCGCTGCGTGGCGCACGCTTCGACGGCAACGAATTCCTGCCGCATGCCGCCGCCGCCGGCGCGGTCGCCGCGGTGATCGACCGTCCGTTCGAGAACCCGCCGCTGCCGGTGATCGAGGTGGAGGATGGCCAGGCCGCGCTGACGCGCGCCGCCGCCGCCTGGCGGGCGCAGTTCAATGCGCCGGTGGTGGGCGTGGCCGGCAGCAACGGCAAGACCACCGTGAAGGAAATGACCGCCGCCATCCTGGCGTGCCGCGGCGCGTGCCTGGCCACGCGCGGCAACCTGAACAACCACATCGGCGTGCCGCTGACGCTGCTGCGCCTCACCGGCGAGGAGCACAGCGCGGTGATCGAGATCGGCGCCAACCGTCCCGGTGAAGTGGCGGCGCTGGTGGAGATCGCCCGACCCACCGTGGGGATCATCACCAATGCCGGCGCCGAGCACCTGGAAGGTTTCGGGGACCTGGACGGCGTGGCGCGGGCCGAAGGCGAGATGGTCGCCGGCCTGCCCGCGGACGGCACCGCGGTGATCAATGCCGATGATCCCTATGCCCCGCTGTGGCGTGGCATGACGCGCGCGTCCGTGCGCACCTTCGGCATCGACTCCAGCGCCGATTTCTGCGCCCGTGACCTGCAGGAGACGCTGGCCGACAGTGGCTTCGTCACCTCCTTCACGCTGCATTCGCCACTGGGCGAGTGCACGGTGAAGCTGAACCTCGGCGGTGTGCACAACGTGCGCAACGCGCTGTGTGCCGCTGCGGCCGCCACCGCCGCCGGCGCCTCGCTGGCCGATGTGGTCGCGGGCCTGGCCGCGATGCAGCCGGTGAGCGGCCGGTTGCGCCCGGCGCGCACGCTGCAGGGCGCGCGCCTGATCGACGATTCCTACAACGCCAACCCCAGCTCGATGCAGGCTGGTATCGATGTGCTGGCGACGCTGCCGGGCGAACACTGGTTCGTGATGGGCGACATGGGTGAGCTCGGCGAGCATGCCCGCGAGAGCCATGTCGAGATCGGCGCGTATGCCAGGGAGCATGGCGTGCAGCGCCTGTTCGCCACCGGTCCGCTGAGCACGCTGGCAGCGGAAACCTTCGGCGCCGGTGCCAGCTGGTATCCGGACACCGACGCGCTGGCCCGCGCCCTCGAAGCCGAACTGCACCCCGGCATCACCGTGCTGGTGAAGGGTTCGCGTTCCAACCGCCTGGAGCGGGTGGTGGCGCACCTCACCGGCGAATCCTCCGAGACCCACTGATGCTGTACTGGCTGACCCAGCAATTCACCGGCGCGGAATCGTTCTTCAACGTATTCCAGTACCTGACCCTGCGCACCATCCTGGCGGTGATCTCGGCGCTGGCGATCTCATGGATCATCGGTCCGTCGATGATCGACTGGCTGTCGCGCTACCAGGTGGGGCAGGTGGTGCGCGATGACGGCCCGCAGACGCACCTGAAGAAGGCCGGCACGCCCACCATGGGCGGCACGCTGATCATCGTCGCCATCGCGGTATCGACACTGCTGTGGGCGGACCTCACCAACCGCTACGTGTGGATCGTGCTGGGCGTGCTGGTGCTGTGCGGCCTGGTCGGCTTCTACGACGACTACCTGAAGCTGGTGGTGAAGAACCCGCGCGGCCTGGCGGCCCGCTGGAAGTACTTCTGGCTGTCGGTGGCCGGCTTCGGCGCCGCGCTGGTGCTGTGGTACACGGCGAGCTCGCCCAACGAGACCACCTTCTTCGTGCCGGTGTTCAAGAGCGTGGCGCTGCCCATGGGCATGTTCGCCTTCGTCGTGCTCACCTACCTGATGATCGTCGGCATGAGCAACGCGGTGAACCTCACCGACGGGCTCGATGGCCTGGCCATCATGCCGTCGGTGATGGTGGCGGTGGGCCTGGGCATCTTCGCCTGGGCCAGCGGCAATGCGATCTACGCGCCGTACCTCGGCATTCCCGCCGTGCCCGGTTCGGGCGAGCTGGCGATCTTCTGCGGCGCGATGGCCGGCGCGGGCCTCGGCTTCCTGTGGTTCAACACCTATCCGGCGCAGGTGTTCATGGGCGATGTCGGCGCGCTCGCCATCGGCGGCGCGCTGGGCGTGGTCGCCGTGATCGTGCGCCAGGAGATCGTGGTGCTGCTGATGGGCGGCATCTTCGTGCTCGAGACCGCCTCGGTGATCCTGCAGGTGGCCTCGTTCAAGCTCACCGGCAAGCGCATCTTCCGCATGGCGCCCATCCACCATCACTTCGAGCTGAAGGGCTGGGCCGAGCCGAAGGTGATCGTGCGTTTCTGGATCATCAGCCTGCTGCTGGTGCTGATGGGTCTTGCGACCCTGAAGGTGCGTTGATGGGTGGATACGCCGTCATCGCAGGCCTGGGCCACACCGGACAGTCGGTGATCCGGCACCTGGCCGCGCGTGGCTGGCGCCTGGCCGGCACCGATACCCGGGCCGAGCCGGCGGGCATCGATGCACTGCGCGCGCAGTTTCCGCAGCTGCGTATCGCTACCGGTGGACTGGATGCCGCGCTGCTGGAAGGCGCGGACCTGGTCGTTGCCTCGCCGGGTCTGTCGCTGCAGCAGCCGTTCTTCGAATCAGCCCGCGCGCGTGGCATCGAGATCGTCGGTGACATCGAGCTGTTCGCCCGCGCCGGCGCGCAGCCGGTGGCCGGCATCACCGGCACCAACGGCAAGAGCACGGTGACCTCGTTGCTCGCCCACATGGCCTCGCGCGCCGGACGCAATGCGCGTGCCGGTGGCAACCTCGCGCCGCCTGCGCTGGAGCTGCTGCATGATGGCGGCGCCGGCCTGTATGTGCTTGAGCTGTCGAGCTACCAGCTGGAAACCACGCACACGCTGCACCTGGCCGCGGCCACGGTGCTGAACGTCACCGCCGACCACCTCGACCGCTACGGCGACCTCGAGGAATACGCCGCCGCCAAGGCGCGCATCTTCGAGCGCTGTGACACCGCGGTGCTGAACCTCGACGATGCGCGCGTGGCCGCGATGGCGCGCCCCGGCCAGCGCACGCTGAGCTTCTCGCTGGATGCAGCGCGCGGCGCGGATTATTTCCTCGCCGTGGACGCGGGCCGCGACTGGCTGTGCCGCCGGGACGAGCGCCTGCTGGCGATGGACGAGCTGCGCATCGTCGGCCGCCACAATGCCGCCAATGCGCTGGCCGCACTCGCCATGGGCGAGGCGCTGGGTCTGGAGCGTGCACCGATGCTGCAGGCACTGCGCGATTTCGCCGGCCTGCCGCATCGCGCGGCTTTCGTGCGCGAAGTGCAGGGCGTGCGGTACGTGAACGATTCCAAGGGCACCAACGTCGGCGCGACGCTGGCGGCGGTGGCCGGCTTTACCGGTCCGCTGCTGCTGATCGCCGGCGGTGATGGCAAGAACCAGGATTTCTCGCCGCTGGCCGCCGCGCTGGCCGGCAAGGTCCGTCGCGTGCTGACCATCGGTCGCGATGCGGCGCGCATCGAAGCGGCACTGGCCGGCGTGTGCCCGCTGCAGCGCTGTGCGTCGCTGGAGGAAGCCGTGGTGGCCGCCGCGCGCGCCGCGCAGCCCGGTGACACCGTGCTGCTGTCGCCGGCCTGCGCCAGCCTCGACATGTTCCGGGACTATGCCCACCGCGGTGATGTGTTCGCGAAGGCGGTCGGAGGGCTTGCGGCATGAGCACGCAGCGCAACCCGTCCTTCGTGCTCGACACCGTGTTCGTGTGCCTGGTCATGGCCGTGCTGCTGCTGGGCCTTGTGATGCTGACCTCGGCGTCGATCTCGAAGGCGGCGCGTGATGCCGGCGACGTGCTGTTCTTCGTCAAGGGCCAGCTGCAGGGCGCGGCCGTCGGCCTGGTGCTGGCGCTGGTCCTGACGCAGCTGCCCACCGAACTGTTCCAGCGGCATGCCAACCTGCTGCTGGTGGCCTCGGCCGCGCTGCTGGTGATGGTGCTGGTCCCGGGGATCGGCCACGAGGTCAACGGCAGCCGCCGCTGGATCCGCCTGCCGGGCTTCCAGCTGCAGGCGTCGGAACTCACGCGCGTGCTGGTGCTGACCTGGGTGGCGGCCTATGCCGCGCGTTTCCACAAGGAGCTGTCCACCAGCTTCACGGGCCTGGCCAAGCCGCTGCTCATCACCGCGGCATTCTGCGTGCTGCTGGTGCTGGAGCCGGACTTCGGTGCTTCCGCGGTGCTGTTCGCCACCGCCTTCGGACTGCTGTTCATCTCCGGCGCGCAGCTGCGCTGGGTGCTGCTGTGCATGGTGGGCGGCGGCGCGGCCTTTGCCGGTGTGGCCGTGCTCGAGGCCTATCGCCTGAAGCGCCTGACCTGCTTCCTGAATCCCTGGGAACACGCGCAGGAATGCGGCTACCAGCCGGTGCAGTCGCTGATCGCCATCGGCCGCGGTGAATGGTTCGGCGTGGGCCTGGGCGAGAGCGTGCAGAAGCTGTTCTACCTGCCGGAAGCGCACACCGACTTCCTGTTCGCGGTGCTGGCCGAGGAACTGGGCCTGATGGGCGTGCTGCTGACGCTGGGCCTGTTCGTGGCGCTGGCCTGGCGCGCGCTGCACATCGCGCGCGAGGCCGCCACCGCCGGACTGCGTTTCCAGGCCGGCATCGCCGCCGCCTTCGGCCTGTGGGTGGGCATCCAGTCGCTGATCAACATCGGCGTGACCATGAGCGTGCTGCCCACCAAGGGCCTGACGCTGCCGTTCATGAGCTTCGGCCGCAGCAGCATGATGGTGGCGCTGATGTGGGTGGGCATGGTGCTGCGCGTGCATCACGAGACCCAGGTGCGCGTGCGGGGTGGCGCCAGCGTCAGCGCGCGGCGCAGCGGCCGCGAGGTGGCGGCATGAGCCCACCGGTGCTGATCATGGCGGGCGGAACCGGCGGGCATGTATTCCCGGCGCTGGCGCTGGCGCGCCTGCTGCGCGCCAGTTCGCGCAAGGTCATCTGGCTGGGCACGCGTCGCGGCCTCGAGGCCCGCGTGGTGCCGGCCGAAGGGTTCGACATCGAGTGGCTGTCCGTCGGCGGCCTGCGTGGCAAGGGCGCCATGACGCTGCTGGCCGCGCCGTTCAACCTGGTGCGCGCGCTGTGGCAGGCGCTGCGCATTGTCCGTCGCCATCGCCCCGGTGTGGTGGTGGGCCTGGGTGGCTTCGTGACCGGACCGGGTGGCCTCGCCGCATGGCTGACGCGCCGGCCGCTGATCATCCATGAGCAGAACGCCATCGCCGGTTTCACCAACCGCTGCCTGGCGCCGCTGGCGCGCGAGGTGCTGACCGCCTTCCCGTCGGCGCTGCCGGGCCGGGCGCGGGTGCGCCTGATCGGCAACCCGGTGCGCGCCGACATTGCCGCGCTGCCGGCGCCGGCCGAACGTTTCGCGACGCGCGACGGCGCGCTGCGCCTGCTGGTGGTCGGTGGCAGCCTCGGCGCGCGCCGCCTGAATGAAAGCGTGCCGCGCGCGCTGCAGAAGCTGGCGCAGGGTTCTCCGGTGCTGCGCTTCGAGGTGCGTCACCAGGCCGGTGACAAGCTCATCGACATGGCGCGCGAGGCCTATCGCGAGGCCGGCGTGGCCGGCGAGGTCACGCCCTTCATCGCCGACATGGCCGAAGCGCTGGGCTGGGCGGATCTGGTGGTCTGCCGCGCCGGTGCGCTGACCGTGGCCGAACTGGCCGCCGCGGGCGTGGGCGCTGTGCTGGTGCCGTATCCGCATGCGGTGGATGACCACCAGACCCACAACGCCCGTTACCTCGTCGACGCCGGCGCCGCGCGCCTGGTCGCCGACGCCGCGCTGACCCCGGAACACCTGGCCGCGACGCTGACCGGGCTGTGCGCGAACGGCCGCGCCGGCCTGCTGACGCTGGCCGAAGCCGCGCGCCGCGCGGCGCTTCCCGACGCGGCACAGCAACTCTTCGACGCCTGCCTGGCTGCGGAGGCCCGGTCATGAACCGCCAGTCGCATGGCATGCGCCGCATCCACACCGTGCATTTCGTCGGCATCGGCGGCAGCGGCATGGGCGGTATCGCCGAAGTGCTGCTGAACCAGGGATATGCCGTGCAGGGCTCGGATATCCGCCCGAACGCGGTGACCCGCCGCCTGGCCGAACTGGGCGCGCGCATCTTCACCGGCCACGACGCCGCACACGTGCAGGGCAGTGATGTGGTGGTGGTGTCCACCGCCATCGACCGCGCCAACCCCGAAGTGGCCGCGGCACTGGAAGCGCGCATTCCGGTGGTGCCGCGCGCCGAGATGCTGGGCGAGCTGATGCGCTTCCGCTTCTCGATCGCGGTGGCCGGCACGCATGGCAAGACCACCACCACCAGCCTCGTGGCCAGTGTGCTGGCCGAGGGCGGTGAGGATCCCACCTTCGTGATCGGCGGCCGCCTGAAGAGCGCCGACAGCAATGCGCGCCTGGGCGCCGGCCGCTACCTCGTGGCCGAGGCCGACGAGAGCGATGCCTCGTTCCTGCACCTGCAGCCGATGGTGGCGGTGGTCACCAACATCGACAACGACCACCTGGGCACGCATGGCGGCGACTTCCAGAAGCTGCGCCAGAGCTTCGAGGAGTTCCTGCACAACCTGCCGTTCTACGGCCTGGCGGTGCTGTGCTCCGATGATGCCGAGGTGGCGAAGCTGATGCCGCTGGTGAAGCGTCCGGTCACCACCTATGGCTTCAACGAAGAGGCCGACACGCGCGCGGTGGACGTGCGCCGCGAGGCCCAGCGCACCAGCTTCACCGTGCTGCGCAAGGGCCAGCCGCGGCTGCAGGTCACCGTGAACCTGCCGGGCCGCCACAATGTGCTGAACTCGCTGGCCGCGATCGCGGTTGCCACTGAACTGGGAGTGGACGATGCCGCGATCCAGCGCGCGCTGGCCACGTTCCAGGGCATCGACCGCCGCCTGCAGGTGGTGGGCGAGCTGCCGCTGCCCGGCGGCGCCATCACCGTGGTGGATGACTATGGTCACCATCCCACCGAGATCGCCGCGACGCTGGATGCGTTGCGCCAGGCCTATGGCGAGCGCCGCATCGTGCTGGTGTTCCAGCCGCATCGCTTCACCCGCACGCGCGACCTGCTGGATGACTTCGCGCTGGTGCTGTCCACCGCCGACACGCTGCTGGTCACCGAGGTGTATGCCGCCGGGGAAGCACCGATCGAGAACGCCGATGGCCGCGCCATCTGCCGCGCGGTGCGCATCCGCGGCAAGGTCGAGCCGGTGTTCGTGCCCACGGTGGACGAGATCGCCGGCGCGCTGGCCGGTATCGTGCGGCCGGGCGACGTGATCGCGATGATGGGCGCCGGCACCATCAGCGGCGCCGCGCACGAACTGGCGCCGCGCCTGTCGAGGCTGCTGGCGAAGGAGGCCGGATGAGCTACGTGCCGCCGCCTGCCTTCGCCTCGCGCATCCGCCTGGGTGAGCCGCTGTCGCGCCACACCTCCTGGCATGTGGGCGGCCCGGCCGATGTGTTCTTCACGCCGGAGAACCGCGACGACCTGGTCGCCTTCCTGAAGGCGCTGCCGGCCGATGTGCCGCTGCTCTGGCTGGGCCTGGGCAGCAACCTGCTGGTGCGCGACGGCGGCGTGCGCGGCGTGGTGATCTCCACCCGGGATGCACTGACCGCCATCGAACGTCGCGGCGAGCGCGATGTGTATGCCGAGGCCGGCGTGCCCTGCGCGAAGCTGGCGCGGGCCTGCGCGCGCTGGGACCTGGGCCCGGCGGAATTCTTCACCGGCATCCCCGGCACGGTCGGCGGCGCGCTGGCGATGAATGCCGGCGCCTTCGGCAACGAGACCTGGCCGCATGTCACGCAGGTCGAGACCATCGATCGCCATGGCGTGGTGCGCGCCCGCGCTGCCGGCGAATACCGCGTCGGGTACCGCCATGTGGAAGCACCGGCCGCGGATGAATGGTTCCTGGCCGCGCATTTCACCTTCCGCGAAGGCTCCTCGGAGCAGGGTACGCGCGCGCTGCTGGAAAAGCGCCGCCAGACCCAGCCCATCGGCGAGTGGAGCTGCGGTTCGGTGTTCACCAATCCGCCGGGTGACCATGCCGCGCGCCTGATCGAAAGCGCCGGCCTGAAGGGCCTGCGCGTGGGTGGCGCCGTGGTCTCGGCCAAACACGCCAATTTCATCATCAACGAGGGCGCCGCCAGCGCCCGCGACATCGAGACATTGATCGAACGAGTGCGCGAGGAAGTCGAGCGCCGGCACGGCCGCAGGCTCGTCCCCGAGTGCCGCATCGTCGGAGAAGCCGCACCATGAAGCTCACACACGACCGGTCGCGCCTGAAGCGCATCACCGACGCCGCGCAGTTCGGCAAGGTCGCCGTGCTGTCCGGTGGCAATTCGGCGGAACGGGAGATCTCGCTGATCTCCGGCCGCGCGGTGCTGGCGGCGTTGAAGCGGCGCGGCATCGATGCGGTCGGCGTGGATCCGCGCGACGAACCGCTGCACGAGCTGCCGGGGCGCGGCTTCGACCGCGCTTTCATCGTGCTGCACGGGCCCGGCGGCGAGGACGGCAGCACCCAGGGCGCGCTGGAAGTGCTGGGCATTCCCTACACCGGCAGCGGCGTGCTCGGTTCCGCGCTGGCGATGGACAAGCTGCGCACCAAGCGCCTGGCCGCGGCATTGGGCGTGATGACTGCCGAAAGCGAAGTGCTGCGCACGGTGGCCGACTGCGAGCGCGCGCTCGAGCGCCTCGGCCTGCCGCTGATCGTGAAGCCGGCCACGCAGGGCTCGAGCGTGGGCATGAGCAAGGTCAACACCCGCGAGGAGATGGAGCCGGCCTTCCGTGCCGCCGCGGCCGTGGATGACGTGGTGTTCGCCGAGAAGTGGATCACCGGCGCCGAATACACCGTGGCGGTGCTGCACCGTCGCGTGCTGCCGGCCATCCGCATCGAGGCCGCCAACACCTTCTACGACTACGAAGCCAAGTACCTGCGCAACGACACGAAGTACCACTGCCCGGCGGGACTGTCGGCGCAGGCCGAGGCGCACATGGCGAGCCTGGCGCTGGCGGCATTCGATGCGGTCGGTGCCGAGGGCTGGGGCCGCGTCGATTTCATGGCCGACCACACCGGCCGGCCGCTGCTGCTGGAACTGAACACCGTGCCCGGCATGACCGACCACAGCCTGGTGCCGATGGCGGCGCGCGCCGCCGGCATCGACTTCGAGGAGCTGTGCTGGCAGGTGCTGGAAACCAGCTTCGTGCGTGAACGCATGGAGGTGAAGGCCTGATGTTCAGCCGTCGCCGCAGGACCGCCACGCGCAAGCGCCGGGAAGGTTCCCGGTTCGCGCGGCTGCGCGCGCTGCTGCCGTCCTGGCAGCGCGTGGCGCCGACGCTGGCGGCGGCGCTGGTGCTGGGCGGGACGGTGTATGCGCTGCGTTTCGCGCTGAACCAGCCGGTGGAACGTGTGTCGATCTCCGGCCGCTTCCAGCGCGTGCAGCCGCATGACGTGGAGAAGGCGGTGCGCGATGCGGTCGGTGGTGACGGCATGGTGTCGGTCGACCTGCTGCAGATTGCCGCGGCGGTGGAGCAGATCCCGTGGGTGGACCGCGCCAGCGTGGCGCGCAGCTGGCCGCGCGCGCTCAGCGTCGAGGTGGTCGAGCACGTGCCGGTGGCGCGCTGGGGCGAACAGGGCCTGCTGAACGTGCGTGGCGAGGTGTTCGTGCAGGACTCGCGCCACATCCCGCCGGAACTGCCGCTGCTGAACGGCCCGGAAGGCCAGCAGCAGGCGATGACCGGGCGTTACCTCGCCGCCGCGCCGCGCCTCACCGAGGCCGGCATGCGCCTCACCAGCCTGACGCTGGACGAGCGCGGCGCCTGGGAGCTGGAGCTGGACAACGGCGTGAAGCTGCGGCTCGGCCGCGAACAGGTGGACGAGCGCTTCGACCGATTCCTGAGTTCCGGCGCGCGCATCGTTGCCGCGCGCGCCGGCGAAATTGAATACGTGGACCTGCGCTACGCCAACGGTTTTGCCGTGGGCTGGCGCACGGCTGGAGGAGCCACTCGTGGCAAAACGTAGTGACAGGCCCCTGATCGTGGGGCTGGATATCGGGACCTCGAAGGTCGTCGCGCTGGTCGGCGAGATCGGCGCCGACGGCGGCATCGAAGTGGTGGGCCTGGGCTCGCATCCCTCGCGCGGCCTGAAGAAGGGCGTGGTGGTGAACATCGAGTCCACCGTGCAGTCGATCCAGCGCGCGGTCGAGGAAGCCGAGCTGATGGCCGGCTGCGAGATCCATGCGGTGTATGCCGGCATCGCCGGCAGCCATGTGCGCAGCCTGAACTCGCACGGCATCGTCGGCATCCGTGACCGCGAGGTCACCGAGGTCGACGTGCAGAACGTGATCGATGCGGCCAAGGCGGTGGCCATCCCCGCCGACCAGCGCATCCTGCACGTGCTGCCGCAGGAATACATCATCGACGGCCAGGAGGGCATCCGCGATCCCATCGGCATGGCCGGCGTGCGCCTGGAAGCCAAGGTGCACATCGTCACCGGCGCCGACAGCGCCGCGCAGAACATCGTCAAGTGCGTGCAGCGCTGCGGCCTGTCGGTGGAGGACGTGGTGCTGGAGCAGCTGGCCTCGAGCCATGCCGTGCTCACCGACGATGAAAAGGAACTGGGCGTGTGCATGGTGGACATCGGCGGCGGCACCACCGACATCGCCGTGTTCTCCGACGGCGCCATCCAGCACACCGCGGTGATCCCGATCGCCGGCGACCAGGTGACCAATGACATCGCCGTGTCGATGCGCACGCCGACGCACTACGCCGAGGACATCAAGGTGCGCTACGCCTGCGCGCTCTCGCAGCTGGCCAACAGCGACGAGAGCATCGAGGTGCCCAGCGT
>CAYNEX010000050.1:13287-17258 GCA_964396335.1 uncultured Steroidobacteraceae bacterium | reverse complement strand
AGGCGGCGGGCGACGGGCGCCATCCAGCGAAAATCCCGGCCGCCTGCTTGCGAACTTCTTGCGCAATCCGCGCAGAGAATGGCGCCGACCACAGGAGATGAGCCGATGAAGTTCCGCTTTTTCCGCCGCTCCACCTTCACTGTCCGCGGCGCCCCGGACCTGGGACGCCTGGCCTGGCGTGTCATTTCGCGCTGGAAGGTTCCCTGGATCGACATCCATGTCGAAACGCTGCCGCTGCTCGAGGCGCAGCGCTCGCAGGTGCGCCTGCGCCACCTGCACGAGGTGCTGGAACGCCAGACCGGCGGCCTGCTGGCGATCGGCGTGCTGATCATCGGTCTCGCCGACATGGTGCGCACGTGGAACCGCAGCCTCGAACACATGGGCATGCTGGTGCTGCTGGCCATCGGCGTCGGCCTGGCCGGCCGCATCCTCGCGCGCTGGGTCGTGCGCCTGCGCTTCCTGATCGAACTGGCGCGGCTGCGCCGGCGCATCCGCAAGGCCTCGGCCATGGCGCGCACAGCGGCGCCTCCCGCCGCGGATCCGGCGCCGGTGGCCAGCCCACCCGTCGCAGTGGTCGAACGGGCCGAAGCGCGCAGCGCCGCGAATGCCACCCTGCACGGCCGCTGCAGCTGCGGCGCGGTTTCGTTCACGCTGTCGCGCCGGCCGATGATGATGGGCACCTGCCATTGCAGCGCCTGCCGCAGGACCGGCAGCAGCACGGTGGTGTTCGCGCGCCGCGATGCATTCGAGCTGGAACGCGGCGCGGAATTCATCGCCACCGACGCGTCGACGCCGCTGCATGGCGAAACCCGCTGCTTCTGTTCGCGCTGCGGTTCGGCGCTGGGTGCGATGAAATCCGGCAGCCACGAGTTCCCGATCACCGCGCACCTGTTCGACGAGGACCCGGGACTGCAGAACCGCTTCCACCAGCACGTCAGCGAGAAACCTTCCTGGCAGGCGATCTGCGACGGGGCGATGCAGTTTCCGGGGAGCCGGGCCTGACAGCCAGCTTCTGGAACCACGCGCGATAGGGCGTATTCACGGCCAGGCGCCGGTTGTAGTCCGGCGCGCCGTCGGTCCACCAGACCGGACCGCGTTCTCCCAGCGCCACCTTGGCGGCGTGCACACCGCGTCGCGCCTTGCGTTCCGCCACCTCATCCCCGTCGCGCAGCGCGCGCCCGACGGCGGAGCGACAGCGCATCAGCTGGCGGGTGAGGCGCTCGCGTTCTTCCGCGCGAAGGGCGGGATTGCCCAGCCGCCACAGGCGGCCCCGGACCACGAAGTAACGACCATCCGGCGTGCGCGGATGCGGGCCGGTTGTCGCGCGGCCCGCCATGCGATCAGCGGATGGTGAGCGAACCGGACGCGGTGTCGGTGTTGCGCAGGTCGACCGCGGCCTCGCCGGCGTGGCGCACGAAGGTGTCCTCCGGATCGGAGGAGTGCCAGGTCCACGCCTCAAGGTAGTAATAAGCGCGATCGTTCGGCGCAGCCGCGCCACCGGCCGGGAGGCGCGCCAGATCGATGAAGGTGGTGCCCAGCGCCTGCTGCAGCATCCCGTCCAGCGACGCCAGCGTGACCAGCGAACCCTCACGCGCGACGATCAGCACGCCGCGGTCGTATTTTTCAGGTGTTTCCACTGCCACGGTGGCCGATACCGTTCCCGCCGTGACTGACACCGGGATGCCCGGCGCGGGCACCGTGAAGGATGCAACCTCGGACGAAGACGTCGGTGCGCGCAGAGTCGTGGCGGCGAATTCGCCATGCGCGAAATGCGGCGAGAAGGCAGCCACTGAAAAACGCCCCGCGCCCTCTTCCGGCGTCACGGTGCGAAGGTTCAGGTTGCTGCCATAGGTTCCAAACAGCACCGTGCCGGCGCGCGACAGCCGCATCGGCTCGACAAAACGGCCGGAGAGCGGATCAACTGCGGCAAAGCCGACCAGGAAGGGTTCGTTCTCGCCCGGCACTTTCTGATAGAAGCCCACCCGCGCGCCCGGCACAGCCAACGGCTCCGCGGCACTCAGGTTGGCTTCGAAGGACTGCGCCGGCTCCAGTGTGAGCTGGCCGGCCAGCAACATCTCCGCATTGCCGGGACCGGCCTCGCTCACCGGCACGTCGCGCAGGATGATGGTCTGGATTTCCGGACCATGGATGACCAGGTCATATTCAGTGACCCGCTCATCCTCATCGATGGGCAGCGGATACAGCATGAACCCGCCGTTGTTGTTCACGGACGCAGTGGCGACGATGACACGCCGGCCGGCTGACTTGTCGACCTTCTGGGCCGTCACCTGGATGTCGTGGCGGCCATACCACGTGGCGGGTGCCGAAAGGCGAGACAGGTTCAGGCTGCCGCGGATCGTGCCGGCATCCTTCACGTCAGAGGCTTCCAGCGTGGCGTTCAGCAGGAAACCGCGATCGCCGTCATAGCGGAACTCGGTCAGGTCGCGGGCAGCGTCAAAGCGCACCACCACGTTGTTGTCGGCACTGGCGCCGCCGATGGATACCGCCGCCTCCATCACCTTCAGGTCGATGGGCATGCCGATGCCGCGGTCGAAACCCAGCACCTCCAGCGGCGCGGAGCGCAGGTCACCGTCCTCGTCGATCCACGTGACTTCATTGTTGTGGTCGGCATCGAAGTCATCGGCCGAATCGCGCAGCCGGCCATGCGTGTCGGCCAGCAGCAGGCGCAGCTGGCGGTAACGGGCGGCGGGGACCTTCGCATCGTCGATGATCCGCACCGACTGGCCGTTGGCCAGCGCCACCAGGTTCAGCGTCACCGGATCATCCAGCTTCACCTTCTCCCAGGTTTCATCCTCGGGCACGGCGGTGGCGCTCTGGTTGAACCAGACCTGCTCGACGGTGACCAGCACGCGCACATAGCGCGGCGGCACATTGGCATTCGCATCGACCGCGACCAGCGCATCGCAGGCCGTCAGCGCCAGCACGGTGACCAGCGCCAGCAGCACGATGACCCCTCGCGGCACCGGCCAGGCCTGGCGCATGCGGATCACAGCCTCTGCGCGTGCCAGGCGATCTGCCCGGCCATGAAGGTGGAGATGAAGAAATAGGAGTGGTCGTAACCCTCGCGCATGTTCAGCGTCAGCGCGATGCCGGCCTTGCGGCAGGCTTCCTCCAGCAGCCAGGGCTTCAGGCCCTCCTGCAGGAACTGGTCGGCGGTCCCCTGGTCGACCAGCAGCTCGGGCAGGCGATGGCCATCCTCGATCAGGCTGACCGCGTCATAGGCGCGCCACGCGGCCTCGTCATGGCCGAGGTACTTCTGGAAGGCCGGACGCGACCAGTCCGCCGCCGACGGATGCACGATCGGCGCGAACGCCGACACCGAGCGGAAGCGGCCGGGGTTCTTCAGCGCCAGCGTGATCGCGCCATGGCCGCCCATCGAATGGCCGAAGATGCCCTGCCGGTCCATGTCCACCGGCGCGATCTCCGCCACCAGCTTCGGCAGTTCGTCGAGCAGGTAGCTCTGCATGCGGTAGTGGCGGTCGTAGGGTGCCTGCGTGGCGTCCACGTAGAAACCCGCGCCCTGGCCGAACTGCCAGTTGTCCTTCTCGTCCGGCACGTCGGCGCCACGCGGGCTGGTATCCGGGCAGATGATGGCCACGCCCAGTTCGCTGGCGGCGCGGCGGTATTCGCCCTTGTCCATCACGTTCTGGTGCGTGCAGGTGAGGCCGGAGAGGTACCACAGCAGCGGCACCCTGCCCTGCGCGGCCTGCGGCGGCAGGTACAGCGCGAAGGTCATGTCGCAGCCGCAGGTGCTGGATGGATGAACATGCACGGCCTGCGTGCCGCCGAAGGACTTGCTGCTGGAAACGGTCTTCATGCCTTCAATCCTACCGCCCCGGCGCCGCTTGGGCGCGCTCCCCACAACATCGTAAGATCGGCGGACCCTGCTGTCCCGGCAAAGGAGTGCGCATGTACATTCAGGGATTCGTGGTGCCGGTTCCCGAGGACCG
>CAYNEX010000050.1:0-13187 GCA_964396335.1 uncultured Steroidobacteraceae bacterium | reverse complement strand
ATTCGGCTTCGGCCAGAAGGCCGGCCAGGTCGTGCAGACCGCCTATGTGGTGCCCGACATGCGGGCCGCCATCGACTGGTGGATCAAGGATGGCAAGGTCGGCCCGTGGTTCATGCTCGACAGCTTCACCGGGCCGGAGCAGCGTTATCGCGGCGAGCCCACCGAGGCGGATGTGATGCTGGCGATGGCGTTCGCCGGCCACATGATGATCGAATTGATCCAGCCGAAGGATGCGCGCCCGTCGGTATATCGCGAAACCATCGAGAAGCGCGGTTATGGCTTCCACCACATCGGCATCGCCTTCGAAGATGTGGAGGCGGCACGGCAGGAATACCACCAGCGCGGCTACCACGTGGCCTTCTACACGCCGGTTCCCAGCGGCGGCACGGTGTATTACATGGGCGATCGCGAGGACGCTCCGGGCTTCGTGGAACTGATCCCGGCCACCGAAGGCATGGACGAGATGTTCACGCGTTACTGGAAGGCTTCGGTCGACTGGGATGGCCGCGAACCCATCCGACCTTTCGGGTGAAATAAATGTCGAACCTCGAGCGCGTCTACCGGATGAAGTTCGCGAAGGTCTACCCGCTGTACGTCGAGAAGGCCCGGCGCAGGAACCGCAGCCAGCAAGAGGTGGACGCGGCGATCCGCTGGCTCACCGGCTATGACGAGGCCGGCCTGCAGCGCCAGATCGACAGCGAGGTCGACCTGGAGGCCTTCTTCGCCCAGGCGCCGCGGTTCAATCCGCACGCCGCGCTGATCAAGGGCGTGGTCTGCGGCGTGCGCGTGGAAGAAGTCGAAGACCCGCTGATGCGCAAGATCCGCTACCTGGACAAGCTGGTGGACGAACTGGCCCGCGGCAAGGCGCTGGAGAAGGTCCTGCGGCGGCCGGCGGCCTGAAGGGCCCCTTCCCCGGGACCATTGGAGTATCTTTGGGGATCCCATGGATCCCTCCCCCTACGACACCACCACGGTGGCCGCCGACCCGCGGCTCGTGTCCTACACGCACCTGATGTACGGCCTGCACGCCATCGCCGTGCTGATGGGCATCCTGACGGCTGCCTCGATCGTCGGCCAGTTCCTGTTCAGCCTGCCGTCCATCATCGCGCTGGTGATGAATTACGCGCGCGGCTCGGCGGCGCGCGGCACCTGGCTGGCCTCGCATTTCTCCTGGCAGCGGCGCACCTTCTGGTGGGCCTTCGGCTGGATGGCGCTGGCCTACATCGTGTTCGGCCCGCTGGTGCTGATCTTCGTCGGTTATCCGCTGCTGGTCGGCGCCACGGTGCTGGTGGGATTGTGGGCGGCGTACCGCATCGTGCGCGGCTGGAGCGCGCTGGCTGACGGCCGCGTGGTGCCGTAAATGACAAGGCCTTGTGACATGACCCGAATCTTCCGCGCGTCGCTGCTGCTGGCCGCGGCGCTGCTGGCTGCCTGCGGCCAGCGTGGTGACCTGTTCATCCCCGAACCGGAACGCGAGCCCATCGCCACCGTGCCGACCGGCCCGGCCGCCACGCCTGGCGCCGAAGACGAAGACACCCCCGCCAACCGCGGCGCCAACCAGTAACCCCTGCGGGACGACCGGAAATGAATGCTCCCGCCGGGCAGCCGCCCCTGATCCTCGTCGACGGTTCCTCCTACCTGTACCGCGCCTTCTTCGCGCTGCCGCCGCTGAACAACTCGCGCGGCGAGCCCACCGGCGCGGTGTTCGGTGTGGTCAACATGCTGCAGCGTTATGTGCGCGAGCGGCCGGACAACTGCGTGGTGGTGGTGTTCGACGCGCCGGGCAAGACCTTCCGCGACGAGCTGTTCGCCGAATACAAGTCGCATCGCCCGCCGATGCCCGACGACCTGCGCTCGCAGACCGAGCCGCTGCTGGAACTGGTGCAGGCGCTGGGTTTCCCGCTGCTGCGCATCCCCGGCGTCGAGGCCGACGATGTGATCGGCACGCTGGCGGTGCGCGCCGCCGCCGAGGGCCGCAAGGTGCTGATCTCCACCGGCGACAAGGACATGGCGCAGCTGGTCAACGAGCGCATCACGTTGATCAACACCATGACCAACACGGCGCTGGACCGCGATGGCGTGAAGGCCAAGTTCGATGTGTGGCCGGAGCAGATCATCGACTACCTGGCGCTGGTGGGTGACAGCTCGGACAACATCCCCGGCATCGACAAGGTCGGACCGAAGACCGCCGCGAAGTGGCTGAAGCAGTACGGCAACCTCGACAACCTGATCGCGCATGCCACCGAGATCAGCGGCAAGGTGGGCGAGAACCTGCGCAACGGCCTTGAAACGCTGGCGCTGTCGCGGCAGCTGGCCACCATCCACACCGACGTGGACCTGCCGCCGGAAGAGAACCTCTATGCGCGGCGCGAACCGGACCGGGCACGGCTGCGCGAGATCTACGAGCGGATGGAATTCCGCGGCATGCTGCGGGCGCTGGATGCGGAGGAAGGCGCTGCAGGCGGGCGCGCCGCCGCGGATGCGAAGTCCACAGGCACTGCGGCGAAGAAGCCTGCAGGCGCCAACGCGGATGCGTCCTCCGGACCGGCCAGCACCGGTCTTCCCTCCAGCGAAGCCACCGATGCCGCCGCCGCACTGGCCGCCATCCCGCGCAGCTACGAAACCATCGCCAGCGAGGAATCGCTGCAACGCTGGATCGACCTGCTGATGGCCAGCGAGCTGACCGCCTTCGACACCGAGACCACCAGCCTGAACTATTCGCAGGCGCGCATCGTCGGCATCTCGTTCTGCGTCGAACCGGGCAAGGCCGCCTACCTGCCGCTGGCGCATCGTTATGCCGGCGCGCCGGACCAGCTGGACCTGGATGCCACGCTGGCGAAGCTGAAGCCCTGGCTGGAAGACGCCAGCCGCGGCAAGGTCGGCCACCACCTGAAGTACGACGCGCATGTGCTGCGCAACCACGGCATCCATCTGGCCGGCTTCGTCCACGACACCATGGTCGAGTCCTATGTACTCAACAGCGTGGCGACACGCCACGACATGGACTCGCTGGCGAAGTTCTACCTCGACATCGACACCATCAAATACGAGGCCGTGGCCGGCAAGGGCGCCAGGCAGATCTGCTTCGACCAGGTGCCGGTGGAAACCGCCGCCACCTATGCCGCCGAGGATGCCGATGTCACCATGCGCCTGCACCAGGCGCTGTGGCCGCAACTGCAGGCGCAGCCGCGCCTGCAGGCGCTGTATGAAGAGATCGAGCAGCCGCTGGCCGGCGTGCTGCTGGAGATGGAACACCGCGGCGTGCTGCTGGATGCCGCGCTGCTGCGCCAGCAGAGCTCCGAACTGGGCGCGCGCATCGGCGAGCTGCAGAAGCAGATCCATGCCGTGGCCGGCGGCGAGTTCAACCCGGACTCGCCCAAGCAGCTGCAGCAGATCCTGTTCGAGAAACTGCAGCTGCCGGTGCTGCGCAAGACGCCCACCGGCCAGCCCTCCACCGCCGAAGACGTGCTGGAGGAGCTGGCGCAGAGCGGCTTCGAGCTGCCGCAGCTGATCCTGGACTACCGCAGCCTCGCCAAGCTGAAGTCCACCTACACCGACAAGCTGCCGGGCGAGATCGACCCGACCACCGGTCGTGTGCACACCTGCTACCACCAGGCGGTGGCGGCCACCGGGCGCCTGTCATCGCAGGACCCGAACCTGCAGAACATCCCGATCCGCAATGCCGAGGGGCGGCGCATCCGCCAGGCCTTCGTCGCACCACCGGGCCATGTACTGATCGCGGCCGACTACTCGCAGATCGAACTGCGCATCATGGCGCACCTGTCGGATGACCCGGCGCTGGTGCGCGCCTTCCAGCTGGACCTGGACGTGCACCAGGCCACCGCCGCCGAGGTGCTGGGCAAACCGCTCGAAGAGGTCACCTCCGAGGAGCGCCGCTCGGCCAAGGCGGTGAACTTCGGCCTGATCTACGGCATGTCGGCCTTCGGACTGGCGCGCCAGCTGGGCATCGACCGCGGCAGCGCGCAGCGATACGTCGATCTTTATTTCGAGCGTTACCCCGGCGTGAAGGCCTTCATGGACCGCACCCGCGAGCAGGCACGCGAACAGGGCTATGTGGAAACCGTGCGCGGCCGGCGGCTCTACCTGCCGGAGATCCGCTCGCGCAACCGCAACCTGCAGCAGTACGCGGAGCGAAGCGCGATCAACGCGCCGATGCAGGGCACCGCCGCCGACATCATCAAGCTGGCGATGCTGCGGGTGGAGCGCGAGTGCGCCGCGCGCTCACTGCCGGCCAGGCTTATCATGCAGGTGCACGACGAGCTGGTGCTCGAGGTGGCCGCGGAGGCAGTCGATGCCACCACGGCGATGCTGCGCGAGCAGATGACCTCGGCCGAAACGCTCAAGGTGCCGCTGAAGGTCGACATCGGCGTCGGCGCGAACTGGGACCAGGCGCACTGATCCCGACTCATTTCTGACCTGGAGCTGGCGTTCATGTCGAATCAAGACGGCATCGGCGCGGGCGGCGAGTCCGCGCCCGTGACGCGCGTGCGCAAGGCCGCGCTGGTCTTCATCTTCATCACGGTGCTGATCGACATCCTCGCCTTCGGCGTGATCATCCCGGTGCTGCCGGGACTGGTGCGCGAATTCACCGGCGGTGACTTCACCGAGGCCGCCTGGTGGGTGGGCGTGTTCAGCACGCTGTTCGCCGCCATCCAGTTCATCTGCTCGCCGATCCAGGGCGCGCTGTCGGACCGCTTCGGCCGCCGGCCGGTGATCCTGATGTCCTGCGTCGGGCTGGGCGTGGACTTCATCCTGATGGCGCTGGCGCAGTCGCTGCCGTGGCTGCTCATCGCGCGTGTGTTCTCCGGCCTGTTCTCGGCCAGTTACACCACCGCCAACGCCTACATCGCCGACGTGACCACGGCGGAGAAACGCGCCAAATCGTACGGCATCATCGGCGCCGCCTTCGGCGTCGGTTTCATCATCGGCCCGATGCTGGGCGGGTTCCTCGGCGGCATCAACCTGCGCGCGCCGTTCTGGTTCGCGGCGGGCCTGGCGCTGCTGAATTTCCTGTATGGATGGTTCGTGCTGCCCGAGTCGCTGCCGCCGGAACGGCGCACCGCGCGCTTCGACTGGTCGCATGCCAATCCGGTCGGATCCCTGGCGCTGCTGCGGCGTTTCCCGCAGGTGTTCGGCCTCGCCGCGGTGATGATGATCGCCAACATGGCGCACTATGTTTATCCGAGCGTGGCGGTGCTGTTCACCGAATACCGCTATGGCTGGAGCGAGCAGCAGGTGGGCGGCATGCTGGCGCTGGCCGGGTTGTGCAGTGGCCTGGTGCAGGGCCTGCTGGTGGGCCGCATCGTGCCGGCACTGGGTGAACGGCGCACGCTGCTGCTCGGCCTCACCTTCGGCATGACCGGCTTCTTCATCTATGGCTTTGCATCCAGCGGCTGGATATTCCTGCTGGCCCTGCCGGTCAGCGCGCTGTGGGGCCTGGCCACGCCATCCACCCAGTCGCTGATCACCCAGCATGTCAGCGCCGACGCGCAGGGCCGCGTGCAGGGCGCGCTGATGAGCCTCGTGAGCCTGGTCGGCATCTTCGCGCCGCTGATGTTCGCCTCCACGTTCGGCCTGTTCATCAGCGACCGCGCGCCACTGCACCTGCCCGGCGCACCGTGGCTGCTGGCCGGCGCCTGGCTGATGATCGGACTGCTGGTGGCCTGGCGCTTCGCGCGACCCGTGCGCAACTGAAGAGAGCGTACCGCATGCTATCTTGGCTGCGGACATGACCGACCAGACCGCTCCGCCCAAGACGGCTGCATGGACACGCGCGGGCAGCCTGTTCGCCGCCACCCTGTTCGTGCTCGCCGTCATCGTCGTCGGCCTGATGCTGCGCAGACAGGGCGGTCCCATGCCGGACGGCCAGTGGCTGCCCGCCCTGTTCTTCTTCGTCTACGGCCTGTTCACCATCAGCGTCGGCTACCGCGGGCCGAGCCAGCACTACTACTCCTTCGACCGCATCTCGCAGGTGGCCAGCATCCTGGTGCTGGGGCCGGTGGAAGCAGCATGGATCAATGGCCTTGCCTCGCTGGTCTATCCGCTGCATCGCCTGCGGCAGGGCGTGGGCCTGCGCAATGTGCTGAACGCGTCACTGGTGAACTCCGGCACGATGGCGTTGTCGATCCTCGGCGCCGGCCTGCTCTACACCACCATCGGCGGCACGGTGCCGCTGATGGCGCTGGATGGGCCGCGAATCGTGGTCGCGCTGCTGTTGCTGGTGGTGGCGATGCAGGTACTGAACGACACCTGCATGCTGGCCCTGAGCCTGCTGATGCGCGAGGGCCGCGCCGGCACCTTCACGCTGTTCCCCTATGCGCTGGAGCTGGGATCGGCCGCCGCCGCGGTGGTGGTGGCGATGGTCTACAACCGCCTGGAACTGCCGGTGTTCGTGCTGCTGCTGGCGGTGCTGGGCCTGGGCATGCTGGCGCTGCGGCAGTTCGCGGTGATGCGCTACCGGCTGGTCGGCATCGTCGAGGAGCGCACCCGCAGCCTGCTGGAAAAGACACTGGAACTGGAGCGGCTCGCCACCCAGGACAACCTCACCGGCCTCTTCAACCGCCGGTACGCCGATGCGTGGCTGGCGCAGCAGCTGCAGATGGAAGCGCGCCACCCGCAGCAGCTCACCGTGGCGCTGGCCGACATCGATCATTTCAAGGACATCAACGACCAGTACTCGCACGCCACCGGCGATGAGGTGCTGCGGCGGGTATCGGACATCCTGCAGAAGCGCTGCCGCTCGGCCGACCTGGTGGCGCGCTACGGCGGCGAGGAGTTCCTGTTCTGCTTCCCGGGCACCGGCCTGCAGGAAGCGCAGCACCTGTGCGAGAGTCTGCGGGTGGCGATCGCCAGCAACGACTGGCGCGGCCTCGGCCTCGCCAAGGGCGTCACCCTCAGCTTCGGCCTGGCCAGCGGGGTACCCGGTTCGACCCTGGAATCGCTGCTGCGCGAGGCCGACACGCGCCTCTATACGGCCAAGAACAGTGGCCGCAATCGCGTGGTCGCGTAGGAGCGCACGCCGCGGGCATCCCGCAGCAAATCCTCGGTGACGATTCTTTAACCCGGAAAACGTGCTGTGAAGGAACTTCCGGGGGGCAGCTCACTCAAACTACTTGAGCGCCACAAGCGCTCCCCGCTTCCCTCCCTGAGCGGGTTTGCTGTCCGGCACCGAGACCTGCCCGACAGCACTTTTGCCCCGGCGGTCACACCGCCGGGGTTATTTCTTTTTCCCGCCCCTTTCCGCTGGTCGAAGCCATCCAGCGCCGCAGCACCTTGCGCGCGTCCTCGAGGCCGGTGCCCTTGTGGGCGGAAAACAGCTGCACGCTGGCCCGGCCGGCCAGTTCCTTGTCGGCCGCCTTCAGGGCGGTCAGCGCCTGGCCGCGGGGCAGTTTGTCGGCCTTGGCCAGCAGCACATGCGCGAACTCGGGCGGCTGGTCGGCCCAGTCGAGCATGGCCATGTCCAGCTCCCCCACCCCCCGGCGGATATCCACCACCAGCAGCAGGGCCCGGAAGCTCTGCCGGCGCTGCAGGGCATCGGCCAGCGGCCCCCAGGTGGCCCGGGTGGCGGCGTTGACCGAGGCATGGCCGTAGCCGGGCAGGTCGACCATCCGCCAGGGGCCGGCCAGCTGGAAATAGTTGTAGAGCTGGGTGCGGCCCGGGGTGCGGCTGGTCTTGGCCAGCCCCTTGCGGGCCAGCACGGCATTGATGGCGCTGGACTTGCCGGCATTGGAGCGGCCCGCGACGGCCACTTCGAACCCCTCATCGGGGGGAAACTGGCCCGGGAGGGCCACGCTCTTGATGAATTGGACTTCCGGGAACTGGCTCAAGGGCTGGCGACAGGCTGCAAGGCGGAGGGCCAGTGTACAATCGACAGGTTTTCCAGCCCGTCTTTTTGGGAGTCTTACGGACACATGAGGATTGCCGCCACCGCCCTTCTGACCCTGGGCCTGCTCGCAGGAACCGCCCAGGCTGCCGACACCGCTGCGCCGCTGCGCGGGGATGCCGAAGCCGGCGCCACCAAGGCAGCCACCTGCACGGCCTGCCACGGCGTCAACGGCAACAGCGTGACACCGGACTGGCCGGTGATCGCGGGCCAGAACGCCGCCTATTCCGCCGACCAGATCAAGCGCATCCGCGACGGCCTGCGGCCCTCGCCGCTGATGCAGCCGATGGTCAAGGACCTGACCGACCAGGACATCCTGGACCTGGCCGCGCACTTCGCCATCCAGACGCCGAACGGCAACGAGGCCGATCCCTCGTACTGGGCCGAGGGCGAGAAGCTGTACCGCTGGGGCGATGGCGCGCGCGGCATTCCGGCCTGCGCCGCCTGCCATGGCCCGGTGGGCCGCGGCGTGCCGGCTGCTGGTTACCCGGCGCTGCAGGCCCAGCATTCGGTCTACACGGTCAAGCAGCTGAATGACTACGCTGCCGGCACGCGTTACAACAAGGATGATGCCGGCCGTCCGCAGGCAGGCCCGAACGCGGCGATGATGGTCACGATCGCCGAGCGCCTGACCGCCGAGGATCGCCGCAATCTGGCTTCGTATATCCAGGGGATGCGTTGATGAAGAAACTGCTGCTCGTCTTTGCCGCGGCTGCTGCCCTTGCGGGCTGTGGCCAGAAGTCCAACCAGACCGAAGAGCAGGCAGCAGCAGCAGCTCCGGCCGCGCCGGTGGCTGAAGCGCCGCCGCCGGCCACCGCCGCGACCGGGGCCGACCTGGACGAGGCCGCCAGCGCCGCGCAGGAATCCACCGGCAGCACGGCCGCCGCCGATGCGCCGGCCGACTCCTCGCTGGAACGCATGGTAGCGATGCCCGAAAGCGCCCAGCTGCCGGAAGGCCCGTGGAAGGCCGGCACCCACTACCGCCCGATCGTTCCCGCCCAGCCGACCAACGCCGGCCCGGGTGAGGTCGAGGTGATCGAGTTCATGTGGCTGAACTGCGGCGCCTGCGCCGCGCTGAATCCGCGCATCGAGTCCTGGAAGGCCCGCCAGCCGGCCTGGGTGAAGTTCCGCCAGGAGCATGTGATGTGGGGACCCAGCCACCGCCTGCTGGGCAAGCTGATCTACACGCTCGACGCGCTGAAGAAGAACGAGCTGGTGGGCGCGGCCTTCAACCAGATCCACAACCAGGGCAAGCCGCTGGTGGCCAACACCGAGGCGCAGACCACCGACCTGCAGGTGGCGTTCGCCAAGGCCAACGGCATCAACGAGGCCGACTTCCGCCGCGAGTACAACGGCTTTGCCGTCAGCACGCGCCTGAAGAACGCCGAGGAGCTGACCCGCCGCTACCGCATCGAAGAAACGCCGGTGCTCATCGTCAACGGCAAGTACTTCACCACCAGCTCGATGGCTGGCGGCGCCGAGCAGCTGCTGCAGCTGGTCGACTTCCTGGTGGCTTCCGAGAAGCGCTGAGCGCTCAAGTAGAGAAAGAACCCGCCGCCGCGCCATCCCGGGCCGGCGGCGACCCGCCGGAGGCCTGCGATGCTTTCCGTCTACAGCCTGGTACCGGCGGGCCTGAAGCGCATCGAACGCAATCCCGATGCGCCCCTTCCCGAAGATGCCGTCTGGCTCGACCTGCTCGAGCCCACCCCCGAGGAAGAACGCCTGGTCGAGCAGCGGCTCGGCCTCGACATCCCGACTCGCGAGGAAATGCGCGAGATCGAGTCGTCCTCGCGGTTGTATGAAGAGGCCGGCGCGCTGTACCTGACCGCCACCGTGGTGACAAGGCTGGATACGCAGCTGCCGGAGAACGGCCAGATCACCTTCATCCTGCGCGGCTCGCGGCTGGTCACCAACCGCTATGTGGATCCGCTGCCGATGCGGCGCTTCGTGGCACACACGGAGCGGCACCCGCAGGCCAACACCACCGCGCATGGCGTGCTGGCCGGCATCCTCGAGTTCATCATCGAACGCATCGCCGACGTGATCGAACGCGTCGGCGCGGACATCGACGCGGCCTCGGCGGAGGTCTTCAACCGCCGCGCCATGAACGGCGGCTCCAGCAACCGCGTGTCGCGCGACTACCGCAAGCTGCTGGAACAGATCGGCCAGGGCGGCGACCTGATCAACAAGGCGCGCGAGAGCCTCGCCAGCCTGGCGCGCCTGCTGGCGTTCGTGCAGCAGGCCAGCGTCAACATGCCGCCGGAGCATCGCGACCGGCTGCGCATCCTGTCGAAGGACGTGGTGGCGATGAGCGACCATGCCAGCTTCCTCGCCACCAACCTGAACTTCATCCTCGATGCCACGCTGGGCATGATCAACATCGAGCAGAACAACATCCTGAAGATCTTCTCGGTGGTGACGGTGCTGCTGCTGCCGCCGTCGGTGATCGGGGCGGTGTTCGGCATGAACTTCGAGCACATCCCGGCGCTGCAGCACCCGGCCGGATTCTGGGTGGCACTGGGCGCGATGGCAGCCTCATCCGTGCTGCCATACCTGTGGTTCCGTCGGAAGGGCTGGCTCTAGGCGCCGAAGTTGCGGCGGATGGCGGCACGCTGTTCCGCGCGTTGCAGGCCGAGCTCGATCAGGCGCGTCACCAGCTCGCGGGGCGGGATGCCGGAGAGCTCCCAGAGCTTTGGATACATCGAGATCGCCGTGAAGCCGGGGATGGTGTTGATCTCGTTGACCAGGAAGCGGCCATCGCGCGAGAAGAACAGGTCGACGCGCGCCATGCCATCGCATTCCAGCACTTCGAAGGTCTTCAGCGCGACCTGCTGCGCCTCGGCCAGTTCGGCGGGGGCGAGTTCGGCGGGCATCTGCAGGCGGGCGCCCTTCTCGTCCAGGTATTTCGCGTCGTAGGAATAGAAGCCGTCGGGGTGCTCGACGATGATCTCGCCGGCCACCGAGACCACCGGCGGGTCGCCGCCCAGCACGGCCAGCTCGATCTCGCGGCCATCGATGCCTTCCTCGACGATGGCCTTGGTGTCGAATTGCAGCGCATGGCGCACGGCAGCTTCGAGCTGGTCGGCCTGCGTGACCTTGCTGACTCCCACCGACGAGCCGGCATTGGCCGGCTTCACGAACATCGGGAATCCCAGCGACAGCAGCCGGCTGCAGGTGCCGGCCGGATCGGCGGCGAAACGCTCGCGGCGCACGGTGTGGAAACCTGCGATCGGGAGGCCCCCATCGCGCAGCAGGCGTTTCATCACGTCCTTGTCCATGCCCACGGCACTGCCCAGCACGCCGGCGCCGACATAGGGGATGCCGGCCACCTCGAGCAGCCCCTGCATCGCGCCGTCCTCGCCCAGCGTGCCATGCAGCACCGGGAAGACGATGTCGACCCGGGCGGCAGCCTCCTCGATGGGCGCCGGCAGGCCCGGATGGACCTGGACCTCGCGCGGGTCGCGCGAGGATTCGATCAGCCGCCGCTCATCCTGCGCCAGCCAGCGGCCGCCCTTGTCGATGCCCACCAGCACCGGCTCGAAGCGGTCGCGGTCCAGCGCCGCCAGCACGTTGCGGGCGGACAGGATGGAGATTTCATGCTCGGCGGACTGCCCGCCGAAAAGGATGCCGACCCGGACTTTCTGGCGCATATGGCTGCCGTTTAGTACCCTTGGCGACCCGCATCGGGCGCCCGTAGCTCAGCTGGATAGAGTACTGCCCTCCGAAGGCAGGGGTCACTGGTTCGAATCCAGTCGGGCGCGCCAAATCCAGCGGTTCGATGCGCAGGGCGATGGGCCGCGGCCGTTGCGGTACTTGCGCCATCACACTTGCCCCACCGGATCTGAAGGATTGCGGAAACCGCGCAGGCTGGTTTCGATGAAATCGAACACCTCCGGCTGCACGATTTCCTCGAATTGCTTGCGGCGGTTCTGCGAGATCGTGCAGCCATTGGACCATGCCATGCGAATGAGCCTCGAGAGCGTACTGCCCGGCACATCGAAGCGCTCATCCACGGCCCGGATCGTCGCATCGTAGGCGGTGAGGAACTCGACCTCGCCGCGCAGGTCATGGCGCAGCGTCTCATCGGCCATGCGATACATGAACCGCACACTGTCTGTCGCATCCCAGTAGCGGTAGATCGCCGGGTGGCCGCGGAACTCGAACTGGAACTCATCACCGTCGATCCAGGTGACGCTCCACAGGTCACGCGCCGGCCGGGAGAATGAAGTGAGTGCCGCGAGGTAGCCAGCCTCATGGCGTTTCATGGCAATGGACAAGGGCAATATGTGCCCGTCCGGCAGTGCGCCGGACTGGCAGAGCGTGTAGTGCGCAAGGAACCGCGACAGGCGTCCGTTGCCATCAAGGAACGGGTGCACGAACACAAACCCGAATGACACGAGCGTTGCCCGAACCAGCGGAGGGATGGCCGGACTGAGCTTGCCATTGGCGAGCCGATCAATGCTCTCCATGAGGGACCGGACTTCCGCCTGCGGAGGCGGCACATAGGTCACGCCAGCCGCGCCGGGCACGCTGTTGGCCAGGAAGTTCTGCCGAGTCCGGAAAGACGCCTCTCGCGAGAACGGATTCGTCATCACGACGTTCTGCAGTCCCGTGAGGTACTCCTCGGTCAGGTCATGCGGTACATGCGCGTGGCGCAGAACCTCCGCGAAGGCCTCGGCCTTGTTGCCGCCCGGCGCTTCGCCCTCCAGCGCGTAGCTGCTGCGGGTTTCCGACAGATAGGCCCAACCCAGGACCCGCTCCAGCTGTGTGGGCGCGAAGCTCTTCAGGTAATCCATCGCATCGGCCAGGGGATCACGCGCCAGGCACTGCTGGATTTCCGGCGTGAGCCGCACCGTCGGGCAGTGGCCGAAATCTCCCAGGCCGTTGAAGTCGATGCGCCAGCGTGGATCGCGCGCGCCGGGCGCTGTCAGGTACTTCTGCGGATCGAACAGCGGGTAAGCCTTCCCACCCACTTCCGGCGGCAGGTCTTCCAGGCGCTGCCCGGTGAAACGCTCCCACAGGTAGCAAAGCTTGCGCAGATAGCCACCCGTGGGCTGGGCGCGCAGGGCGGCAAGAAGATCGCCACCCGGCACGTGGGCGCAAATGGCGGCGAGCTGCGCCAAGTCCGTCCCTTCGTGCTTCAGGGCAAACAGGATCTGCTCGATGAGCCCCTCTCCCGGTGCAGACCTTGCGGGAATGGAAAGCTCTTCCGCCATGGCTTCGATGCGGGTCACCGGGCGGACAACAGCCGGCCGCGTCACCGGGAGGGTGCCGAGGTTCAACT
>CAYNEX010000049.1:0-17316 GCA_964396335.1 uncultured Steroidobacteraceae bacterium | reverse complement strand
AGCCCTTGTAGTCGATGCCGTAGTCGGTGTTGTCGTAGCCGATGTCCTTGATCACGTTGCGCGTGATGGTGTGGTAGTCCACGCGCGCCTTGGTGGTGATCTCGCCGGCCAGCACCACCAGGCCCGTGTTGCAGAGCGTTTCGGCGGCCACGCGGGCACGCGGGTCCTGCTCGAGGATGGCATCAAGGATGGCGTCGGAAATCTGGTCCGAGACCTTGTCCGGGTGGCCTTCCGACACGGATTCCGATGTGAACAGATAGTCGCTCATGCTCTGGTCCCTGGCGTTGAATTGGTATTGGTTTCAGGCGGCGCCGAACACTTCGTTGTAACGCGCGTCGAAACCGGCGCGCGTGAAATGATGGTTCTGGGTGCCGCGGGTCTCGATCTTCAATGATCCCATCAGCGAGGCAATGCGCGCGGTCTTCTCCCACGGCAGGCCGTGCAGCAGGCCGTGCAGCAGGCCGGCGCGGTAGGCATCGCCGCAGCCGGTGGGATCGACCACGGCGCGCGCCGGCGCCGGCGGAACCTTCAGGCTGCCCTCGCCGGTGAACACGGTCGAGCCGGCCTCGCCATGCGTGACCACCAGCGCGGCCACGCGCCGGCACACCTCGGCCTCGCTCCAGCCGGTGCGGTCATGCATCAGGCTCCACTCGTATTCGTTCACCGTGACCCAGGTGGCCTGCTCGATGAAGGCCTTCAGGTCCTCGCCGCCGAACATGGGCAGGCCCTGGCCGGGATCGAAGATGAAGGGGATGCCGGCGGCGGCAAACTGCGCCGCGTGCTGGATCATGCCGTCGCGGCCATCCGGCGCGACGATGCCCAGCGCCACGTCCGTGGCATCGCCCACCTTGTTCAGGTGCGAATGCCCCATGGCGCCGGGATGGAAGGCGGTGATCTGGTTGTTGGCAAGATCGGTGGTGATGAAGGCCTGGCCGGTGTGTTCGGAGGCCACCGTGCGCAGGTAATCCCGCGGCACGCCCTGCCGGTCCATCCACTCCGCATACGGCCCGAAGTCATGGCCCACCGTGGCCATCACATAGCCGGTGTCACCCAGCAGTTTCAGGTTGTAGGCGATGTTGCCCGCACAGCCGCCGAACTCGCGCCGCATCTGCAGCGCGAGGAAGGAGACATTCAGCATGTGCAGCTTGTCGGGAAGGATGTGGTTCCGGAAATGATCCTCGAACACCATGATGGTGTCGTAGGCCATGGAACCGCAGATCAGCGCCCTGCCGGGCCGGATGACGGGCTGCTTCAAGCAGGTCTCACTCGTCGTCGGCGATGCGCAGCGACAGTCCGGCCAGCGCCTCGGTGAACTTGATCTGGCAGGACAGCCGCGAGGAACCCGGCTTGTAGGTGGACAGGTCCGACAGCAGGTCCTTCTCGTCGGAATGCATCGGCGGCAGCTTGTCCTGCCACTCCGCGTCGATCCAGACATGGCAGGTGGCGCAGGCGCACATGCCGCCACAGACTGCCGCCACGCCGTATTCGAGATCCCGCAGGTTCTCCATCAGCGTGAACTTGGTGTTGCCGTCGACTTCGTGCTGGTTGCCGTCGCGGTCGGTGACCTTGATCAGAGCCATGATTGGTGTCGGTGCCCTTCGCTGCAGTTCGTAAAGCCCGTCATTTTGCCTGCGCCGGCAGTCACTTATCCAGCCTGAATTTGGTCCCTGCTTAGAGCATGGGTGGATAAGCCCGCTGCCAGAGGTGGTTGAGCAGGTCGAAGCGCTCGCGCTGCAGCGCCAGACGCGTCCGGCGGGCCTCGGCATCGCCGCCCCCGGCCGCCAGCAGTTGCTCCACCCTGGGCTCCAGCGAGGGGTAGTAGCTGAGCAGGCAGGCCCAGTCCCAGGTCGGATCGGCGGCCTGCGCGTACTCCCAGTCCACCAGCTGGGGGCCCTCGCCCAGCACGTTGCCGGCCATCAGGTCGCCGTGCACCAGCACCTGCCCGCCTTCCAGCTGCCGCAGCTCGGCGCCGATTGCGGCAATGCGGGCCAGCATGGGGTGCAACGAGGCCGCTGCCCCCGGGTCGCGGCGCTGCAGGCGCTCCAGGTAGCCCCGCGCCATGGCGTCGGCGTCTGCCGGCGGCACCTCGGCCGGCTCACGGATGGCGTGCAGGGCGGCAAGGCGCTGGGCCAGCCGCTCGAAGCCTGCCTCGCTGAGCAGCTGCTCCTCGCTCCACGGCGCAGTGTCGATGTATTCCATCAGGATCCAGCTGGCATCGTGCGCGGCGCGCAGCACCGGCGGCGCAAGGCCGGCGGCCGCGGCGTTGCGGTGCGCCGCCAGCTCGGTGCGCGCGGCGGCGCCGGGACGGTCCACCGGCGGCAGGCGCCGCCGCCAGACGAAGCGGCCCTCGGGGGTATCGATGCGCAGGACCTCGTTGCGGCCCTCCCCGCCCTGCAGCGGGGTCACCGCCAATGGCGGTCGGGCGTTTTCGCAGCCGGGCACCAGCGCCAGCACATGCGCCGGAATCATCGCGTTCCGGCCTGGCGCCGGAACTTTGCAAGCCAGTTGAAGAATCCGACGGTGGCAATCACGAGAAACAACACATACAGCAGCGAGGCCACGACCAGCCCCTGCGTGAAAAACAGATACACCGAAACCGTATCAACCACGATCCAGTAAAGCCAGTTCTCAATATATACGCGCGCCACCATCCAGGTGGCGACCAGCCCCGCGCAGGCCACCACCGAGTCGGTGAACGGAAAGGCGGAGGTGCCATCCATGGCCAGCAATCGCGCCAGGCCGAGGCTGACCAGCACGCACAGCCCCAGGGCGACCAGGTGGCCGCGCAGGTGCCAGAACGCGATCGGGCGCGAATCCTCCTCCTTCGACCACGCCCACCATCCATACACCGAGGCGATCACGTAGGAGCCCTGCAGCAGCGCATTCATCGGCAACCGCGCTTTCGCCGCCAGCACCATCAGGATGGCGGCGCTGATGCCGCCGAACACCCAGCCCATGCGCCGCTGCTGCATGATCAGGATCACATAGACGACGCCGGCGATCACCGCGATCCATTCGGCCGCGGGCGTCGCGCGGACGCCCTCGACCAGCCGGGCGACGAAGTCCTCAGGCATCCGGCACCGGATAGGGACCGACGAACTTGGTCACGAAGATGCACTTGCCGGCCTCGAAGCTGGCGCCCATCTCCTCGCGCAGCACCTCGAAGATGCGCCGCTGGTCACCGAACACCTGCGTGCTGAGGTGGTTGGTGGTGATCTTCAGCCCCGCGTGGCGGTTCAGGCGATCGATGAAGTCCTGGATCGGCGGGATGTAATCCTCATTGAGGGGATACAGGCTGATCTCGACGGCGATATCCATGGCTTACCTCGCGGAGTGGAAGTTGACCGAGGCCGAAACCCCGAACTGGCGCGGCTCGCCGCGCTGCAGGTAGAGCTTGTTCTCCCAGTCCGGCGGCTCGTTCGAGAAGAAGAAGCCGCGCACTGAATAAGTCTCGTCGAAGACATTGCGCACCCAGGCATGCACGCTCCAGCGGTCCGATTCATAACCGGCCTTCAGGTGCATCAGCGCATGGGCCTTCGACTTCTGGTTGTGGTCGGTGGGCACATCGAAGTAGAACGCATCCATCGCGGTGACGTCGAGTCGCGCCATGAAACCGCGGGCATTGCGCCAGGTGGCGTTGACCGCCGCGGTGTAACCGGGCGCATGCGCCTGTTCACGCGAGGCCACCGGGATGGCATTGCCGTCGTCATCCACGGTGGAGCCGCTGCCGGAGCGGCTGCGCAGCAGACCCAGCGAGCCGCCCACCTCCAGCGAATCGAGCAGCCGGTAGCGCAGCGACGCCTCGAGGCCGGTGGTATAGCCGCTGGGCAGGTTGTCGGTGACGAACACATAGCTGTTCGGGTTGGAAGGCTCCAGCTGCCGGCCGGTGCGCACCTGCTGGTCGCGCCGCCACTGGTAGAACAGCGTCACGCCGGCCTGGCCGCGACCCCCGGCCAGGTTCGAGCGCAGGCCGGTCTCGAGGTTCCAGAGATATTCCGGGTCGAAGCGGCGCGCGGCTTCGGCGGCCTCGTTCCCCTCCGCCACCACGCCGAGGTTGAAGCCGCCGGCCTTGTAGCCGCGCGACAGCGACACATAGGCGTTGCTGGCTTGCGTGAGTTCCTTGCTCAGCGACAGCTGGCCGCCAAGCATGCGGTCGGTGGACGACAGCGACGACTGGCGCGGCTCCTCCGACACGACGCCCGCATCGGAGTAATGCGCACGGCGCTGCTCGAAACGCAGGCCGGCGGACCAGCGCCACGACGGCGCGAGGTAACCATCCAGCTGGCCGAACAGCGCCAGGTTGGTGGCGCGGTAGCGGTGCGCCAGCGTGTCCTCCGAAGCCCAGACGTCATCGCCGGGATCCGCGTAGGCGCCTTGCATCAGGTCCTCGCCGCGCTCGCGCATCTGCAGCGCATAGGCGCCGGCCAGCCAGGCCACCGGGCCGCCCGCCTCCGGCTCCGGCGAGGCCAGCCGCAGCTCCAGGCTGCGCGTGGTGCGCTCGCGCGCGTAGCTGCCGAAGTAGTCGTACACCCAGGGAGCCCAGCTGTCGGCATTGCCCCAGTCGGCATCGAAGCTGTTGAGGCTGTCCGAGTTGGCGTAGGTGCCGATCGCCGTGAGGCGGTTGCGGCCCCAGGCTCCGGTCTCGAAACGCAGCGAGGCGCCATTGGCGCGCTGCGAATCCTCACCCGGCTGGTCCGACAAGGTGATGCGCGAGTTGTCCAGCGACCAGGCGTCGTAGCCATTGTCGATGTCGGCATGCAGGAAGGTGAAATCCAGCTGCGAGTCCTCGCCGGCATACCAGCGCCACTTGAGCCGCGCGGTAAGTTCGTCGCGGTCATTGGTGTGCCTGCCCAGGTAGGTGTTGCGCAGGAAACCATCACTCTTCGCCTGCTGCACCGAGATGCGCCAGGCGGAGTTCAGCGCATCGGCAGGACCGGTGGCCGCCAGTCCCAGCGAGCGCGCGCCGAAGTCACCACCACTGGCCTCGAGGTTCCAGCCCGGCTCGCGCTGCGGATCCTGGCCGCGCACCACGATCAGGCCGGCCAGCGCATTCGCGCCGTAATGCGTGCCCTGCGGGCCGCTCAGCACTTCAATGCGGCCCACGTCGAACAGCGTCGCCGGCATGCCGAGGCCACTGAAGTCGATGTCATCGATCAGGAAACCCACCGAAGGATTCGGCGCCCCCTCGTACTGCTCGCGCTCGCCGATGCCGCGGATCTGGAAATAACGCGGTCGCGAGGTGCCGCCGGCCCAGTTCAGGTTCGGCACCAGGTTCAGCACGTCCTGGAAATGCTGCTGGCCGGCATCCCGCAGGGTCTGCGATTCGAGCACGGTGACGCTGGCGGCCACATCGTTCAGCTGCTGCGCGCGCAGCGTGGCGGTCACCAGCACTTCCTCGAGGTCATCCTCGGCGGATGCGGCATGGGCGCCGGGCGCCGTGGCCAGCAGGGGAATGGCCAGCAACAGCGCTGGCGCGCGGACGGGCAAGGACTTCAAACGCATGACAGATCCTCATCGGTTAAATGAAGATCCGATAGACGCGAGCTGGAAAGCGAAGGATCGCGGCCCCTCGATGAGGGCCGAAGACAATACCTGCTCCCTACGCCGGTACTAACCGGATCAGGTTCAACGGGTCTGCCGGCGCATCCGGTCGTCTCAGGTCCAAGATCGTGGACCACCCCAAGGCGGGGGCTATGTTAGCTTGCGGCGGATCGAAAGCAACAGGCAGTCATGAGGATGCGCAAGCTCAGGATCTTCCAGGTCGATGCCTTCACCGACACACCGTTCACGGGCAATCCCGCCGGCGTGGTGCTGGGCGCGGAACAGCTCGACGAAGCCGAGATGCAGGCCATCGCGCGCGAACTGAACAATGGCGACAGCGCCTTCGTGCTGCCGCCGGCCTCGCCGCAGGAAGACCTGCATGTGCGTTTCTTCACGCCGCGCAAGGAGGCGCCCTTCGTCGGTCATGCCACCCTCGCCGCGCATGCGGTGCTGCAGACCATCGAAGCGCGTGCATTGCGTCGCCAGGGCGGAAAGACCGGCGTAGTCGACGTGCGCGCGGAGGATGGCGCGCTGTCGATCAGTCAGGCGGCGCCGCCACTGGGACGCTCACCTTCCGCCAGCGAGATCGACGATGTGCTGGGCCTGCTCGACCTTCGCCGCGAGCACCTGGATCCGGCCTGCCCGCCGCGCATCGCCGGCAGCGCCAGCACGCGCCTGCTGATCGGCCTGCGCAACACCGCCGCGCTGGATGCGGCGAAGCCGGCACTGCCGGCGCTGGCCGCGATGTCGGCCCGCATCGGCGCGCAGGGTTATTTCCTGTTCGTGCGCGGAGGTGAAGGCGGCCGTGTCACCACCGAGGCGCGCATGGTCTGCCCGGCGCTGGGCATCGATGAGGATCCGGTCAGTGGCAATGCGCATGCGATGCTGGGTGTGTACCTGCGCGAACTGGGGCTGCTGCCCTCACAGGGAGGCACGGCCAGCTTTGTGGCCACGCAGGGCCGCCATGTGGGTCGCCCGGGTCGCATCGACGTGCACGTGGCACTGGCGAGCGATGGCCGCGCCACCGCGGCCACCATCCGCGGCCGCGCCTGCATCGTGTTCGAGGCCGAACTTACGCTGGCCTGAGCAGCTCGGCGTACTCGCGCACCTTGGCGCGGTACGAGGCATTGCCCTTGCGCATCCATTCCAGGTCGCTGGGGCGCACTTCACGCACCACGCGCCCCGGCGAACCGAACACCACCGAGCCATCCGGGATGGTGGTGTTGGGCGTGATCAGCGCACCGGCGCCGATCAGGCAGCCGGCGCCGATGGTGACGCCATCGAGCACCGTGGCACGGTTGCCGACCAGCGTGCCATCACCGATGCGGCAGCCATGCAGCAGCACGCCATGGCCGATGGTCACCTCGTTGCCCACCACCACCGGCACGCCCGGATCGACATGGATGATGCTGCCGTCCTGCACATTGCTGCCGGCGCCGATGTGGATCCAGTCATTGTCCCCGCGCAGCACCGCGCCGAACCAGACGCTGGCCTCGTTGCCCAGCCGCACCGAACCGATCACGTCGGCGCTCGGCGCCACGTAGTAGATGCCCTCGGCCTCGAGCCGGCGGTCGCCGTACGAATAGATCATCGCTTGCCCCTAATGTCCCGGTACCAGATCGGAGATGCCGCCGCCGATGGCCGGCGCGGCATCGTTGAGTCCACGCAGGATGACATTGGGCAGAAGCGTGTCGCGCGCTCTGTCCTTGCCCGCCCGCACCAGCATGCTCAGGCCGCGGCGCGGCGCCAGCCACACGCGCACCTCATCATCCAGGTCGAAGGCGACACCGTCGCGCGCCAGCAGCGGCTCGTCGCCCTGCGCGTGCAGCACGCGCCCGGACAGCAACGCCCGCACGGCATCGACGCTGATCACCCGCTCGCCCAGGTAAGTGCCGCCGCCATTGACGAGGTCCGCGGCGCGCATCCAGTCATCCAGTCGCGCCTCGATGCAGCAGTTGCGCACCGCCCCGGCCGGACCGCCGTCGCTGAACCAGGCGTCGGCGGCACGCAGCGGCATCCAGATGCGTTCGCCCAGCAATTGCGCCGTGGTACCGGCGTCCGCTGACGCGTCCTCGGGCTGGTGCAGGGCCAGCTGCAGGATTGCTGCCGCCAGATCGCCGCCGTCGACCAGATCCGTGCCGGCACTGCCGGGTGCGTGGTACTCGAAGATGCGATGGCCACGTCGGTGCACGATCAAGGTCTTCACGCCGAGGCGCTTCGCCTCCTCCTGCGCGACGGCCAGCGCCTCGGGCAGCACCGATTCGGATTCGGCCTCGGCGCGCACCACCGTCGCCTCATCACCCGCACCGTCGATGCGCAGGCGTTCGCGTCCGGGCGCCCGCGGATCCAGCCACAACGCCGCAGCGATCACCGCGACAACCAGGACGGCCATAGCCAGCAGCACCGGCTTCCTGCTCATTTCCGTACTTCCCCTGCGTAGGTCATCCGGCCGCGCGACAGCACCAGCTCATGCGTGGCATTGCGCGGCCACTCGCGTCGGTAATGCGTGGCCATCACCACGGTGAGGCCGGCATCGACCTGCGCTTCCAGCCAGGCCAGCAGCTCCACGCGCACCGGCGTGTTGAGACCGGTGAAGGCCTCATCCAGCAGCAGCAGTTTCGGACGCAGCACCTGGGCACGCGCGAACAGCACGCGTCGCACCTGCCCATAGGACAGTTCCGCCAGCGTGCGCTGCGCATGGGCCTCCATGCCGAGGCTGCGCAATGCCGCCATTGCCTTGCGCTTCTCCTCCGGCTCGGCCGCGAAATTCAGTCCGATGCTGGAATGCAGACCCGACACCACCGTGTCGAGCACCGTCAGGTAGCGCGGATATTCGGTCTGCAGGTGCGGCGCCACCAGGCCGGTGCGCGCGCGGAAGTCATCCAGCGGCACACCCGGTTCGATACCGGCGCGCACGATGCGTCCACCAGAGGCGACACTGTGGTCGCCATAGATCGTGCGCAGCAGCGTCGACTTGCCCGATCCATTGCCACCATGCAGGACCCAGCACTGCCCCTTGCGCACGTCAAAGTCGATGTCACGCAGGATGCGTTTGCCGTCGATGTACACGTCGGCGTGTTCCAGCCGCACCACGGATCGGCCGGCAGCGGATTTCGCGCTGGCGGTGGCGCGGGATTTCTTCCGCGGCTTCTTCTCCGCCTTCCCGCCTGCGTTGTGCGCCTTCTTTGCCGGCCGCTTCGCGTCGATCCTCGCGGCATCCTGCAGCGCCTCGCGCAGCTTGCGGTCGCTGATCCGCCCTGCGTGCACCACCCGCCCGGCGCGGATCCACAGCAGGTGCGTGGCCCCCGGCGGCACGTCCTCGATGCGATGCGCCGAGCAGATCCAGCCGGTGTCGCGCAGTGACCGGCCCTGCAGCACCTCGTACAGCCGCTGCCGGTTCAGCTCGTCGAGGCCGGTGGCCACTTCATCCAGCACCAGGAATTGCGCCCGCCAGGCCAGCACGCGGGCCAGCAGCACCAGGCGGCGCTCGCCATAGGACAGGGTCAGGAAACGGCGTCGCGCCAGCTTTGCGATGCCGGCGCGCCGCAGCAGCGCGAGGCAGACCTTCTGCTCCGCCGCATCAAGCTTCTGCAACGGGATGTCGGTGCGGTGCAGGCCGGTGCCCACGACTTCCAGGGCGGTCTGGTTCCAGCCATACCGCTCGTAACGGTCCTGACGTTCCGGTCCCAGCCAGGCCAGCTCGTCGCGCACCTCGACCGGCTGCGCATGCCATTCGCCCTCGTGCAGGTAGCGGCGCACGGGGGCCGGGGCGCCGTCGGGCCAGACATCCCCCGCCACCACCTTCAACAGCTGGGTCTTGCCCGCGCCGCTCGCCCCGACCACCAGCCAGCGCTCGCCCTGGCGCAAGTGCCAGCAGACGTCATGCAGGATGTGGCGTCCACCCCGATGCAGGTTCAGCTTGTCGAGCCGGATTTCCAAGTGGCCATTCCACGGGCGATGCTGCACCGCCGCCGATATTCGAAATGATTGGCGCGCCCGGAGGGATTCGAACCCCCGGCCCTCAGGTTCGAAGCCTGATGCTCTATCCAGCTGAGCTACGGGCGCAGCGACCGTAAGGGATGATGGCATGCCCCGCGGCGAGCCAGTAGTATGACGGCAACAGAGGCCCGGGGGGCCTACGAGGGGTCCACAGATGAAAAAGCTTTCCTGCCTGCTGCTTCTGGCTGTCATGTCGTCCCCCGCCTGGGCGGACTGCACCTACCCGAAGAAGCCCGGCAAGATGCCCGACGGAAAGACCGCCACGCGCGACGAAATGGTCGCCACGCAGAAGGTGGTCAAGCAGTACCAGGCTGACATGACCAGCTACCTGGAATGCCTCAAGGCCGAGCATCAGGCCGCGCTTGCCAAGGACGAATCGCTGTCCGACAAGCAGAAGAAGACCATGACCGACCGCTACACCCAGAAGAACGACGCGGCGGTGGATGAGGCGCACGATGTCGCCAACCGCTTCAACGAGCAGCTGCGCGTCTTCCGCGAGAAGAGCGGCAGCAACTAGGGTCTGAATCGACCCGGCCGCATGCGCCCTCGCGCATGCGGCCAGGCTTCCCGGGACCTCGCCGGGGCCGGATTTGGAGTTTTGGCGCCCCGCCCCAATACTTGGGAGTTCCGGGGTAACCCTCCACTGGCCAGAGCATGACGAACGTCTCCACCATCGACCGCGCGCCCCGCGACACGCTGGGCCGGCCGCTGCGCGACCTGCGCATCTCGGTCATGGATCGCTGCAATTTTCGCTGTCCGTACTGCATGCCGCGCGAGCGGTTCCATGAGCATTACGGCTTCCTGAAGACCGCCGAGCGCCTCTCGTTCGAGGAGATCCTGCGCCTCGCCCGCCTGTTCGTGCCGATGGGCGTGCGCAAGCTGCGCATCACCGGCGGCGAACCGCTGCTGCGCGTGAACCTGGCGGACCTGATCGCCGACCTGAACATCATCGAGGGCGTCGAAGACATCGCCCTCACCACCAACGGCGTGCTGCTGTCGCGTTATGCCTCGGAGTTGAAGGCGGCGGGCCTGGCGCGCGTCACCGTCAGCCTCGACAGCCTCGACCAGGATGTGTTCGCGCGCATGAATGGCGGCTTCGGCAAGGTCAGCGAGGTGCTCGACGGCATCGAGCACGCGCAGGCCGCGGGCCTCGGCCCGGTGAAGATCAACACCGTGGTCCAGCGCGGCGTGAACGAGGACTCGGTGCTGCCGCTGGTGGAACGCTTCCGCGGCACCGGCATCACCGTGCGTTTCATCGAATACATGGATGTGGGCAACCGCAACGACTGGAAGTCCGATCTGGTGGTGCCCTCCTCGCAGCTGGTGGAACAGATCCACGCGCGCTGGCCGCTGCGGCCGGTGCGGCCGGACTATGTGGGCGAAGTGGCGCGCCGTTATGCCTTCGAGGATGGCCAGGGCGAGGTGGGTTTCATCTCCTCGGTCACCCAGCCCTTCTGCGGCGGCTGCTCGCGCGCGCGGCTTTCCTCCGACGGCATCTTCTACACCTGCCTGTTCGCGCAGAGCGGCGTGGACCTGCGCGGCCCGCTGCGCGCCGGCCTGGACGACGAGCAGCTGCTGCGCCTGGTGCGCGGCACCTGGCTGAAGCGCGAGGACCGCTACAGCGAACGGCGCGTGGAACTGCGCGCCCGCAATACCGGCCCCAAGGTCGAAATGAACTACATCGGCGGTTAGCATGGCGACCGCACGCAGATCGAAGCTGACGCACCTGGATGCGTCGAACCGCCCCACCATGGTCGATGTCGGCGACAAGGTCGCCACGCGCCGCGAGGCCAGTGCCGAAGCCGTGGTGGAGCTGCCGGCGAACGTGGCGCGCGAACTGCGCGCCAGCGGCCACCGCACCAGGAAAGGCCCGGTGTTCGACACCGCCATCATCGCCGGCGTGCTGGCCGCCAAGCGCACGCACGAGCTGATCCCCTTCTGCCATCCGCTGCCGCTGCAGAGCGTGAAGATCGACGTGCGCGCCACGCGCAAGGGCCTGGTGATCACCTGCAACGTCGCCGTGACGCATGTCACCGGCGTCGAGATGGAGGCGCTCACCGGCGCCAGCGTCGCGGCGCTGACCGTGTACGACATGTGCAAGGCGCTGTCGCATGACATCCGCATCGGGCCGGTGCAACTGCTGTCGAAGAGTGGCGGCAAGCGCAATTTCCGGCGCGGACGCGGCAAGAGCGCCTGATGGCCGCGCCGCTGTATGGACTGGTGCTGGCCGGTGGCCGCAGCACCCGCATGGGACGTGACAAGGCTGCACTGACGTTCGACGGTCGCTCACAGCTCGAACGCGCCTTCGACCTGCTCTCGCCGCTGACCGCGCGCTGCTTCGTGTCGGTGCGCGAGGACCAGCGCGGGGATCCGCTGCGCGCGGCCTTTCCGCAGGTCGTGGATCTTCCCGATCTTCCGGCCGGCCCTGCCGGCGGCATCGTGGCCGCGCAGCGCGCCCACCCCGGCGTCGCCTGGCTGGTGGTGGCCTGCGACCTGCCGCTGCTGGATGCCGGCACGCTGCAGCACCTGATCGCGCGCCGCGACCCCGCGCGCCCGGCCACCGCCTTCCGCAGCAGCCACGACGGACTGCCCGAGCCGCTGTGCGCGATCTGGGAGCCGGCCACCGCGGCTGCGCTAGCCGAAGCATTGGCCGCAGGCCGGCATTGCCCGCGCAAATTCCTGCTGCAATCCGATACCCTGCTGCTGGATCAACCCAGAGCGGAGGCCCTCGACAACGTGAACACGCCGGCAGAACTGGCCCGGGTGGGCGGCAGCGCCGCAGCCGCCACCAGCGAACGGGAACTCACGGTGCAGTATTTCGCGCTGCTGCGCGAACAGGCAGGCACGCGCCAGGAGACTGTCTCCACGCGCGCGGCCACGCCGCGCGAACTGTATGCGGAGCTTTCCGCCCGGCATGGCTTCACGCTGGGCCCCGAACACCTGAAGGTGGCCGTGAACACTGAATTTTCCGACTGGTCGCGGCCGCTGGCGGCCGGCGACGCCGTGGTCTTCATCCCGCCGGTGGCCGGCGGATGAGCGCCTTCCGTTTCTCGCACGAGCCGATCGACGCGGTGCCGCTGCGCGCCGAGCTGATCGACCCGCATTGCGGCGGTTTTGCCGCCTTCGAAGGCTGGGTGCGCAACCACAACGAAGGCCAGCAGGTCACCCGGCTGGAATACGAGGCCTTCGAGGCGCTGGGCGTGCGCGAGGGCGAACGCATCATCGCCGAGGCGCGCGAGCGTTTCGGCGTGGAGCGCATCCTGTGCGTGCACCGGCTCGGCAGCCTGGGCCTGACCGATGTCGCGGTGTGGGTGGGCGCCGCCGCCGCGCATCGCGACGAGGCCTTCCGCGCCTGCCGCTACGTGATCGACGAGGTGAAGCACCGCGTGCCGATCTGGAAGAAGGAACACTACGTGTCGGGTGACTCCGGCTGGGTCAATTGCGAGCGCTGCGCGGCGCACGCGCATGACCACGACCACGACCACGACCACGGGCAGGTCCACCACGACCACGCGTGAACGGCCTGCCAGCCACGAAGGAGGAGGACGTGATGGAAGACACCTCATTCACCGCCGGCAGCGTCGACCTCCAGCCCGGCGCGCCGATCCCGGATGAATTCGCCTATGCCGTGCCGGGCGGCCCGGGCAGGAATGTGTCCCCGTCGGTGCACTGGCGCAACCCGCCTGCCGGCACGCTCAGTTTCGCGGTGCTGGTCCACGATCCGGATGCACCCACCGGCGGCGCCGGCTTCTGGCACTGGCTGATCATCGATATCCCCGCCAATGTCACCTCGCTGGCCAAGGGTGCCGGGGAACCCCAGGGCACCCTGCTGCCCTCGGCCTGCCGGCAGCTGACGAATGACTATGGCGAGGTCGGCTGGGGCGGCCCCTGCCCGCCGGTGGGCGATCCGCCGCACCGCTACAACTTCACGGTCTACGCGCTGAAGGTGGCGAAGCTCGATCTGCCGGCGAACGCGACCGCCTCCGCCGCCGGCTTCCTCGTCAACGCCAACGCGCTGGCGAAGGCCAGCTTCATGGGCACCTACCAGCGCTGATCAGCGGGCGGGCCCACCCCGGGGCGGGCCACCGCGCCCGCCCGGTCCGCCCTGGCCCCCGCGCATGCCGCCGCCGGACATGCCCAGCACGCCGCGCGGCACCGCCACCTGCTCGATGCGGCCATTGCGGCGGACCTCGACGATCACCGTTTCGCCCGGATTGCCCTCGCGCGACAGCGCATTGAGCTCGCGCATGTCGAACACGCGCGTGCCGGCATAGGAAACGATCTGGTCCCCCGGCTTGATGCCGGCGCGTTCGGCTGCGGAACTCGCCAGCACGTCGAACACCTGCACCTCGGTGGGACGGCCGGTGCCACGCAGGTAGCGCTCATAGTCGGCATCGCCCAGCTCGGTGCGCAGCGTGCGCTGCACGTCGAAGGCGCCCTGCCCCGGCTGGCCACTGCGCTGCGCATCGAACTGCGCCTGCATCGCCTGGTATTCCAGCTCCTCGCTGCGACGCTCGATCCATTCGGCGCGCTCGCGGGTGAAACCGGCCTCGACCAGGCTGTCCAGGCGGCGCTCGCGCTGGCGCTCGCGCATCGTGGCCGGATCGACGCGGCCTTCCTCGCGGAAACGCTGGAATTCGGCCGCGCGTTCCGGCGGGATGCTGGCCGGGCCGCCGCCGCGGGCCACGGTGGCACCGGCTTCGCCGCGCTGCCGTTCCAGCTCGGCGATACGCGCCTCCAGCGTGCGCGAGCGGTCGATCTGCGCCGCCAGCGCGCGCTCCAGGTCGGCGATGCGCACCTCGGCGCTGGCATCGGTCTGGGGTTCGAAACGGACCACCTCGGCCGGCACCGGATCATCGCCACGCAGGTACATGGCAAGGCCCACGCCGGCCGCGAGCAGGACGATCACCACACCGATCTGTTTCAGCATGTCACCCCCCGATCATCTGCCGCGGACCTTCAGCCCGGCCTGACCTGGCCGTTGCCGCGCACCACGTACTTGTAGCTGGTGAGCTGTTCGACGCCCACCGGGCCGCGCGCATGGAAACGGTCGGTGGAAATGCCGATCTCGGCACCCATGCCGAACTCGCCGCCGTCGGCGAACTGCGTGGAGGCGTTATGCAGCACGATGGCGCTGTCCACCTCGCGCAGGAAACGCGCGGCGGTACCGGCATTGCCGGTGACAATGGAATCGGTGTGCGAGGAACCGTAGGTGGCGATGTGGCGGATGGCCTCTTCCACCCCGTCGACCACGCGCACCGAGATGATGGCGTCGAGGTATTCGGTGCGCCAGTCCTGCTCGGTGGCGGGCTTCACGCGCGCATCGGCCGCCTGCGCCGCCGCGTCACCGCGCAGCTCGCAGCCGCCCTGCGCCAGCGCATCGAGCAGCATCGGCAGCACTTCCTTCGCGCAGCCGCGATCCACCAGCAGCGTCTCGGCGGCACCGCAGATGCCGGTGCGACGCAGCTTGGCGTTCAGCACGATCTCGCGCGCCATGGCCGGATCCGCATCGCGATCCACATACACATGGCACAGGCCTTCCAGGTGACCGATCACCGGTACCCGGGCTTCCTTCTGCACGCGCTCGACCAGGCTGCGGCCGCCGCGCGGCACGATCACGTTGATGTGGTTGTCGAGGCCGGCCAGCATCATGCCCACCGCGGCCCGATCGGTGGTGGGCACGATCTGGATGCATTCGGCCGGCAGCCCGGCCTCGCGCAGGCCGGCGACCAGGCACGCGTGGATGGCCGCACTCGACTGCCGGCTTTCCGAACCGCCGCGCAGGATCACCGGGTTGGCCGACTTCAGGCACAGCGCGCCGGCGTCGGCGGTCACGTTGGGACGGCTCTCGTAGATGATGCCGATCACGCCCAGCGGCACGCGCACGCGCTGGATCACCAGGCCGTTCGGGCGCGTCCATTCGGCGCTCACCGAACCGACGGGATCGGGCAGTTCCGCGATGGCATCGATGCCGGCGGCCATCGATTCGATGCGCTTGTCGTTCAGCGCCAGCCGGTCGAGCATCGCGCTGGACAGGCCACGGGCCCTGGCCACGCGCATGTCCTCGGCATTGGCCGCCAGGATGGCCGGCACCTGCTCACGGATGGCGCGCGCGGCCGCGCGCAATGCCCGGTTGCGCGTCGGGCCATCCGCCAGCGCCAGTGGCGCCCGGCTGGCCGCGGCCGCGCGGCCAATGGCCAGCATCGTTGCCTCGAGATCCAGTCCGGACTTCTCCACTGCCTGCATGTTCATCCTGCCGCTCCGATTGATTCTTCCGCCGCGGTACGCAGCACCAGGTCATCCCGGTGCACCACTTCGGCGCGTCCACGATACCCCAGCAGCTGCTCGATTTCCGAACTCTGCCTGCCCATGATGCGCTGCACGTCAGCGCTGGAATAGGCCACCAGGCCCCGCGCCACCACCCGGCCCTCCGGGTCGGCCACGTCGACCGCGTCGCCGCGCTCGAAGCGCCCGCGCACCGTCGTGACACCGGCCGGCAGCAGGCTGCGGCCATTGCGCAGCGCCTTGTGGGCGCCGGCGTCGATGGTCAGCACCCCGGCCGGCTTCAGCGACCCGGCGATCCACTGCTTTCGGGCGGTGGACGGCGTGGCCGAGGGGATGAACCAGGTGCAGCGCGCACCGGACTCGATGCGCTTGAGCGGGTTCATCTGGTGGCCGGAGGCGATGCACATGTGGCAGCCGGCATCGAGCGCAATGCGCGCCGCCTCGATCTTGGTGGCCATGCCACCGGACCCCACGTCCGAGGCCGAACCGCCGGCCATCGCCTCGACGCGCGCGGTGATGCCGCGCACCTCGGGAAAGAACTCGGCATCCGGATCGAGGTTGGGATCGGCGGAATAAAGTCCGTCGACGTCCGACAGCAGCACCAGGCAATCGGCACTGGCCATCTGCGCCACGCGCGCCGCGAGGCGATCGTTGTCGCCATAGCGGATCTCGGCGGTGGCCACGGTGTCGTTCTCGTTGATGACCGGGATGGCGCCCAGTTCGAGCAGGGTGTTCAGCGTGGCGCGCGCATTCAGGTAACGGCGGCGCTGCTCGCTGTCCTGCAGGGTGAGCAGCAGTTGCGCCACCGCCACGCCCTCTTCCTCGAGCAGCTCCTTGTAGGCATGCGCGAGGCGGATCTGGCCCACCGCGGCGGCCGCCTGCTTGTGCTCCAGCGGCAGCACGCCTTTCGCCAGGCCCAGCTGGCGCCGCCCCAGCGCCACGGCACCGGAGGAGACGATGATCACTTGCTGGCCACGGCGGCGCATGCGGCGCAGGTCCTGCACCAGGGCTTCGAGCCAGGTGCGGTTGAGCCGTCCACTGCCCTGGTCAACCAGCAAGGCGGAACCGACCTTGACCACGACACGGCGCGCCTCGGTCAGCAGCGCAGGACTTGCGGAACGATGGCGACTGCGGGTTTGCATGGGGAAGCAACTATAGAGCAGTGCATTCGCCGTTGCCCGCCGTCATCGCTGGTCCTAAACTGGCTTTTCATCCCCAGCGCATTCAAGAGTCAGGAGCCACCGTGGGCAGAGATTACGAACCCGTCAAAGGTCAGTGGTACGAGAACGCCGAGGAGGATGAAACCTTCCGCGTGCTGTCCGTCGACGAAGATGCCGAGCTGGTGGAAATCGAATACCTGGATGGCGACATCGAGGAGATCGACCTCGATACCTGGCACGAAATGGACCTCGAGCGCATCGAGGAACCGGAGGGCTGGGCCGCCAGCGATGACGAGGATGAAGACGACGACGACGACGAGGACGACGACGA
>CAYNEX010000048.1:0-17704 GCA_964396335.1 uncultured Steroidobacteraceae bacterium | reverse complement strand
GCCGCTGCGATCGAGCACGCGCTTGCCCGTGAGCTTCTCGAGGTTGCGCTCCTGGCCGGGCGAGAGCGGATGGTCGACGAGGATGACATCGGCACCGGTGGCCAGCGCCTCGAGCCGGATCTGTTCCGCCTTGCCACTGCCGACGAAAAATCGGGGGTCGGGTTTTTCACGACGCCCGGTGATCGTGGCCACCGGTATCGCACCAGCGGACAGGGCAAGCTGGGTGAATTCCTCGATGTCTTCCGGATCGAGCGGTGCGCCCACTCCGAGGCGCACCAGTACAGCCCGCTCGCCGCTGCGTGGGCGTTCGAACATCAGGCGGCGGAGCCCTCCGCGGACTCTTCATCGGCACCGGGCAGGCGCACGTTGCGCGCCGGCACGACCGTTGAAATGGCGTGCTTGTAAACCATCTGGTTGACGCTGTTCTTGAGCAGCACCACGAACTGGTCAAACGAGTCGATGGTGCCCTGCAGTTTGATGCCGTTCACCAGGTAGATCGAAACCGGCACGCGCTCCTTGCGCAGAGCATTCAGGAACGGGTCCTGCAGCGATTGGGTCTTGGCCACGACATTCTCCTTATTGTGTGCATTGCATCTTATCACGCGCGTGTCGGGCCTTCGATTAACACGCGCGACATGTAGTTCCGTGCAGTGTCGTCGAAAGGATCGACACGTTGCACGCTGGCGCCGGATGGCAACAAGTTCTGGCCGCGAAGCCAGGTCAGCTGGCGCTTGGCCAGTTGTCTGGTCGCCGCCATTGCCTTGCCAACTGCATCCGGCAGTGAATCGCGTCCTGCGACATAAGCGGCCAGCTGGCGGTATCCCACCAGCCGCATGGTGTGGGATTTCTCCGACATGCCCGGACGGGCCAGCAGGGTCCGCACCTCATCCGCAAAACCGGCCTCCATCATCGCTTCGAAGCGCCGGGCGATCACCGCGTGCAATTGTGACCGGTCGGCCGGCTCCAGCACGACGATGTTCCACTTACTGAAACTGTAGGAATCCTCCTGCTCCCAGAGCTGCTCGAGCGGAAGACCGGTCAGCGCGATCAGTTCCAGCGCACGCTGGATGCGCTGGGCATCGTTGGGATGGATGCGGGCCGCCGCGCCCGGATCCTTCGCGGCCAGCTCGGCATGCAGTGCCGGCCAGCCCTCGGCGGCGGCCCGGGCATCGATCTGCCGGCGCAGGTCGGCGTCGGCCTGCGGCAGTTCGGCAATCCCCTGGAACAGGGCCCGGTAGTACAGCATGGTGCCGCCCACCAGCAACGGGATGCGACCGCGACCGCTGATCTCGTCAATCAGGCGCAGGGCATCGGCGCGGAATTCGCCGGCCGAGTACGCCTGCTCCGGGTCGCGGATGTCGACCAGGTGGTGCGGCACGGCCTGGCGTTCCGCCGGCGTCGGCTTGGCGGTGCCGATGTCCATGCCGCGGTACACCTGCGCCGAATCGACGCTGATGATCTCCACCGGCAGCGCGGCCGCCAGTTGCATCGCCAGGGCACTCTTGCCGCAGCCGGTGGGGCCGAGGATGGCAAGGCCCGCGGGCAGTTCCGCCGGCATGCCGCTCACCGCCCGCGCAGGAACAGCCGGTCCAGGTCCGCCAGCGCGATCCGTGCGAAGGTCGGGCGGCCGTGGTTGCACTGGCTGGCGCGCTCGGTCTGCTCCATCTGGCGCAGCAATGCGTCCATCTCGGGCAGTGACAGCCGGCGGCCGCCATGCACGGCGCCGCGGCAGGCCAGCGTGGCCAGCAGGTGGTGTTCGGCGCCCTCGAGGTGGTGGTTGCCCTCCTCCTCGACGATGGCCAGCGCGGTGTCGCGCACCAGCTGGGAGACATCCTGGCGGGCCAGCAATGCCGGCACGCTGCGCACCGCCAGCCGGTCGGGCGCCAGGCGCGAGAGTTCAAAGCCGCAGCGCGACCACTCGGCCTCCTCCTCGAGCACGCGGTCGATCACCGCCTCGGGCAGGTTCACCGTGACCGGTTCGAGCAGGTGCTGGGCCTCGGCGCGACGCGCGGCATGGTCGGCCTTCATCTTCTCGTACAGCACGCGCTCGTGGCCGGCGTGCATGTCCACCAGCACCAGACCCTGCGGGTCCTGGGCGAGGATGTAGATGCCGTGCAGCTGTGCGATGGCGGTGCCGAGGGCGCGCGGCGCGGCGTCGGCAGCAGCCGCCACCGGCTGCAGCGGTGTCACAGCGGACCGGGCCGTGGTGGCCTCTTCAACGGCCTGCTGCGCATACGCGCGGATGTCCTGGCCGGCGCTTCCGTTGCCGCTTGCGCCTCTGCCGGCGGACGCGGTCGCGCCGGCGGCTGCAATGGCGTCCCGCACCGCCCACGGACTGTGTGCGGCGAAATCGAAGCTGCGCACTTCCGGCGCCGGCGCAGCCGGTGGACGCGTATCCACCGCGCTGTGCTGCATGCCGGGACGCGTATCGGCCAGCCGCCGCGAGATCGCGCGGAAGATGAAGTCATGCACGCCGCGCGATTCGCGGAAGCGCAGTTCCTGCTTGGCAGGATGCGCATTGACGTCGACCTCGCGCGGATCAAGGTCCAGGTGCAGCACATAGGCCGGATGTCGTCCGCCATAAAGCACATCGCGATAACCCACGCGCACTGCATTCATCAGCAGCTTGTCGCGCACCGCGCGGCCGTTGACGAACCAGTGGGCAAGGTCCGACGTGGCGCGCGAGAAAGTCGGCTTGCTGATCCAGCCTCGCAGGCGCAGCGGACCGGCGGATTCGTCGATCTCCATGCAGCCGGCGACGAAGTCCTCGCCCAGCACACGACCCAGCCGCGCCAGCTGCGAGGCGGCATCGGTTCCGGCCGCGACGCGCAGCTGCTCGCGGCCATTGCTGGTGTAACGCAGCGCCACGTCCGGCCGCGACAGCGCCAGCCGTTCGACCATGCGCGCCACCTGCGTGGCCTCGGTGGTCTCGGTGCGCAGGAAACGGCGTCGCGCCGGCACGTTGAAGAACAGGTCGCGGACTTCGACCACGGTGCCCTCGTTCAGCGCCGCCGGACGCGGTTCGCCGATGCGGCCATCCTGAGCCTGGATCTCCCAGGCCATGTCGGCGTCGCGATGGCGCGAGACCAGCCGCAGGCGCGCCACCGCGGCGATCGATGGCAGTGCCTCGCCACGGAAACCCAGTGTCTCCACGGCTGCCAGGTCGTCGAGGCTGGCGATCTTGCTGGTGGCATGGCGCGTCAGCGCCAGCGCCAGTTCATCGGCCGGCATGCCGATGCCGTTGTCGGCGATGCGGATCAGGCTGGTGCCGCCGGCCTCGATGTCGATGTCGATGCGGGTGGCACCGGCATCCAGCGCGTTCTCGACCAGCTCCTTGATGACGGAGGCCGGGCGCTCGACCACCTCGCCGGCGGCGATCTGGTCAACGAGGTGAGAAGGGAGGATCTGGATGCCCATGGAGCGGGGCATCTTACCCGGCCGGGGCCCGGCCGGCCTTCCCCCGGATGGAAGAGAGAGCGGCCCTTACGGCGCTTCGCGCGCCGCCACCAGCGGAGCGCCACCCTGCTTCTGGCCGCGCTGGTGCGCGAACAGGGTGCCATCCGGCGGGTGTTCGAGGAAATACGCCTTCACGCCCTTGAAGATGGCATCGGCGATGGCCTGCTGGTGCGAGGGTGTGCGCAGCTTCTTTTCCTCGCCCGGGTTCGAGATGAAGGCGGTCTCGATCAGCATCGAGGGAATGTCATGCGCCTTCAGCACCATGAAGCCGGCATTCTGCACCTGGGTCTTGCGGATGGTGCCGACGCGGTCGAGCTGCGACAGCACCAGTTCCGCGGCGGCACCGCTGGCGCCGATGGTGGCGGTCTGCGACACCTCCATCAGCACCGAGGCCAGGTCATCGGGCTGCTCCGAGAGCTTGATGCCGCCCTTCAGGTCGGCGGCGTTCTCGCGTTCGGCCAGCAGCCGCGCCGCCTCGCTGGAGGCGCCCTTCGACGACAGCACATACACCGACGAGCCGGTGATGTTGCTCTTCGGGTTGGCATCGGCGTGCACGGAGATGAACAGGTCCGCGCCGGCCTTGCGCGCCAGCTGGTAGCGGTCGCGCAGCACGATGAAGCGGTCATCCTCGCGGGTCAGATAGGCCTTCATTCCCGGCTCGGCATTGATGCGCTTGGCCAGCGCCTTGGAGATGGCCAGCACCACATCCTTCTCGCGCGTGCCGCCGGGACCCAGTGCGCCCGGGTCCTTGCCGCCATGGCCGGGATCGATGGCCACGATGATGTCGCGACCGGCATCGGTGGGCGCGTGCGCGGCGCGCACCGGCTTCGGCGGCGCTGCGGGCGCCTCGGCAGCGGCCATGCTGGAGGCTGCACCGACGCGGCCGAGGTCGACGATGAGCTTCCTGCCCTCGAGGCGCGATTCCCACTTGACCGGCTGCGTCAGTTCCAGCACCACGCGCAACGCGCCGTTGGCCTGCGCACCCTGGCGCAGGGCGCGCACCGGGCCTGCGGCCCTGGGCAGCTTCAGTCCCTGCGCGGCGCTGGTTTTCGGCAGGTCGATGACCAGGCGATGCGGGCCGGTCATGGTGAAGATGTTGGGCTTGCCGGGCGCGTCGGTGAGATCGAGCACCAGGCGGGCGGAGTCGCTCGCCGGCGCCGTCAGGGCAGCATCGCGCAGCCGCGCCGCGCCCACCTGGCCGGCCAGCAGCATGCAGATCGCGAGTACCAGGAATGAACCGCGCCATGCCCTCATTGGCGCGACTGTATGCCCCTGAGGATTAATTTTCAATAAAAATATAGGGATAGGCAGATTTCATCATGCGGAATCTGCGCCAGAGGCGCGCGCCCACGCAGCGCCGCGGGCGCTGGCCGGACGGATGCGCACGCGCCGCGCGGTGCCTTGCGGCTCCAGGTCCACATGCGCATCGGCGGCTGGCAGGCCACCGCCCTCACCCTTGTCCGGCCATTCGATCAGCCACAGGCTGCTGCCGGGCAGGTGATCCGCAAGTCCCAGCGCATGCAGTTCATCCGGATCGTTGAGGCGATACAGGTCCAGGTGCATCACGCGTCGTCCCTGTGGCTGGTATTCGGCAATCAGTCCGTAGGTCGGACTGCGCACCGCACCGCGCTCGCCCATCGCGTGCAGCATGCCGCGCGCCAGTGTGGTCTTGCCGGCGCCGAGGTCACCGTGCAGGTAGAGCACCAGCGGCTGCTCGTCCGCGGGCAGCGCGCGCGCCAGGGTTGCCGCGAATTGCAGCGTCGCCTCTTCATCCGCCAGTGACAGCCATCGCGCGGCCTCGCCCTGCGTATCGGTCATCGTGGAATTCATGGCAGCTGTGCCAGCACCACGCGCAGTTCCTGCGCGACTTCGGAGGCCAGCAGTCCGCGCAGCCCGGAACGCGCGCAATGGTCACCGGCCACCGCATGCGCATACACGGCCGCCGCGGCCGCTTCGAAAGTCTGGCTGCTCTGCGCCAGCAGGCCGGCCACCGCACCGGTGAGCACATCACCCATGCCCGGTGCGGACATGCCGGGATTGCCGTGGTCACAGAGCCGCGGCACCTCCCCGGCAGCGCCGATCAGCGTGCCGGCGCCCTTCAGCACCATCACACCGCCACGCTGCGTGCACAGCGTGCGCAGCGCCGCAAGGCGGTTGTGCTGGACCTCGTCCGTGTTCACGCCCATCAGGCGCGCCGCTTCGCCGGGATGCGGCGTCAGCACCCAGTCATCCAGCCGGACCTGACGCGAGTCGGTGGCGAGCAGGTTCAGTGCGTCGGCATCGGCAACGATGCGCTGGCCCGGCCGGCGCTTCGCGATCACGGCGGACAGCACGGCCTCGGCCCAGGCATCGCGGCCGAGGCCCGGTCCCACGGCGATCACATCGGCGTTGGCCATGGCGTCGGCCACATCATCGGCATCGCGGATCGCGCGGAACATCAACTCAGGACGCGCCGCGGTCACGGCCACCAGGTGTTCCGGCAGGCTGCCGACGGTGACGAGGCCGGCGCCGACGCGCAGCGCGGACTCGGCCGCCAGCCGCACGGCACCGGGCATGCCCGTGCCACCGCCGAGCACCAGCACGCGTCCGAACTGGCCCTTGTGGCTCTGCCGCGGACGCGGCGTCAGCACCTCGGCCAGCGAGTCATAGGTGAGCCGGCGCAATGCCGGCTCGATCGGCGCGCGGTTGACCTGCAGGCCGTCGAACTGGATGTCGCCGGCGTATTCCGGCCCGTCGCCCAGGAACAGGCCCTGCTTCAGCGCGATGAAGGTCATGGTGGCGGTGGCGCGCACCGCCGGCAGCGCATGGCCGGTGTCCGGATCCAGACCCGAAGGCAGGTCGATGGCAAACACCCGCCGGCCCGACGCATTGATGGCCTCGATGATCTCGCGCAATCCGGGCCGCAGGTCACCACGCACGCCGATGCCCAGCAGCGCATCGACGATCACATCCGCGCGTGACAGCACCGCGGCGTCGAAATCCCGGGGCTCCACGCCACTGGCGCGCAGCTCGTCCCAGGCCTCGCGCGCCTCGCCGAACAGATGCGAAGGCTCCGCCACCAGCAGCACCTGCACATCGAGGCCGGCCTGGTGCGCAAGGCGCGCCAGCACCATGCCGTCGCCGCCGTTGTTGCCGGGGCCCGCGACGATCGCCAGCGAGCGGGCCAGCGGCCAGCGCTGGCGCAGCGCGTTGAACGCGGCCGCGCCGGCGCGTTTCATCAGGGTGTAGCCGGGAATGCCGCCGGCAACAGCCGCGGCCTCCAGTTGCCGGACCTGGGCCGCGGTGAAGATCTCGCGTGGAAGCAGCATGACGCCGTCCAGTATAAGCGCCCGACCCGCGCCTGCCGGTGGTGGGCCGGATCAACCGGTCAGGGGCGTGTGACGCGCAGGTTGTCGATCAGCCTGGCCTTGCCCAGGCGTGCCGCGGTCAGCACCACCAGCTCGCGCGCCTGCGGCGCCGGCTCGAGCAGGCTGTGCGCGTCCCGCACTTCGAAGTAGTCCGGCACCATGCCCGCGTCACGCAGCGCCTGCATGCCCTGTGCGGACACCGCCGCGAGATCCCGCTCGCCGCCTTCGATGCGACGCGCCGCTTCGCGCAGCGCCGCGTAGATGCGCGGCGCAATCGCACGTTCAGCCTGGCTGAGATAACGGTTGCGCGAGCTCATCGCCAGGCCGTCCTCGCTGCGCACCGTCGGCGCACCGATGATCGTGACGGGGATGTCCAGGTCCGCGGTCATGCGGCGGATCACCGCCAGTTGCTGGTAGTCCTTCTCGCCGAACACCGCCACATCCGGCTGCACCATGCCGAACAGCTTGGCCACCACGGTGGCTACCCCGTCGAAATGGCCGGGACGGAAGCTGCCCTCGAGGATGTCCGCCAGCGACTCGACCGTGATGCGCGTGGCGCTGCGCCCGCCGTCCGGATAGATCTCGCTCACCGGCGGCGCGAACAACAGGTCACAGCCGGCGCCTTGCAGCAAGCGTTCGTCCTCTTCGGGAGAACGCGGATAGCGTTCGAAATCCTCGCCGGGACCGAACTGCAGCGGATTGACGAACACGGTGGTGATGACGCGGTCGGCATGCTCGCGCGCCGCGGTCAGCAGGCTCAGGTGGCCGTCGTGCAGCGAACCCATGGTGGGCACCAGTCCCACCCGCTCGCCGGCGGCGCGCCACTTGCGCACCACTTCGCGCAGTGGAGCGATGCGATCAAGGACCTGCATCAGGAGAAGCAGTGCTCGGGGCCGGGATAGCTGCGGTCCTTCACCGCCCGCACAAAGGCGGACAGCGCGGCCTGCGGAGAATCGAGCCCGGTCATGAAATTGCGCACGAAACGCGGCTTGCGACCCGGCGTGATGTCGAGGATGTCGTACAGCACCTGGATCTGGCCGCTGACGTCGGGACCGGCGCCGATGCCGATCACCGGCACATGCAGGGCCTCGGTCACCGCGCGGCCGACTTCGTTCGGCACGCATTCGAGCAGCACGATGTCAGCCCCGGCGGATTCCAGGTCCTTCGCGTCCTGCACGATGCGCTCGGCCGCATCCTTCTGCCGGCCCTGCACGCGGAAGCCGCCGGTCTTGTGCACCGACTGCGGCTTCAGGCCCAGGTGCGCACACACGGCGATGTCGTGCCCGGCCAGCACCTCGACGATGCGCAGCTGCTCGGCGCCGCTTTCCAGCTTCACCATGCGCGCCCCGCCCTCCTGCATCAGCCGCACCGAGTTGGCCAGCGCCACATCGGGCGAGGAGTAGCTCATGAACGGCAGGTCGGCCACCAGGAAGGGCCGGTAGGAGCCGCGCGCCACCGCGCGCGTGTGATAGATGATGTCATCGACGGTAACGGGCACGGTGGTGTCATGGCCCTGGATGACCATGCCCAGGGAATCGCCCACCAGCACCAGGTCGACATCGGCCTGGTCGACCAGCACGGCAAAGCTGGCGTCATAGCAGGTGACCGCCGCAATGGGCTCGCCCTCCTCGCGCATGCGATTGAGCGTGGAGAGGTTGACCGGCGGCCGGGCCGCATCGCGCAACTGCAACTGGGTATACATCCCTACAACCCCTTGTGGCGCAGGGGATTGTAGTAGAGACGGCCCCGCACCGTCCGGCCGATCTGCCCCAGCAGCTCCTCGTAGTCCGCGTCGTTGCCCACCAGGTCGATGTTGGCGGCATTGACGATCAGCAGCGGGCTGCCGGCATAGGCGTGGAAGAAACGCGCGTAGGTCTCGTTCAGGCGCGTCAGGTACGCCCGGTCGATCAGCGCCTCGTGCGGGATGCCGCGACGCGCGATGCGGTCGAGCAGCACGTCCACCGGCGCCTGCAGGTAGATGACCAGGTCCGGCTGCGGCGCATCGATGGCGAGGCGCTCGTGCACCTGGCGATAAAGCCCATATTCCTGCTCGTCCAGCGTCATGCGCGCGAACAGGTCGTCCTTGGCCAGCAGGTAGTCGGCCACGCGCACGCTGCCGAACAGGTCGTGCTGCACCAGCGAAGCCTGCTGCTGCGCGCGCTGGAACAGGAAATACAGCTGCGCCGGCAACGCACCCACACCGGGATTGCGGTAATAACGCTCCAGGAACGGGTTTTCCTCGGCCTGCTCCAGCACCAGCTGCGCATTCAGCGTGGCGGCCAGGCGGCGCGCAAGACTGGTCTTGCCCACGCCGATGGCACCCTCGATCACGATGTAACGATGCGGGATCGAAACGCTCATGCCGCGATCACTTCGAGGATGCCGGAATCCTGCAGCCGGCCATGCAGCGTCTCGACGCGGCCCATGCCCGGAATCTCCAGCGTCGGCGCCAGATCAAGCAGCGGCGCCAGCACAAAACCGCGCTCGGCGATGCCGGGATGCGGCACTGTCAGGTCCGGGGTATCGATGCGCTGGTCGCCATAGACCAGCAGGTCAAGATCCAGCGTGCGCGGGCCCCAGCGCTGCTCGCGTACCCGCCCGGCGGCGGTCTCGATGGCGCGCAGCTGCCGCAGCAGGTCCTCCGCGCCAAGCTGCGTCAGCAGCCCCGCCACCGCATTGATGAAATCCCCCTGCGGCACCGGACCGAAGGGCGCGGTGCGATACAGGCGCGAGGTCGCGATCAGCTGCGTCTGCGGCAGTCCAGCCAGCGCCCCGAAGGCGGCACGCACGCGGGCAGCCGGATCCCCCAGGTTGCTGCCGACGCCGACATAGGCCGGCATCCACAGACCCCTCCCCTCGGACATGTCAGCGCCGACGCCGGCGACGGCGACGCCGCGGACGACCGTCCTCGTCCTCACCGCTCCCGCTGGTGTCGCTGGCGGCACCACCGCGATGGCCGCGGGCGGCTTCCAGCGCCAGCGCCATCTCCATGCGGGTATCCGGGTTGGCCGACTGCAGCGCCGTCCACCAGTCCGCCAGTTCCTGCGGCGCCATGCCCACGCGGGCACGCAGCAGCAGGAGGTCGTAGGCGGCGCGGAAGCGCGGCTGCTCGATCATGCGCAGCACGCGGCGGCTGCGCGGACGCTCCAGCTGCGGCTGCAGCGCGAACATGTCGCGCACGCCGAGCGAGAAACGCTTCGGGATGGTGACGTGCTTCTGCGCCTCGCGCAGCGCGGTGTCGCAGGCATCGAGAATGGTCGACACATCGCCCCACTTCTCCGCCGGCTGCCGCTCGATGTGGGCCGCGATGGGTCCGTACAGCAGCAGCGTGAACAGGAAGGTCGGCGTCACCGACTTGCCGGCGCGCACGCGCTCGTCGGTGTTGGCGAGGCCCGCGATCAGCAGCTGCTCCACCGGACCGCCGGGGTTCTGCGCCAGGCTCTTTTCCACCGACGGATACAGCACGCCGAGCAGGCCGCGCCGGCGCAGCACTTCCAGCGAGCGCACGCCATGGCCGGTCAGGAACAGCTTCAGCGTCTCGTCGAACAGGCGCGCGGCCGGCACCTCGTTCAGCAGGTCGCGCAGCTGCGCGATCGGTGCCTCGGTGGCCGGGTCGAGCGTGAAATCGAGCTTGGCCTCGAAGCGCGCGGCACGCAGCATGCGCACCGGGTCCTCGCGGTAACGCTGCACCGGGTCGCCGATCAGGCGCAGGCGCTTGGCCAGCACATCCTCGGCGCCGCCGACGTAATCGCGCACCGAGAAGTCCTCGATGCTGTAGTACAGCGCGTTGCAGGCGAAGTCGCGGCGCCAGACGTCTTCCTCGATGGTGCCGTAGGTGTTGTCGCGCAGGATGCGGCCCTGCTCATCGAAGACGCGATCGCCGTCGTCCTGGGCGTCGCGCTCGCGGGCGGCGTCCTCCTCGGCCTCGGTCTCGGGGTTGTCCTCGCTGGCCCCCACCTCGAGCAGGATGTCCGGGTCGTCCTCGGTCTCCTCACCGGGCAGGGGCGCGCTGGCGGCCCGGAAGGTGGCCACCTCGATGATCTCGTGCCCGAAGAACACATGGGCCAGGCGGAAACGCCGGCCGATCAGGCGGCAGTTGCGGAAGCAGCGTTTGACCTCCTCCGGACGGGCGCTGGTGGCCACGTCGAAGTCCTTGGGGACCACCCCGAGCATCAGGTCGCGGATGCAGCCACCCACCAGGAAGGCCTGGTGGCCGGCTTCCCGCAGCCTGTAGAGCACGCGGAGGGCATTCTGGGAGATCTGCTGGCGCGAAATGGGGTGCTCGGCACGCGGAATCACGCGCAACGAGCCTGCCGGGGCCGGGCTGGCGTCGGAATCTGAAGTCAAAGGTCGCTTTTCCGGACGAATGAAAGACTTGTGAGTGTTTGCAGGCCGCCTATAATACCGCGCCTTGCCAGTCCGCCACGGCAAACTGCCGACGGCTTACGCTCCCTTCGTCTAGAGGCCCAGGACATAGCCCTCTCAAGGCTAGTACACCGGTTCGAATCCGGTAGGGAGCGCCACCTCTTCCCTCGGCCCGGCCAGCCTCCCGCAACCGCCTCGACTACCTCGCCTGGCTGCAGACGCGCTCGAGCTCGGTCTCGAGTCCATGGTTCCGCATCGCCATGATGACTGCCAGGTCGGCGGCGGTCATGTCCCCGCGCGGTCGGTGAAGAACCTTGTCCCTGATCTTCATGGACACCACCGGATCAAGCTGCTGCATCGCATTGCGCGCCAGTTCTTCCTGGTTCGCCTCCACCCTGGCGATCTCCTCATTGAGCGCGGCGCCCAGCTCTTCGACACTCCTGAATGTCCTGCCTCGTTCGCAGATGGCTTTCATGCCGGCCTTCTGGAAGGCCCGGTCCGACCGCAGCGCCGCCGTTCCGGCTTCGATCACCTGGGCGAGTTCTTCGTCCGTCAGCTCATGCTGGGCCTGGAAGTTCTGCACCTGCCGTTCTTCGCCCATCTCGCGAGCCGCACCGATGCTCATGAATTGCACATGGATTTCAAAGTCCACCGGCATCGGCTTCCTGGAATAGCCCGGTGACGAATGCGAGGCGTTGGCGAATGGAGATTCGCGAGTTGCTTCGCGCGCCACCATGGCGACTGATTCCTTCGCTTCTGTCACCGGCAAGACCGGGGCAGGTGCGGATGCGGTCGGAACCTCTACCGGCTGCACCGCTGCAATCTCTCCGGGCTGCCTCAAACCCTCCGGCGTTCCCGGTGTTTGAAGCCGGATCGCGATCGAGCCGAGCACAACCCCCAGCACCAGTGCCGCAACGACCCTGACTTTCCCGTTCATCGATCGGCACCTCCCTGTACCCGTCCCTCTTGCATGACCGGCTGTCTTTCCGGCGCGACAGCTTTCGGACGAATCCTACCTTCTGATTGATCCCCCGCGAGTGCCACGGTCGAAGCCTTTCCGCCACCCTGTGCTCCAACGAAATCGAAAGTGAAGACGGAGCACCCCCATGAAGAAACACAACCTGCTCGCAGCCACCCTTGCCTCCGCCGTCGTCACCGGTCTGGCCATGAGCCCGGCCATGGCCGACGACGCCGACAAGGCCCGCGCGGAAACCGCGCAGGCAGACCGCTCGATGGGCCAGGCCGTCGATGACGCCGCCATCGTCGCGAAGGTGAAGTCGGGACTGCTGAGCTCCTCGGACGTTGAGGGCCTCGATGTGAATGTCGATGCCCGCAATGGTGTCGTCACACTCTCAGGCACGGCCGACTCGGTCGCGGAGCGCAGCAGCGCCGAGCGCATCGCCAAGGCCGCGGATGGCGTGAAGAGTGTCGACAACAAGATCGTCGTGAAGTCGGGTTCGTCGGATGTGGACAGCAGCATTTCTGCGCCTTCTTCCGCCCCGGCCCCGGTGGCACCGAATCCGGCGCCGCCGTCTGCCAATTGATCTGGCACAGGAGCTGACGATCTGCCCGGCCGCCCTTTGTGCGGCCGGTTTTTTATCGGGCGGCTAAATTACTTGCTGGCCTGCGGCTCGACGCGCAGTTGCTGCGTGACCTGCGCCAGCACCGAGATCGCAATCTCGGCCGGTGTGCGCGCCCCGATCGACAGACCGGCGGGCCCGAAGATGCGCGCCCGCGCCACCTCATCCACACCGGCTTCGATCAGCCGCTGCAGGCGTTTGGCATGCGTGCGGGTGGAGCCCAGCGCACCGATGTAGAACGCGGGTGAGTCGAGCACCGCCAGCAGCGCCGGATCATCGATCTTCGGATCGTGCGTGAGCAGCACCACGGCCGTGCGCGAGTCCGGCTTCAATTCGGCGAAGGCTTCCTTCGGCCAATCGTTCACCAGCTTCACGCCGGGAAAGCGTTCCGGCCGCAGGAAGGCGGCGCGCGGGTCGATCACCGTCACCGCATACCCGGCTTCGCGCGCCATCACGCACAGCGCTTCGCTGATATGCACGGCGCCCACCACGACCATGCGCAGCGGCGGGTTGTGTGGCGAGATCATCACCTCGGATGCACCCTCGCCGACCAGCTGCACGCGATCGCGCGCCAGCGCCGCGCGCGCGGCTGCCGCCAGTTCCGGCTCGGTCAGTGCCAGCAGTTCCAGCTTCGACGGATCGAGCAGCCGCTGCACGCCACCATCCAGCGGCGTCAACAGCACCACCGGCCGCGCCTCGCGCCGTGCATCCAGCAGCGCATGCGCCAGCCCCTGGCGCGAACCTTCCAGCGGCTCCACCCAGACGCGGATGCGGCCACCGCAGGCCAGGCCGACGCTGAAGGCCAGCTCGTCGCTGACGCCGAAATCCAGCATCCGCGGCGCGCCATCGCGCATCACCTCGGTGGCGGCCTCGATCACCGCTACCTCGACGCAGCCGCCGGACACGGATCCTGCGAACTGCCCGGACTCATTGCAGACCAGCAGGCTGCCGGCCGGCCGGGGAGCGGAGCCCCAGGTGGACACCACCGTGGCCAGCGCCACGCGCTGACCGGCTTCGCGCCACGCCAAGGCCTGCGCGATCAGCGCCGATTCGTCATTCACTGCTGCGTCTTTCATGCCGCACGATTGTAGGATAATGGCGACGTCCGCAGTTCATGCGCGAAGGAATCCCCGATGATCACGCTCGACGTCAATGGCCGGCAACTCACCGCCGATGTGGCCGAAGACACTCCCCTGCTCTGGGTGCTGCGCGATGCGCTGGCCCTCACCGGCACCAAGTTCGGCTGCGGCATGGCCCAGTGTGGCGCCTGCACCGTGCACCTGGACGGCGCCTCCACGCGCAGCTGTGTGCTGCCGGTGGCGGCGGCGGTGGGCAAGAAGATCACCACCATCGAGGGCGTGGCCACCGACCCGGTGGGCAAGGCCGTGCAGGATGCCTGGGTGGCCGAAAACGTGCCCCAGTGCGGCTACTGCCAGTCCGGCCAGATCATGAGCGCCACCGCGCTGCTGCAGCAGAACCCGAAACCCGGCGATGCGCAGATCGATGCGGCGATGAACGGCAACATCTGCCGCTGCGGCACCTATGCCCGCATCCGCGCCGCCATCCAGCGCGCCGCCGCCACCCTGAGCTGAGGCACCATGAAGAACCTGATCCGCCGGGACCTGGCCGATGTGCGCGTCGTCAACGCCGATGCGCTTCCAGGCTTCAATCGCCGCGATGTGCTGAAAGGCGCCGGCCTGACGCTGGCCGTTCTCGGCAGCGCGCCGATGATGAGCGCCTGCTCCGGCGGCCCGCAGACGGGCACCGCGCTGGCACCGAACCAGTTCCTGCGCATCGGCACCGACAGCCGCGTGGTGGTGCTCTCGCCGAACACCGAACTGGGCCAGGGCGCCTACACCGGCCTTGCCACGCTGGTGGCCGAGGAACTGGACGCCGACTGGAAGCAGGTGGTCATCGAAGCGGCGCCGGCGGACGTGAAGCTGTATGGCAACCCCGCCTTCGGCGGCATGATGCAGGGCACCGGTGGCAGCACCACGATCGCCGCGTACTGGGAACCGATGCGCAAGGCCGGTGCCACCGCGCGCGCGATGCTGGTCTCGGCCGCCGCCGCGCGCTGGGACGTGCCGGCCGGCGAGATCAGCATCAGCCAGGGCATCGTGCAGCATGCCGCCAGCGGCCGCAGCATCACTTTCGGCGAACTGGTGAAGGCCGCCGCCGAACTGCCCGTGCCCGCCAATGTGCAGCTGAAGGACGCCGCACAGTTCACGCTGATCGGCCGCGATGCGCAGCGCCTGGATGCCTACGAGAAGTCCAGCGGCACCGCCGTGTTCACGCAGGACATCCGCCTGCCCGGCATGCTGATGGCCGTGGTGGCGATGCCGCCGCGCTTCGGCGCCACGGTGAAGAGCTTCGATGCCGCCGCCGCGAAGGCCATGCCGAATGTGGTCAACGTGGTGCACTTCAAGAGCCCGGTGCGCGAGGGCGTGGCCGTGCTCGCCACCGACACCTGGTCGGCGAAGAAGGCGCGCGATGCGCTGCAGATCACCTGGGATGAGAGCAAGGCCTTCACCCGGGGCAGCAGCGAGATCTTCGCGCAGTACCGCGAACTGGCCGGAACGCCCGGGCTCCCGGCGCGCAAGGAAGGCGATGCCGACGCCGCGCTGGCAGTCGAAGAGGCCCGCACCTTCAACGCCAGCTACCAGTTCCCCTTCCTCGCGCATGCCGCGATGGAGCCGATGAACGCGGTGGTGCAGATCAATTCCGACGGCTGCGAGATCTGGAACGGCGAGCAGTTCCACACCGGCGACCAGAACGTCGTGGCCGGCATGCTGGGGCTGAAGCCCGAGCAGGTGAAGATTCACATGCTCTACGCCGGCGGCAGCTTCGGCCGTCGCGGCAATGCCTGGTCCGATTACCTCGCAGATACCGTCGCGATTGCCAAGGCCGACGGCAGCGGCCGGCCGGTGAAACTGGTGTGGATGCGCGAGGATGACATGCGCGCCGGCTTCTATCGCCCCGCCTACCTGCATGCGCTGGCTGCCACGGTGGACGACAAGGGCCGCATCCAGGCCTGGCGCCAGCGCATCGTCGGCCAGTCCATCGCCGCGGGCACGCCGCTCGACACCGGCGCGCCGGTGGACAACACCTCGGTGGAGGGCGCGGCCAACCTGCCCTACGACATCCCGAACCTGTCGGTCGAGCTGCACACCACCAGGCTCGACGTGCCCGTCCTGTGGTGGCGCTCTGTGGGCTCCACCCACACGGCCTATGCGGTGGAGGTATTCCTCGACGAGATCGCGCGTGGCACGGAACAGGATCCATTGGAACTGCGTCGCAGCCTGCTGGCGAAACATCCCCGTCACCTCGCCGTGCTGAACCTCGCCGCCGAAAAGGCCGGCTGGGGCACCGAGCTGCCGAAGGGCACCGCACGCGGCGTGGCGCTGCACGAGTCGTTCAATTCGGTGGTGGCCGAGATCGTCGAAGTCAGCCAGCGCGGCAACAGCTTCAAGGTGGAGCGCGTCGTCTGCGCGGTGGATTGCGGCATCGCCGTGAACCCGAACATCGTCGCGATGCAGATGGAATCCGGCATCGTCTACGGCCTGGCCGCTGCGGCCACCGGCGCCATCACGCTGAAGGACGGCGTCGTGCAGCAGTCGAACTTCCACGACTATCCGGTGCTGCGCATGGGCCAGATGCCGAAGATCGAGGTGCACATCGTGCCCTCGACCAATGCGCCCACCGGCGTCGGCGAACCGGGCACGCCGCCGATCGCGCCGGCGGTCGCCAATGCCATCGCGCAGCTCACCGGCAGGACGGTGTACGAGCTGCCCTTCAGCAGCGCCGGCATCACCCTGGCCTGATCATGACGGAAGCAGGGATCGCTTCCACACCCACCCGCCCCCGCGTCGTCGTCATCGGCGGCGGGTTTGCCGGCCTTTGGGCGGTCCGCGCGCTGCGGCGCGCGGCCGCCGACATCGTGCTGATCGACCGCTACAACCACCACACCTTCCAGCCGCTGCTGTACCAGGTGGCCACCGCGGGTCTGGCGGCACCGTCGATCGCCGCGCCGCTGCGGCACATCCTGCGCAAGCAGGCCAATGTCACGGTGCAGCTGGGTGAGGTCACGCGCATCGATGCGGCGGCACGCCGTGTTCATGTGGGCGAGGATGCGCTGGATTACGACTACCTGATCGTCGCCACCGGCGTCTCGCACGCGTACTTCGGCCATGACGACTGGGCGCGCTTCGCGCCGGGCCTGAAGACGCTCGATGATGCGCTGGCAATCCGCGCACGCATCCTCACCGCCTTCGAGAAAGCGGAATGCAGCAGCGACCCGAAGGATGTCGAAGCGCTGCTGACATTCGTCATCGTCGGCGGTGGCCCCACCGGCGTGGAACTGGCGGGCACGCTGGCCGAGATCGCGCGGCATACCTTGCGCGGCGAATTCCGGCGCATCGATCCGTCGAGCGCGCGCGTGGTGCTGGTGGAAGCCGGACCGCGCGTTTTGCCTGCCTTCCCGGAAGATCTGTCATCCAGCGCGCAGCGCCAGCTGGAGAAGCTGGGCGTGACGGTGCGCACCGGCACGCCGATCACCCACGTGGACGAAAAAGGCGTGCGCGTCGGCGAGCAACCGCTGCCTGCGCGCACCGTGCTGTGGGCGGCCGGCGTCACGGCTTCACCGCTGGCGCGCACGCTGGGCGTGCCGCTGGACCGCAGCGGTCGCGTGCCGGTGAATGCCGATCTTTCCGTTCCCGGCCATCCGGAGATCTTCGTCGCCGGTGACCTGGCCGCCGTGCAGTCGGAAGCCGGCCCGGTGCCCGGTATCGCACCGGCCGCCAAGCAGATGGGCAACCACGTCGCACGCGTGATCACCGACCGGCTTGCCGGCCGCGCCACCACGCCCTTCCGCTACCAGCACCATGGCCTGCTCGCCACCATCGGCCGCATGGCCGCCGTGGTGGACCTTGGCCGCCTGCGTTTCTCCGGCCTGTTCGC
>CAYNEX010000047.1:0-17935 GCA_964396335.1 uncultured Steroidobacteraceae bacterium | reverse complement strand
CGGCTGGCGCAGGGCGACTGGATCGTCGGTGATGCGCCCTCGGCGGCGGACATCGCGATTTTTCCTTGCATCCGCGTCCTGCATCATGCCTTATTGCAGCCCGGTGCCAGCGAACTGGCCAGCCGTTTCCTGCCGGCCGAGGTGCACTACCCGCAGCTCGCGCGCTGGCTGCGGCGAGTCGAGCAGCTGCCCGGCTTCGAGAACACCCTGCCGCCCGGCTGGCAGAAGCTAGATCAACCCTCCGAGGTACAGCAACGAAAATGACTGACAAGGTTTACGTGGATTTCCCGGGTCGCATGGTGATGTTGGGCTTCGGCAGCATCGGGCAGGGTGTGCTGCCGCTGATCCTGCGGCACGTGGGCATTCCGGCCTCACGCATCGTCATCATCACCGCGGATGAGGCCGGACGCGCCGAAGCCGAACAGTACGGCGTGCGCTTCATCGTCGAGCCGCTGGTGCGCGAGAACTACCGTCGCGTGCTCGATGGTGTGCTGGGGCGTGGCGATTTCCTCGTGAACCTGTCGGTCGATGTCTCCAGCGTGGCGCTGATCAAGCACTGCTGGGAGCGCGGCGCGATGTACATCGACACCTGCATCGAGCCCTGGGCCGGTGGTTACACCGATCCCACCGTGCCGCCGGCGCGCCGCACCAACTACGCGCTGCGCGAGGATGCGCTGTCGCTGCGCAGCGACCTGACGGAAAAGAACCCGACCGCGGTGATCACGCATGGCGCGAACCCGGGCCTGGTGTCGCACTTCGTCAAGGAAGCGCTGCTGACGCTCAAGCACGACATCGGCGTGCAACCGGACAAGCCCGATCCGGCCACCCGCGAGGAGTGGGCATCGCTGGCGCGCGCGCTGAACGTGAAGGTGATCCACATCGCCGAGCGCGACACCCAGGTCACCGACAAGCCCAAGCAGGTCGGCGAGTTCGTCAACACCTGGTCGGTCGACGGCTTCGTCTCGGAAGGCTGCCAGCCGGCCGAGCTGGGCTGGGGTTCGCATGAGCGCAACTTCCCGCGTGATGCCAAGCGCCATGACTTCGGCTGCGGCGCCGCCATCTACCTGAACCAGCCGGGCGCCGCCACGCGCGTGCGCACCTGGACGCCGAAGGCCGGCCCGATCCACGGCTTCCTGATCACGCACAACGAGTCGATCTCGATCGCCGACTACTACACCGTGAAGGAACATGGTGACGTGGTCTACCGCCCCACCTCGCACTATGCCTACCACCCGAGTGATTCGGCGGTGCTGTCGGTGCACGAGCTGGCCGGCCGCAACTGGCACATGCAGGAGAAGAAGCGCATCCTGATGGATGACATCACCGATGGCATCGACGAGCTCGGTGTGCTGCTGGCCGGCCACAAGAAGAATGCCTACTGGTTCGGTTCGCAGCTGAGCGTGCACGAGGCCCGCAAGCTGGCGCCCTACAACAATGCCACCAGCCTGCAGGTCACCGTGGCCGTGCTGGCCGGCATCATCTGGGCGATCGAGAACCCGGACCGCGGCATGGTCGAGCCGGATGAACTCGACCATCGCCGCATGCTCGAGATCTGCAGGCCCTACCTCGGCACCGTCACCGGCGCCTACACCGACTGGTCGCCGCTGTCCGACCGCGAACGCCTGTTCGCCGAGGACATCGACCTGTCCGATCCCTGGCAGTTCAAGAACGTGCGTGTGGTCTGATCACGCCTCGTAGCTGATCTGCGTGATCACGTAGCGGGCTTCCCGGCCCGCTGCGTGCACCGCGACTTCCGCATCCAGCGGCTTGCCCAGCAGCGCGCGCGCCAGCGGCGCATCCATGCTGATGTAACCCTCGGCCATGTCGAATTCATCCGGGCCGACGATGCGGTAGCGCACTTCCTCACCATCCTCGCGCTCCAGCGTCACCCAGGCGCCGAAGAACACCCGGTCCGGGTCCGAGGGCGGGCGATCCACCACCACCATGCCGTCGAGGCGCTTGCGCAGGTGCCGCACGCGCGAATCGATCTCGCGCAGGCGTTTCTTGCCATAGATGTATTCGGCGTTCTCGGAGCGGTCGCCGAGCGCGGCCGCGGCACTGACTGCCTCGGTCACCTGCGGGCGCTCGACGCGCCACAGCTGGTTCAGTTCGGCCAGCATGCGCGCGTGGCCGGCGGGAGTGATGTAGCGCGAGGCGGGTTTCGAAGGGGGACGGTAACGGCTCATCCTGCATCAATCATGTTCTGTGGACGGGCGCACAGCGCCCCGGGGACACGGCAACTAGCCTGTGGGTGGAGGGCTATTTTCCTATGTCCCGCAAGTATTACGCCCATTTCGTGACCGACGGCATGCTGACCACCCCGGATGAATACCGTGGCGTGGTCGAACTGCGGGCGCCGCTGCGTCCGCAGCGCGAGGCCGCCGACCTGCGCACCCTGCTGGCGCGCAACCTCGACCTGCCGGCCGAGCAGATCCGCATCCTCAACTGGGCCACGCTGCACTAGCGGCGGCCCTGCACGGCCGCCCCGCGTCGTGCAACAATTCCTCCCTGGCTGGCGCGTCGCGTCCGCCCTCAAGGCAAGGAGGAAGCCCCATGCGCATTCTCAAGATCGCCGTGCTCAGCGCGGTGGTTCTGCTTTCCGGCTGCGGTTACAACACCCTGCAGACCCAGGACGAGGCGGTGAAGGCCGCATGGTCCGAGGTGCTGAACCAGTACCAGCGGCGCGCCGACCTCATCCCGAACCTGGTCGAGACGGTGAAGGCCTTCGCCGAACAGGAGCAGACCGTGCTGCTCGGGGTCACCGAGGCACGCGCCCGCACCGGTTCCATCCAGCTCACGCCCGAGATGCTCGAGGACCCGGAGGCCATGCGCCGTTTCCAGGCCGCGCAGGGCGAGTTGACGCAGGCGTTGCGCAGCCTGTTCGCCGTGGCCGAGAACTATCCGCAGCTGAAGTCCGACCAGAACTTCCGCGACCTGCAGGCGCAGCTGGAAGGCACCGAGAACCGCATCACCGTGGCGCGCCAGCGCTACATCCAGAGCGTGCAGGAGTACAACAGCACCGTGCGCCGCTTTCCGTCGAACCTGACGGCGAAGATCTTCGGCCATGACGTGAAGCAGAACTTCAGCGTCGAGAACGAGGCGGCGATCAGCACTCCGCCACGGGTCGACTTCGGCAACTGATGCTGCGCGCGCTGCTGGCCAGCCTGGTGCTGGCCGGTGTCCTGTCACCGGCCATTGCACAGACCCTGCAGCCGGTGCCGGAGTTCTCGGCGCGCGTCATCGACCAGACCGGCACCCTCACCGCCGGCCAGCAGGCCGAGCTGGAACAGAACCTGATGGCCTTCGAGCAGCGCAAGGGTTCGCAGGTGGCGCTGCTGATGGTGCAGACCACCGCGCCGGAGACCATCGAGCAGTACGGCATCCGTGTCGCCGAGGCCTGGAAGCCCGGCCGGGAGGATGTGGATGACGGCGCCATCCTGCTGGTGGCGCTGCAGGACCGGCGCGTGCGCATCGAGGTGGGGTATGGCCTGGAGGGCGTGATGCCCGATGCCATCGCCAAACGCATCATCGACGAGACCATCACGCCGCTGTTCCGCCAGCAGGACTACTACGGCGGCGTCAGCGCCGGCCTGTCGCGCATGATGCAGGTGATCGATGGCGAGCCGCTGCCGCCGCCGGATCCGAACTGGCGCCGGCCGGTGGACCGTTTCAGTGGCCTGCTGCCGCTGCTGTTCTTCGGCGTGGTGATCGGCGGCGGTGTGCTGCGCGCGATCTTCGGCCGCACGCTTGGCGCGCTGGCCACCGGCGGTGTGGTCGGCGGGCTCGTCTGGCTGGTGTCGCAGATCGTCGGCATGGCCATCGGCGCCGGCGTGCTGGCCTTCCTGTTCTCGCTGTTCATGGGCATGGGCCGCAACCTGCGCGGCGGTGGCGGCATGGGCGGCTGGCCCGGCGGCTTCGGTGGCATGGGCGGCGGCGGATTCGGTCGCGGCGGGGGTTTCGGAGGCGGCTTCGGCGGCGGCCTGGGCGGTGGCTTTGGTGGCGGCGGCGCCTCGGGGAGGTGGTGATGCGCATCCTGCAGCACCTCTTCACCCCGTTCTGGCTGCTGCGCCTGCGTTATCCGGCGCCGGTCCTGAAGCAGATCCAGCAGCGCATCGAGGCGCTGGAAAAGCGCCATCCCGGCGAGCTGCGTTTCGTCGCCGAACACGCGCTGGACATCGGTGACCTGTTCGCCCGCATCACGCCGCGCGAACGGGCGCTGGAAGTTTTCAGCCAGCTGCGCGTCTGGGACACCGAGCGCAACAACGGCATCCTGATCTACGTGCTGATGGCCGAGCACGCGGTCGAGATCGTCGCCGACCGTGGCCTGGCGCGGAAGGTGCCGCAGTCCGACTGGGATGGCATCTGCCGCATGGTCGAGGAGAAATTCCGCGCCGGTGACTACGCCGGTGGCGCGCTGGCCGCGGTGGATGCCGCGGCCGCGCTGCTCGACCGGCATTTTCCCGATTCGAAAGGCGACGCCAACGAGCTGCCCGACCAGCCGCTGCTGTTGTAGGACAGCGACTGGTGGGGCTGCGGTACGGCACGTGCCATAATCCGGCCCCATGAGCCTGATCCGCCTGCAAAGCCTTGCCGCCGCGGGTGCGCTGAGCCTGGTGCTCGCTGCCTGCTCGATGTCTCCCCTGCAGGAGGCCCCGCCGCCGGAACCGGTCGAACCGCCCGAGCCCGAGATCGTGCTCGACGAGCCGGTGGCCACGCACCGGTTCGAGATCGGTCCCGATGACGATGTGGTCGGCCACGTGCAGGTGGTGATCATCGGTGAGCACGACACGCTCTCCGACGTCGCGCGCCGTTTCAACCTCGGCTACGACGAGATCGTCCGTGCCAATCCCGGTGTCGATCCCTGGCTGCCCGGTGTGGGTCGCGAGGTGGTGGTGCCGACGCAGTTCGTGCTGCCCTCGGCCGAGCGCAAGGGCATCGTGGTGAACCTGGCCGCGATGCGCCTGTTCTATTTCCCGACGCCGAAGAAGGGCGAGCCGCAGGTGGTCTATACCCACCCGATCGGCATCGGCAAGGTGGGCTGGTCGACGCCCGAGGGCAAGACCACCATCGTGTCAAAGGAAAAGAACCCCACGTGGCGACCCACCGCGTCGATCCGCGAGGAGCATCGCAAGAATGGTGATCCGCTGCCGGCCGTGGTCCCGGCCGGTCCGGACAATCCGCTCGGCCATCGCAAGATGACGCTTGGCTGGCCCACCTATCTGATCCACGGCACCAACAAGCCCTATGGCGTGGGCATGCGCACCAGCCACGGCTGCATCCGCATGTATCCGGAAGACGTCGAGGTGCTGTTCGAGATGGTGGGCAAGGGCACGCCGGTGACGGTGGTGAACCAGCCCTATGTGTTCGGCTGGCACGAAGGTGAGCTGTTCCTGCAGGCCTATGACGTGCTCGAGGATGACAAGCGCGACTGGAGCAAGTCGCGGCCGAAGATCATCCAGAAGACGCTGAGCAAGCGCATCCAGAAGCAGCTGGCCGACAGCGGCAGCGCCATCGACTGGGATCGCGTCGCCGGGATCGCGCAGCAGCCGCGTGGCCTGGTGGTGTCGGTGTCCGATGTCGAGCACACCGTCGACACGTTGATCGCCGCCGCGCCGCGGGTCGAGAACCGCGTGCCCGAAGGCGCCAACTGGGATGGTGCGGACGATCCGGCACTGCAGGCGGCACAGCGCGCCGCCGAGGAAGCGGTCGCCGAACAGCGACAGGCGCCGACCACCTGAGTTATGCTTTGCCGTCATGGCAAAGCTCTCGGAATGGTTGCGGATCATGCTGGGCGAGATCGCCCGCAAGCAGGAAGAACAGGCCCGCGCGGACGCTGAAAAGCAGCGGCGCGAGGGCACCTCGGATCCGCGCCGGCAGCCGGTGAGGTCCGCGGCCCGGTGACCGCGCTCTGGGGGTCAGGCCTTTCCACCGGCCTTCCAGCCAGCGTTTCCTTTCCTGATTCCGATCCCGACGGAGCAACCCTTGCCGGCCAGGGGCTCATCCTGCCCGCGGCCCATGATGTGGTCGCGTTCGTCGGCCGCGCGCTGAAGGGGCCGGTCGACCAGCCCGTCGAGATCGAGGACTTCCCCCGTTTCCAGCAGGTCTTCGGCGGACTGTGGGACGGTTCCCTGCTGCCGCATGCCGTCGAGCAGTTCTTCGAGCATGGCGGTCGCCGCGCCGTGGTGGTGCGGGTCGCCTCCGGCGCACGCGCGCCCAGCATCGACCTGCCGGCCGGTCGTGAGCGGTTGACCCTCACCGGCATCAGCCCCGGCAGCGGCGAAACGCTGCGTGCCTCGGTGGACCACGACGGCATCGAACGCCACGACACCGACCTGTTCAACCTGGTCGTGCAGCGTGTGCGCGCGCGCGGTTCGGAGCTGGTCGAAGAACAGGAGATCTTCCGCCGCGTCTCCATCCTGCCCGGCTCGGCCCGCGATGTGACGCGCAAGCTGATGGCCTCGCATCTGGTGCGGGTGAGCGGTCCGCTGCCCTCGGTGCGACCGGACATCACCCGCGGCCGCGATCCCTCGGCGCTGATCGGTTACGTCGAATGCAATGGCGATGGCGAGGACGGCGAGGTGCTGTCCGATTACGACCTGATCGGCAGCGAGGCGCGCCGCAGCGGGCTCTTCGCGTTGCAGGGCGGGCCGGCCTTCAATTTCCTCTACATGCCGCCGCCGACGCGCGATCGCGACGTGGGCATCAGCGCGCTGGTGGTCGGTGCGCGTTTCTGCCGCCGGCACCATGCGCTGCTGCTGGTCGATCCGCCACTGGCCTGGCGCGGTGCGCAGCAGGCCTTCGAGGGACTGGACGACTGGGCCTTCCACAGTGCCGATGCGCTGATGTTCTTCCCGCGCCTTTCGGCGCCGGACCGGCTCACCGGCCGCGACGAGATCTTCCCGCCGTGCGCCGCCGCCATCGGCACCCTGCTGCGCAACGAACATCCGGACAACTGGCTCGAGCCGGCCGAGCCGCCGGTGCTGCGCCCCTCGGCCACGCCGCTGGTGTGGGTGGACCGCCAGCAGCGCGCGCGGCTGGCGCAGCGGGGCGTGAATGCGTTGCGCTCCACCCGCGCGCCGGCACGTGAACAGGTCCTGCCCTGCACGCTGGCAGGTGAACTGGGCAACGGGCCGGAAGCACGCTTGCTGGCGGCGCGCCGCCTGGCGCTGCACCTGGCTGCCAGCATTGAACGGGGCACGCAATGGGTGACGCTGGAGGGCAATACCGCCCGCAGCCGTGAACGGGTGTGCCGGCAGGTGGAGCAGTTCCTGGCCACCTTCGCCGAGCGCGGCGCCTTCGGCGGCACCGAACGCAACCGTGACTGGTTCGTGCTCTGCGACGAGCGCCTGAACGGTCCGGACGAAGTGCAGGCCGGCACCTTCCGCCTGATCTGGGGATACCAGTCCGCGCATGGCGCCGCGCGCCTGGCATGGCTGGTCGAACATCGCGCCGCCGGCAGCCATTCGCGTGCGGTCAGCCTGAACCAGTTCGCCGCGCTCGGGTAGGATGTCGCCCATGGCGGTGACGGGACACGTGGTTTTCTCGCACGGGCTGGACGGCACACCGTTCGGCACCAAGATCCGTGCGCTGTATGAAATTGCCGAGGCCGAGGGCTATGAAGTGGCCGCGGTCGACTATCGCGGCGTGGATGATCCCGCCCAGCGTGTGCAGATGCTGCACGAGTTCTGCCGGGGGTTCTCCGGCCACCTGGTGCTGGTGGGCTCGAGCCTGGGCGGCTATGTGTCGCTGGCCGCAGCCCCGACCCTGCACGCCGGCGGCATCTTCCTGATGGCGCCGGCCATCTATGTCTCCGGCATCCCGCCGCTGAAGCGCATGCCCGAGTGTCCGATCGCGCTGGTGCACGGCTGGCGCGACGACGTCATCCCCTTCGAACAAAGCATGCGTTTCGCCGAAGAGAACCGCCTGGCCCTGCACCTGGTGGAATCCGACCACCGCCTGCACAGCGCCATACCGTTCCTGCGGTACCTGTTCCAGTACTTCCTGGTCGAGTCGCGGCGCGCACGTTTCGTGCCCTGACCCATGGACAAGCCCATGGATCGGTTCACCGGGACCCTGTTGCCCTGGCTGCGTTTCTCCGTGCGTCCGCGCGATGCCGCCGAGCGCGTGGCGCAGGCCAGCGCGCCGGTCTGCTATGTGATCGACTCGCATCGTTCGCTGGACGTGCGGGTGCTGCAGCGGGCCTGTGCGCAGGCCGGCCTGCCGCGCCCGGGCAAGAACCTGTTGCCCGGCAGGTCCGGTCCGAAACTGCAGTCGCTGCTGGTCCTGACGCGCAAGCTGGGCTTCTGGCGCAAGCGTGTCGACCGCCGGCCGCCGCCCGAACTGCGCACCATGCTCGAGGTGCAGCGCCAGGATCCGCAGGCCGATGTGCTGCTGGTGCCGGTGGCGGTGTACTGGGGCCGCGCGCCGCGGCGTGAATACGTCTCCTGGCTGCGGCTGCTGTTCTCGGAGGACTGGGCGCTGACCGGCGGCATCAGCCGCGCCCTGTCGGTGCTGCTGAACGGCCGCAACATCGTGGTGGAGTTCGGCAGCGGCCTGTCGCTGCGCGCGCTGATGGGCAATGACGCCGCCGACAACCAGGTGGCACGGCGCGTGGTGCGCCAGTTGAACAGCCAGCTGGTGGCCTCGCGCACCGCCTATGTCGGCCCCGATCTTTCGCACCGGCGCACGCTGATGACCGAGGTGCTGCGCGGCCGCGGCGTGCGCCAGATGGTGGCGCAGGAGGCGGCCGAGAAGAAGATCCCGCGCCGCGATGCGCTGGTGGTCGCGCGCGGCATGTTCGAGGAGATCGCCGCCGACTACTCGCACACCTTCGTGCGGCTGATGGAGCGCGTGCTGCGCCGGCTGTGGACGCGCATCTATGACGGCGTGTTCGTCGCCAATGTCGACTCGCTGGCGGGCATCGCCACCGGCAGCGAACTGGTGTACGTGCCCTGCCACCGCAGCACGATGGACGACCTGCTGATGCCCTATGCGATCTACACGCATGGCTTCGCGGTGCCGCACATCGCTGCCGGCATCAACCTGAACCTGCCGGTGGTCGGTCCTGCGATGCGCAAGGGCGGCGCCTTCTTCATGCGCCGCAGCTTCCGTGGCAGCGCGCTGTATTCCGCCGTGTTCACGCGCTATCTCGCGGTGATCATGGCGCGCGGCCATCCCATCCAGTATTTCATCGAGGGCGGGCGCAGCCGCAGCGGCCGCTCGCTGGTGCCGAAGACCGGCATGTTGTCGATGACCCTGCGCAGCTACCTGCGCCAGCCGGTGCGGCCGGTGGTGTTCGTGCCGGTGTACATCGGCTACGAGCGCATCATGGAGATCGACAGCTACCTGGGCGAGTTGTCGGGCAAGCCGAAGGAAAAAGAAAACATCTGGGCTTTCCTGCGCAGCCTGAAGCGCCTGCGCGAGAACTTCGGCCACGTGCACGTGAACATCGGCGAGCCGATCCCGCTGCAGCCGCTGCTGGACGAGCACCTGCCGGACTGGCGCGACAAGCTGGGCCAGGAAGGGCGCGGCGCCGCGGTCAGCGGCGCGGTGGACGCGCTGGCCGCGCGCATCATGCGCCACATCCATGGCGCCGCCGCGGTCACGCCGGTGAACCTGCTGGCGATGGTGATGCTGGCCACGCCGCGCCAGGCCATGCTCGAGTCCGACCTCGAGCGGCAGCTGGAGCTGTACCTGAAGCTGCTGCGCATCGCGCCCTATTCACCGCATGCGACGGTCACCGACCTGGATGCCCCGGCCATCCTGAAGCTCGGCTTCGAGCGCGGGCTGCTGGTGCGCCTGGAGGGCGGGGCGGTGGGCCTGGCGCCCGCGCATGCCGCACCGATGGCCTATTACCGCAACAACGTGCTGCACGTGTTTGCGATGACCTCGCTGCTGGCCTGCTGCTTCCAGTCGAACCAGAAGCTGCGCACCGCCGATGTACTGCGGCTGGCCGGCCGCATCTATCCCTATGTGTCCAGCGAGCTGTTCCTGCGCTGGAACGAAGAGGAGATCGGCGGGGAGATGCGTCGGCAGCTCTCCGCGCTGCACAGCGTCGGGCTGCTGCTGCAGGCGGATGACCCGGATGAATGGTGCGCGCCGCCGGCGGCCACTGCCGAGGCCGTGCAGCTGTCGGTGCTGGCGCAGCCGATGCTGCAGACGCTGGAGCGTTATTACATGGCCATCGCGCTGCTGCTGAATGCCGGCAGCGGCAGGATCGCGCAGGCGGAACTGGGTGCGCGCTGCCAGGAAGTCGCGCAGCGCATCGTCACGCTGTACGGGTTCTATTCGCCGGAGTTCTTCGACCGCACGCTGTTCGACGGATTCCTCGGCCTGCTGCGACGGCGCGGCGTGATCCGCGCCGATGGCGAAGGCAAGCTGGTGTTCGACGATGTGCTCGAGCGCGTGCGCGAGGATGCGCAGCTGGTGCTGTCAGAGCAGCTGCGCCACAGCATCCTGCAGATCGTGCACGGCTGAGCCGGCCACGCGCAGGCCCAGGCGCGTGCGCCGCCAGAGGATGTCCTCGGCCGAGCGCGCCCATTCCTGCCGCACCAGGTAACGCACCTCGGCTTCGGTGAGGGTGGCGCCGAAATGGCGTCCCAGTTCCTCCATCCGCTGCGCGCGGCCGATGATGCCGGCCATGCGCGTGCCGTACTGGCGCGCGAGCCGGTCCACCAGTTGCGGCGGCAGGTCCGGCCAGCGTTCACGCGCCCGAAGGGTGAAGCCGGCGAGGTCCTGCTGCGGCAGGTCGCCGCCGGGCAGCGGTTCATCGCCGGTCCAGGCCTTCGCCTCCCGGCCCAGTTCGCGCAGCAGCTGCGTCATCGCCGCCTCGGCCAGGCGTCGATAGGTAGTGATCTTGCCGCCGTATACGGAAAGCAGCGGTGCGCGGCTTGCGCCGGCATGCTGCATTTCCAGGTGATAGTCGCGGGATACCTGCTGCGCCGCCTTCGCGCTGCCATCGTCATACAGCGGCCGCACGCCGGCGTAGGTGGAGACGATGTCCGCACGGCTCGCGGGCCTGCGCATGAAACGGTTGAGGCCGGCCAGCAGGTAATCGATCTCGTTCTCGTCGATGCCCACGTGCGCCGGGTTGCCATCGAAGGGCACGTCGGTGGTGCCGACCAGCGTGTAATCGCCCTCGTAGGGAATCGCGAACAGCACGCGCCGGTCCGGGCTCTGCAGCAGGTAGGCATGCCCGCCCTCGAACTGCCGGCGCAGCACCAGGTGGCTGCCCTTCACCAGCCGCAGGTGCTGGCGCGGCTGCACATCGCAGCGTTCGAGCAGGTCGTTCACCCAGGCGCCGGTGGCATTCACCAGCGCCCGCGCCGCAAGGCGCCGACGGGCGCCGCCGAGGCGATCTTCAATCGTGACCGACCAGCCCTGTTCCATCGGGGTGGCCGAGGTCACGCGCGCGCGCGTCAGCACCGCGGCGCCGCGCAGCGCGGCATCCATCGCGTTCAGCACCACCAGGCGGCTGTCCTCCACCCAGCAGTCCGAATATTCGAACCCGTCGGTGAGTTCCGGGCGCAGCGGCGCGCCCAGCAGGTTGCCGCGGAGCGGCGTGCTGTGCGAGGCCGCCAGCTTCTCGCGGCCGCCGACGTTGTCATAGACGAACAGGCCCAGCCGCAGCAGCCAGCGGGGCCTGAGGCCATCCACGTAGGGCAGCACGAAGCGCATCGGCCGCACGATATGCGGGGCGATTGCCAGCAGGCGCTCGCGCTCGGACAGTGCCTCGCGCACCAGCCGCAGCTCCCCGTGTTCCAGGTAGCGCAGCCCGCCGTGGATCAGCTTGGTGCTGGCCGAGGAGGTGTGCGAGGCCAGGTCATCCTGCTCGACCAGGCAGACCGACAGGCCGCGGCCGGCGGCGTCCCGGGCGATGCCGGCGCCATTGATGCCGCCGCCGATGACCAGCAGGTCGAAGCGGGTTTCATCAGCGGGCGCGCCGGCGCGCGCCGCGGCGTCGGTCACGGATTGCCGCCGCGCACCGTGACCATGCGGATGTCACGCTGCGACACCGGGATGGTGATGCCGCTTTCCTTGAAGGCCTTCCAGATGGCGCGGTTCACGTCCGAGCGCACGTTGTTCACGCCCTGCTGCGGATCGGAAATCCAGAAGCGCAGTTCCAGCTCGATGCCCGAATCGCCGAAGGACATCAGGCGCGATACCGGCTTGGGGTCGGCCAGCACGCGCGGGTTGCAGAAGGCGATGCTTTCCAGGATCCGCAGCGCCAGCTCCGGGTCGTCGCTGTAGCTGATGCGCACCGGCAGTTTCAGGCGCACCTTCGGATCGGTGTAGCTCCAGTTGATCACCGGGTTGGTGATCACGTTCTGGTTCGGCACCAGCGTCGCCACGCCATCGCGGTCGCGCACCACCACGTAGCGGCCGCGCAGTTCCTCGACCCAGCCGAAATTCTCGGTGCTGGTGCCGGTCATGCCGGTGAAACTGATGACATCGCCGGGGCGGATGGACTTGTCCATCAGCAGCACGAAGCCGCTGACGAAATTGGCCGCGATGGCCTGCAGGCCGAAGCCGAGGCCCAGGCCCATCGCGCCGGTGAGCACCGTCAGGGTGGTGAGGTCGATGCCGGCGGCGTTGATGCCGAGCAGGATGCCCAGGCCCAGCAGGAAGAAGTAGGTGAACTTGCTGATGCCGATGCGGGTGGAGAGCGCCAGTCCCTCCAGCTGCATCACGCGCGTCTCCACCGTGCGCGAGAACAGGCTCGCGCCCAGCAGGAACAGCGTCACCACCACCATCGCCTTGATCAGCGACCAGACGGAGAACTTCAGGTCACCGGGGGCGAGGTCGATTTCATCCAGCTGCGCCTCGACATAACCCAGCCAGCCCACCATCGCGGCCGCGAACAGCACCGGCGCGGCGATGAACACCCATTCGGTGAGGCGCGCCGACCAGTGGCGGCGGCTGGCCATCCTGGTGGTGGCGAACCAGTGCCGCACCAGGCGCGCCAGACCGAGGCCGACGGCCAGCGCCAGCAGCACGATCACGATGTGCCAGAGGAAGACCGGACCGGGCAGTTCCTCGAGCCAGTTCTGCACGACTTCAGGCATTGAGATCCGGGATCGACTGGCTCTCCAGCCGCGCGATCTGGTCCTTCAGCATCAGCTTGCGCTTCTTCAGGCGGCGCATCTGCACCTCATCGACATGGATATCCATCTGCAGGCGCGCGATCACCTGGTCCAGGTCGCGGTGCTCGATGCGCAGCTGGCGCAATTTCTCGATATTGCGGAACAGCTCGCGTTCGACGTTGTCGGTGCTGTCGTCGCGTTCGTCAGACATGGGGTCAATGGCCCAGGAGCCGCGGCCACAGCGGCTCGATCCCTTCCGGTAGCTTAGCGAAGCGGCCCAGTGGGCGCCATGGCAGGCCCGGTTCGTGGAAATCCGACGCAGCCGAGCCCGCCAGCCCGTGCATGCGCGCCAGCCGGGCCAGCCGGTTGGCGTCATTCGGCGACAGGGCCGGCAGGCTGACTTCCAGCGCCGCGCCTCCCGCGTCGCGGAATTCGGTGCACAGGTTGCCCAGCGCGCCCGAGGAGAGCTTGTAGCGATGCGGATGCGCCAGCACGGCGTGGCCGCCGGCGCTGCGGATCGCCGCGATGGCCGATTCCAGCGTCGGCCATTCCTGCGGCACGTGGCCGGCGCAGCCGCGCCCCAGCCAGCGGTCGAAGGCGTCCTGCGTGTGGCGCGCATCACCCGCGGCCACCAGTGCGCGCGCCATGTGCGTGCGCGTCGGCACATGCGCGGTGGCGAGGATGTCGATGGAAGGGTCGCGCCCGCCGAAATGCCGCTGTTTCGCCAGCCGCGCGCCGATGGCGGCGATGCGCGCGCGGCGCGACTGCAGCAGCTGCGCCAGGTGCTGCCGCAGCACTGCATGCTGTGGATCGATGCCCAGGCCCACCACGTGGATCTCCTGGCCGCGCCAGCCGGCGGTGATCTCCACGCCGTCGATGAGCCGCAGGCGCTCCCCGGCGGCTTCACGCGCCTCGGCGAGGCCGGCGGTGGTGTCGTGGTCGGTCAGCGCCAGCACGCCCACATTGCGTTTTACGGCCATTTCCACCAGTTCGGCCGGCGGCAGCGTGCCGTCGGAGTAGTGGCTGTGGGTGTGCAGGTCGATGAGGGCTTCCACGATGCCGGTATCATACGGAGCGATGAGCGCCCCGGTCCGGATTCCCGAACACATCGACACCCTGCTGCTGGACCTGGACGGCACACTGCTCGACCTGGCCTTCGACACGCATTTCTGGCTCGAGGTGGTGCCCGAGTACTACGGCCGCGCCCGCGGCCTGACCGCGCGGCAGGCGCTGGAGCAGGAAATCCAGCCGAAATTGCGCAGCGCCGAAGGCACGCTGAACTGGTACAGCCTCGATTACTGGTCGCAGGTACTGGAGCTGGACCTGTCGGCGATCAAGTCCGAGCATGACCAGCGCATCGCCTGGTTGCCCGGCGCGCAGGACTTCCTGCGCCGCCAGCGCGCTGCCGGCCGGCGTCTGGTGCTGGCGACCAATTCGCACCCGGAAACGCTGCGCATCAAGGATCGCAAGGTGGGCATCCGCCCCTTCCTCGACGCCATGTACAGCTCGCACGAGTTCGACGCACCGAAGGAATATGCCGAGTTCTGGCTGCGCCTGCGGCGCGCGGTGGGCTACGACCCGCGGCGGACCGCATTCATCGATGACAATCCGAAGGTGCTGGATGCCGCGCGTGCCGCGGGCATCGCGCTGGCCATCGCCGTGACGGATCCGGATTCGAGCCGTCCGGCGCGGCAGCCGCCGGCCGGATATCCGCATGTGCCGGCGGTCGCGCTGATCGAATAGGGCGGGTGTGAAAAGGGCCGCCGCGGCGGCCCATGGGGGTCAGCGACGCCCGCCGCGCGGCGGGCCGCGACGCGGACCACCATTGCCGCCGCCCGGGCGGCCACCGCGACCACCGCCACCACCACGGCGCTGCGGCGAATCCTCGCGCGGCTTGTGCTTGGGGAACACCACATCGGTGGCCAGCAGGTCCTGCGTCACGCTGCCGCGCGGAATCTGGTGGCCGATGTAATCCTCGATGTCCGGCAGGCAGATCGCGTAGTCCTCGCAGGCGAAGCTGATGGCATCGCCCTCGGCGCCGGCGCGGGCCGTGCGGCCGATGCGGTGCACATAGTCGGCGCGATCCTGCGGCAGGTCGTAGTTGTACACGTGGCTGACGTCGGGGATGTGCAGGCCGCGCGAGGCCACATCGGTGGCGATCAGCACCTGCAGCGCGCCGCTGTGGAAGTCCTTCATGTAACGCAGGCGCTTGTTCTGCGGCACATCACCCGACAGCGCCTGCGCATTGATGTTGTTGGCGCGCAGCACTTCTTCCAGGCGATCGGCCTGGCGACGCGTGTTCACGAACACCATGGTGCGCTCGGCATCGGCCTTGCGCAGCAGGCCGATCAGCAGCGGGATCTTCTCTTCCATCGCCGGGAAGTAGATCAGCTGGCGCACCTTGTCGGCCGTCATGCGGTCCGGCTCGATGGCCACCTGCTCGGGGTTGTTCATGTGCTCGTAGGCGAGCTCCAGCACGCGCTGCGACAGCGTGGCCGAAAACAGCATCGACTGGCGCTGGTCCGGTGGTGGCATCTTGCGCAGCATGTAACGGATGTCGGCGATGAAGCCGAGGTCGAACATGCGGTCGGCCTCGTCGAGCACGCACACCTGCACGTATTTCAGGTCGAACACGTGCTGCTTGTAGTAATCGATGATGCGGCCCGGCGTGCCGATCAGGATGTCGGCGCCGTCGTCGAACTGGCGGCGCTGCTTCTCGTAGTCGACGCCGCCGAACACGCAGGCCAGCTTCAGGCCGGTGTGGCGCCCCAGCTCGATCGCATCGTTGTGGATCTGCACGGCCAGTTCGCGCGTCGGCGCGATCACGATGCCGCGGATGGCATTGGGCGGGCGCTCCTCGCGCGGCAGGCGCGTGAGCAGGGTCTGGAACATCGACACCAGGAACGCGGCGGTCTTGCCGGTGCCGGTCTGCGCCTGGCCGGCGACATCGCGGCCCGCCAGCGCGAAGGGCAGGGTCTGCGCCTGGATCGGCGTGCAGCGCTCGAAGCCGGCTTCGGCAATGCCGCGCGCCAGGCGCGGATCGAGGTCGAAGCTGCTGTAGGCGGGGCCATCGGGGGCGACCTGGGTGCGGCGCGCCGGTTTCGGCGCTTCGACGGCGGCCTCGGCGTCGGTGTCGGCAGTGACGCGTTCGGCCGGCGCGGCTTCGTGTTCGCGCTCGGCCGGTGCGGCCTGGCCGGGACGCGCCGCGCCATTGGCGCCATTGCGGCTGCGGCCGCGTCCGCCACGACGGCGACGCCGGCGCTGGCCATCGGGGCCGGCGGCATGGCCGTCACCGGCAGGGCGGGAAGAGCGCTCCGCATGCGCCGTGGCGGCGGGCGGGGTGGGGGCCGGATCGGCCTTCGAAGCAGTGTTGGCGGCAGCAGAACGGCCGAAGAGTATGTTCCAGAGTTTCTTGATCATGTGTGTCGATATAACCGGTTAAGGGCACCCGGGCCGCCTGGGCGACGCTTGCAAATCGGGTCAGGACCGGCTACAAAAGCATTCAATACATGGGCGCAAATCCGGCGCCATGGAACCAATCCTCAAACACCTAGTCTAAACTGTTTGACCACACCCGTGGCGCGGGAATTTCCCTGATCCCGTTCCCGAGCGCTCAGGCGCCAACAAAACCATCTCGATCCTGACCAGACGGCAACAACCTAAGGTCCCACTCCCACTGGAGGCACCCGCCCGTGAGCAATCCGCTGATCGTCCATACTTCGGACGCCACCTTCGAAGCCGATGTGCTGCAATCGCCCGAGCCGGTGTTGCTGGACTTCTGGGCCGAGTGGTGCGGACCCTGCAAGATGATCGCCCCGATCCTCGATGAGGTGGCCGGCGAATACCAGGGTCGCGTCAAGATCGCCAAGCTGAACGTCGACGAGAACCCGCAGACCCCGCCCCGCTTCGGCATCCGCGGCATCCCGACGCTGATCCTCTTCAAGAACGGCAGCGTCGCGGCGCAGAAAGTCGGCGCACTGTCCCGTTCGCAGCTCACCGCCTTCCTCGAGCAGAACCTCGGCGGCGGCGCCCAGCAGGGCCAGAATCCGTGAGGGGCTATCTGGGAGGGCCGGGCGGCAACCGGCAGCGCAACAAGCGCAATCGCGACGGCAATCGCGGCGGTGGCGGCGGCGGCAACCGCGACAATGTGAACGGCAACGTCGGCCGACACGAAGAAATCTACGATCCGGAACCGTTTGATCCTTCAGCCGATGGCGAGATCGTCGGCAAGGCCGAACTGGAGCTCGCCAAGCGCTCGATGAGCCTGAACGAGCTGAAGTCCCGCCCGATCAACCAGGTGGTGAAGGTCGCCGAGTCGATGGGGCTGGAAAGCCTCGCCCGCTCGCGCAAGCAGGACATCATCTTCTCGATCCTCAAGCACTACGCCAAGAGCGGCGAGCCGATCTACGGCGAGGGCGTGATCGAGATCCTGCAGGATGGCTTCGGCTTCCTGCGTTCGGCCGATTCCAGCTACCTGGCCGGCCCCGACGACATCTACATCAGCCCGCAGCAGGTGCGCCGCTTCAACCTGCGCACGGGTGACTCCATCTCCGGCCTGATCCGTCCGCCCAAGGACGGCGAGCGCTACTTCGCGCTGCTGAAGGTCGGCGAGATCAACTTCGATTCTCCGGAAAGCGCCCGCAACAAGGTGCTGTTCGAGAACCTGACGCCGCTGCACCCGACGCAGCGCCTGAAGCTGCAGCGTGGCAACGGCAGCACCGAGGATCTGACCGCGCGCACGATCGATCTGGTGGCGCCGATCGGCAAGGGCCAGCGCGGCCTGATCGTCTCGCCGCCGAAGGCCGGCAAGACCATGCTGCTGCAGAACATCGCCACCTCGATCACGGCCAACC
>CAYNEX010000046.1:17234-18670 GCA_964396335.1 uncultured Steroidobacteraceae bacterium | reverse complement strand
GTATCGGAGGGATTCAACGTGGCCGTGCTGGCCGGGTCGAACGGCTGCGCCTTATCCCTGGAACTGGACCTTGAAGCCGACATGCACCCTGAACTTCCCTGCGCAGACCACCGGGCGGCTGCGATGCGATGAGATCGGCGCATGTTTATCGGGGTCGGCGCGCCCTGTATGTGACGCCGGTACGGTTGTCTGGGCAAGCCGTGATGGCCCGGGGGCGACCTGTGAACTGTGTCGCATTCGAAGGGGTGGCGTCGGCACGTAGGACGCAAGCCGGCTGAATCCTACAGCTGGTCCCGCAGGCCGGGGACACTGGCCGGAAGGTGCAGACAGCACAATCGCCACACCACCCCCTCGTCCGCAACGTCCGCTTCACGGTGCCAGGCCGACTCCCATCCCACGGTCATCCTGACGCGCGTTGCACGAGGGGCGTGGACCACTCTTGACGGAGCTGACATGCCGAAGACCTCCCCCCGCGGCAAGGGCAAACCGCCGGACCAGAAAGATGGCAGCATTGCCCACCGCTACGAAGGCGGTCACGGCGCTCCCTACAGTCCGGTGACGCCCGAAACTTCCGCCCCGGGTGCGCCGGCCATCGACGAGATGAAGAGCCGCGATCGCCAGGACGGCAAGACCGATGCGCGGCGTGAGCGCCGCGAACGACAACCGCAATCCGGTCCGCCGGAGCCGGAGGACTCGGCAGCGGCGCCATCCGGACACGCGCCCGCCCGCGACAAATCGCTGCCGCAGGGCAGCCAGCGCCAGCGGCGCTCGCACCGCACCTTGCAGTAGGGCCTCCAACCTGCGCCACGGCGTCGCCAACCGCTCCCGCACGGCGCTGCTGCTGGTCGATGTGATCAGCGATTTCAGGTTCGAGGATGGGGAGCGCGTGCTCCGACAGTTCCGTCCGGTCGCGCCGGCGAGATTGAAACAGCGTGCCCGCGATGCCGGCGTTCCGGCCATCTACGCCAATGACAACTTCGGCCGCTGGCGCTCGGACGCGTCCAGCCTGGTGAAGCGCTGTTCGCGCCCGGATGCACCGGGCGCGCAACTGGTGCAGATGCTGGCGCCGACACCCGAGGACTATTTCGTGCTGAAGCCGCGCCACTCGGCCTTCTTCGCCTCGGCGCTGGAGGCCCTGCTGGCCTACATGGGGGTGCGGCGGCTGATCATCACCGGGCTCTCAAGCCACCAGTGCGTGCTGTTCACGGCCAATGATGCCTATGTGCGCGAGTACGAGATCGGCATTCCGCGCGACTGCATCGCGGCGCCCACGGCGGAGCAGACCCGCTTCGCGCTGCGTTATTTCGAGATGGTGCTTTCCGCTGATACCCGCAGTTCCACCCGCATTCGCGACTGGAAGCCCGGCCCGGCGGGCAGACGGCGGCGCCGGGCGCAGGGAGGGCCTGCCGCCCGCAACTGATGCCGGAACGCACATC
>CAYNEX010000046.1:0-17134 GCA_964396335.1 uncultured Steroidobacteraceae bacterium | reverse complement strand
CGGCGCCGGGCGCAGGGAGGGCCTGCCGCCCGCAACTGATGCCGGAACGCACATCACTGCCCAACCCGCCGTGGTGGCACAGGACCTGGTGCAGCTGCGCGCCGAGGGCAGGATCGAATCGGTGACGTGGACGCGCCGGACCGATCATTTCTCGCTGCAGGTGACCTTTCCGCGGTCTCCCGCCGCGGCCGCACCGGCCGCCAGCGCCGATGCCGCGGCGCTGCCCTATCCTGATGTGCGCGTGTGGTTGCTGCGCGCGGACGGCACCACCATCGCGCCGCTGCGCCGGCAGGCCAGGGCGGCCAATGGCAATATCACGCAGGTCGCGCGCGGCGCACCGGATGCCATCCGGCGCGTCGAGGTGAGTTATGCCTTCCCGCTTGCCGCCGCCGAGGAAGCCGTGGCCATCGCCGTGGCGGTGGACGGGATCCATCGCATCGAATCCTTGAAGCCGATGTAATCCAGCCGGGGGAATACCATGCGCCCATCCATCAAGACCCTGCTCGGCTGCGGTGTGCTGCTCGCCCTGGCCAGTCATGCAGCGCCAGCGCCGCAGTACGGCGAACCGGTGCTGGCCTGGGACCTGAAGGGGCTGGCCTCCGACAAGGTCTCCACCGTGCTGTGGACGCAGCGTGAGGGTCCCGGGCGGGGCCGCTGACAAGCCGCGCCGGGCACGGTAGCTTGGCGCGGATGCCAGCACCTGTTTCCGACGCGCCCTGGCGGCGCGACTGCGACCAAGTTCTCTCAGCACTGAAGGCCGACGCCCGCCGGGGCCTGTCCGCCGGGGAAGCCGCCGCGCGCCTGCAGCGCTACGGCGCGAATGAGCTCACCGCCGCGAAGGTGGTGCCGGGCTGGCGCAAGTTCCTGCGCCAGTTCCAGGACGCGCTGGTCATCCTGCTGCTGGTGGCCGCGGCCATCTCCGCGGGGCTGTGGTTCATCGAGCGCGAATCCGACCTGCCCTACGAGGCCATCGCCATCCTCGCCGTGGTGCTGCTGAACGCGGTGATGGGCCATGTGCAGCAGGCGCGCGCCGAACAGGCCGTGGCCTCGTTGCGCCGCATGTCCGCGGCGCGTGCCAATGTGCTGCGCGATGGCCGGCCGCAGAGCGTGCCGGCCACCGAACTGGTGCCCGGTGACATCCTGCTGCTGGAGGAAGGTGACACGGTGGCCGCGGATGGCCGCGTGGTGCAGTCCACCGCCCTGCAGACTGCCGAGGCCGCGCTGACCGGCGAGAGCCTGCCGGTCTCCAAGGACACCGCCCCGATCGAAGGCGAGCCGATGCTGGGCGACCAGCACAACATGGTGTTCAGCGGCACCTTCGTCACCTATGGCCGCGGCCGCGCCGTGGTCACGGCCACCGGCATGGACACGCAGATGGGGCGCATCGCCGGCCTGCTGAAGCAGGCGCCGGCCGAGACCACCCCGCTGCAGGTGGAACTGGCACGCCTCGGCCGGCTGATGGGCCTGATCGTGATCGCCATCGCGGTGGTGATGATCGCCACCATCCTGGTCGTGCAGGAGATACGAGGCCTTGCGGCCTTCTTCGAGGTGCTGATCCTCGGCGTGGCACTGGCGGTGGCCGCGGTGCCTGAAGGCCTGCCCGCCGTGGTCACCGCCGTGCTGGCGCTGGGCGTGCAGCGCATGGCCCGGCGCAAGGCCATCGTGCGTCACCTGGCCGCGGTGGAGACGCTGGGTTCCGCCAGCGTGATCGCCTCGGACAAGACCGGCACGCTGACCCGCAACGAAATGACCGTGCGCACGCTGGTCACCGCGAGCGGCCGCATCCGGTTCAGCGGCACCGGCTACGCGCCAGAGGGTGAAGTCACGCGCGCCGATGGCGGCCCCATCGAGGGCGCGCTGCGCGAGGAATTCCTGCGCGCGGTCGCGGCCGCCGACCGCGCCAACAACGCGGTGCTGCAGCAGCGTGACGGACAATGGACGGTGCAGGGAGATCCCACCGAGGGCGCGCTGATCGTGGCCGCCGGCAAGGCCGGTTTCGGCGATGAAGCGCTGGGCGCGCGCTTCGAGCGCGTCGCGGAGGTGCCCTTTTCCTCTGAACGCAAGCTGATGAGCACCGTGCATCGCGATGCGAAGCGCGAGCGCTTCCTGCTGGCCTTCACCAAGGGCGCACCGGACGTGCTGCTGTCCCGCTGCACGCAGGAGCAATGCGGTGGCGGGCAGCGTGCGCTGACCGATGCGCGCCGCGCCGAGATCCAGCACACCAACGAGGCACTGGCCGGCGAGGGCCTGCGCACGCTGGGGCTTGCGATGCGCCTGCTGCCCGCCGATGCCTTCAGCCGCGACCAGGCCGACGAACACCTGGAAGAGGAAATGGTCTTCCTGGGACTGATCGGCATGCTCGACCCGCCGCGGACCGAAGCCGCCGAGGCGGTGGCCATCGCCCGCAACGCCGGCATCCGCGCGCTGATGATCACGGGCGATCATCCGGTGACGGCAAAGGTGATCGCCGCCGAACTGGGCATTGCCCGCGATGGACGCGTCGCCACCGGCAGGGAGATCGAGAAGGCCAGCGATGCGGAGCTGGACCGCCTGGTCGAAGAAGCGTCGGTGTATGCACGCGTCAATCCGGACCACAAGCTGCGCGTGGTGAATGCATTGCAGCGGCGCGGCGCCATCGTCGCCATGACCGGCGACGGCGTGAACGACGCACCGGCGTTGAAGCAGGCCGACATCGGCGTGGCCATGGGCATCACCGGCACCGATGTGTCGAAGGAAGCCGCCGACATCGTGCTGGCCGATGACAACTTCGCCACCATCGTGGCGGCGGTGGAGGAAGGCCGCGCCATCTTCGCCAACATCCGCAAGTTCCTGCGCTACCTGCTGTCGTCGAACATCGGCGAGGTGCTGACCATGTTCTTCGGCGTGCTGCTGGCCGGGGTCATCGGCCTGACCGCCGAAGGTGAGGCGCTGGTACTGCCGCTGCTGGCCACCCAGATCCTGTGGATCAACCTGGTCACCGACGGCCTGCCGGCACTGGCACTGGGCGTCGATCCGGCCGATCCGGAGGCGATGCAGCACAAGCCGCGCGCCCGCGACGAAGGCGTGATCACCGCCGGCATGTGGCGCGGCATCGTGTTTGTCGGCGTGGTGATGGCGGCAGGCACGCTGCTGGTGCTGGATGCCAGCCTGCCCGGCGGGCTGATCGAGGGCAGCGGTGACATCCGCTACGCCCAGACCATGGCGTTCATGACGATCTTCTTCCAGTCGATGTTCAATGTGTTCAACGCCCGTTCGGATGAACACAGCGCATTCAGCGGGCTGTTCTCGAATGCCTGGCTGTGGGCTGCGGTGGCATTTTCAACCGCGCTGCAGGCGGCGGTGCTGTATGTCCCCTTCCTGCAGAATGCCTTCTCCACCACGCCGCTGGACGCGCGCGACTGGCTGGTCTGCCTCGCCACCGCCAGCTCGGTGCTGTGGCTGCGCGAACTGGGCAAGCTGCTGGCGAAGCGCAGGCGCCTGCCCGCCACCGCCTGAAACCCTCAGGTGGTGGCAGCCGGGTCCTCGACCAGGTGCACCACGCCGACCAGCTGCTCCACCGGCAGCACGAAGGCCAGGCCATGCCCGGGCGCGGAGAGTTCGGCCGCGTTGCTGATGGCCGCGAGCACCGGCGTGACGATGTCGGCCGGCACCACGGTCAGCACCACTTCCTTCTCCGGCTCGATCTTGATGCCGAACACACGCTGCTGTTCGTTGCGCCCGATGCCGCGCCCGAACAGCACGGTGCCGCCATGTGCGCCGGCCTTCATGCTGGACTCGAGCACGCTGTCTCCCCATCCCTTGCGGACGATGCTGACGATGAGGCGGGGGTTCTGCATGGTCATGCCCTCTTCTGCGATCTGGTCTTGTATCGGATCATCACGCCCACCGCCATCACCGACATGGTGGGTGCCAGCGCGATCAGCGCCACCAGTCCGAAACCGTTCACCAGCTGGTCGGCGGCATTGCCGGCCGACGAGGCGCCCAGCGCCAGGGCCAGCAGGAAGGAATTGGCCAGCGGCCCGGTGGCCACGCCGCCGGAATCGGCCGCCACCGGCACGAAATCCCTGCTGCTGAAGGCCATCAGCAGCAGCACCAGCGAATAGCCGGGCACCAGCAACCACAGCAGGTCGAGGCCCCATGCGATGCGCAGCATGCCGATGCCCACCCACACGGCCACGCCGACGCAGATGGCGGTGAGCACCAGCTGGCCGGGGATGGAGCCATTGGAGGCCTCCTCCACCTGGTCGGCCAGCACGCGCACGGCCGGTTCGCCCCAGGCTGTCACGAAGCCCAGCACGGCGCCCACCGCGGCCATGGCCCAGGCCGATTCCATCGCGCCCAGCGCCTGCCCCACGGCCCGTCCGAACGGCAGGAAGGCGATGGCCACCCCGAGCAGGAACAGCAGCAGGCCGGCCGCCGCGATCAGCGTGCCCCTCAGGATGGTGGCCACCTGCCGCACCGGCAGCTTCAGCAGAAACACCTGGAAGAGCAGGAACAGCAGCACCAGCGGCGTGATCGCCACCAGCACCGAGCGGCCGACGCTGAGCAGCTCGAGCAGCCAGGCGCTGATCATGCGCGCAGCAGTCCCAGCAGCAGGATGGTGATGATGGGCCCGATGGAAGCGAAGCCGACCACGCCGAAGCCGTCGGACAGGGCCGAACGCCCCGCCAGCACCGAACTCAGGCCGATGGCCAGCGCGATGATCACCGGCGCGGACAGCACCCCGGTGGTGACACTGCCGCCATCAAAGGCCAGCGCGACGAAATCGGAGGGCGCCAGCAGCGCCAGCAGCAGCGCCAGCGCATAGCCGGCCGCCAGCTGCGCGCGCAGCGACCAGCCGAACAGGATGCGGATGCAGGCGATGGCGGTGAGCACACCCACGCCCAGCGCGATGGCATACATGACCGTGCTGCCGGCAATCGCGCCGCCGGAGACCTCCTCCACCTGCCCTGACAGCACCAGCACATCCGGTTCCGGCACGGTGGTGGCAAAGCCGATCGCAAAGGCCACGCCGAGGATCAGCAGGATGGAACGGCGCAACGGCAGCTCGGCGCCGATGAAACGGCCCATCGGCACGATGCCGATGTCGATGCCGACGAACAGCAGCATCATGCCGGCCACGGCCAGCACGGAACCGAACAGGAACTGGAGGAATTCAGCGAGTGGCGCGTGCACCACGGCGAACTGCAGCGCGCACACTGACAGGATCAGTGGCGCTACTGCTTTCAGCACTTCGATGAGCTTCTCGCGCAGTAGCGGCAGCATGATGGCTGATCCCGTATGGCGCGCCCGGAAGGATTCGAACCTCCGACCTTCTGGTTCGTAGCCAGACGCTCTATCCAACTGAGCTACGGGCGCACGCGAGGGAGGCGCATTCTATGAGGGCCGGCACGCCACGGCAAGAGAATCTGCTGCCTGTCTTAAACCTTTTCGCCGTCCCCGGCACGACCGGGGGGTGCCGCCACCTCCTCCGGGTCCAGCGGGGTGACCTTGACTGCCACCGACAGTCGCTGGCTGGCCGAGCCCAGCACCACGCCGCGCAGCGGCGTGACGTCGTGGTATTCGCGGCCCCAGCCCAGCGTGATGAACTCCTGGTCGGCCAGCTTGCCGTTGGTGGGATCAAACGCCACCCAGTCGAGGCCGGGGCAATACGCGGCCACCCAGGCATGTGAGGCATCGGCACCGGCGTGGCGGGAGCCATCCCGGCCGCGGTTCAGCACATAACCACTGACATAGCGCGCGGCGAACCCGAGGCTGCGCAATGCCGAGAGCATCAGGTGCGCATAGTCCTGGCAGACGCCGCGCTTGAGTTCCAGCACCTCGGCCACGCTGGTGGAGACGGTGGTGGCTTCCGGGTCGTAGGCGAATTCGCGCTGGATGCGCCGCGTGAGGTCGAACACGGCTTCCAGCCACGGACGACCGGCCGGGAAACTGGATGCGGCATAGGCACGCGTGCGCGACAGCACCGGCGCCGCCGGGGAGCCGACGCGGTACTGCTCCACGTCGAGGTCCAGTCCCGCCTCCCATTCACCCGCATCGCGCCTCGCCTCTTCCCACGGCGGGGAGGCCGTGCCCGGCGGCGGCGCATGGCGCTTCACCAGCACGTCGGATTCGGCGCACACCTTCAGCATCTGGTGCGGCTCGTCGACGAAGAAACGCTCGTAACGGTTGCCGAAGTAGTCGATGCCGTCACTGCGTTCGCTGCAGCGGGGCTCGACCTCGAGCCGGTGCGACAGGACCTGCTGCCAGGCGGTCTCACGCGGCGACAGGTGCGCGATCTGGCGACTGCTGCTCACCTGCGAGGAATATTCGTACACGGTCTCGTGCACGACGCGGTAGCGCACCGGCTTTGCCACAGGCGCGCCCATCACATCCCCAGCGGCGCCCACGACGGCGCGTGGCCCACGTTGAAGAAACGCTGGGTCAGCTCGTCATTGAGCTTCAGCGCCGCGGCGCGCAGGTCGGCGATCGCCTCGCGCAGCTCGCGGCTTTCCGGATTCAGGTGGCGGTCGCGGTCCATCTCCATCAGGAAGGCCACCGGCTTGCGGAACAGGTCCGCGCCGCAGGGCACGCCATAGGAGGATTCGAGCACCTCGAGGTAATCCTTCACGCCGCGCGCCTGGAACAGCACCGAACGCGGGTTGCTGCCGTCGAGCACGATCAGGTCGAGCACCGGCATCCACTCGGGGCTGGTCATGTATCGGGCGCGATAGGTGACGATGGAATCGGCCAGCCGCAGCAGCCACGACAGGCCGGCGGTGCCATCGTGCTGGAAGGCCGATTGCACGGCAGCGCAGGTGAACCCCAGCCGCTCCATGCGCCGGCCGATCGACAGGAAACGCCAGGCGTTGTCGCGCGCCATGCCGTCCAGCGCGAAACCGGACAGCGTCATCAGGCGGGTGATCAGCCGGTCCAGCCACTCCAGCACCTCGGTGACCCGCGGCTGCGGGTGGCGCGGCAGGTCGTGCAGCACATTGTTCAACACGCGCCAGTTGTCCTGTGACATGCGCTCGCGCAGGTTGAAGGCCACGTTCTGCAGCGCTCGCAGGTTGGCCGGCAGCCCGCCTTCCTGGTCGAAGGACACGGCCGCCTTCAAGAGCGCCGCGTCGGAGTGATCCGACGGCTGCAGCAGGCTGGTTTCCAGCGCCAGTCTCAGCAGCGGCGCCTGCGCATTCTCGTCATCCTCGCCATCCTGCAGCTTCAGGCCCAGCGCCAGGCGCAGCAGGCGCGCCATGTCATCGCAGCGCTCGGCATAACGCCCCAGCCAGAACAGGTTCTCGGCCAGCCGCGAGGGCACGCCCGATGGCGCGGCGCGCACCAGGTCGGCGGCGGTGACCGTGGTCCGCAGCAGCGTGAAGCTGGCATCCACCTGTCCGGGTGACATCACCCAGGTGTCCTTCGAGCCGCCGCCCCGCTGCATCGAAACGATGCGCGCGCTGGCGCTGCTGGCCACGCGCGTCAGTCCGCCGGGCATCACCGCATAGCCGGCCGGCGTGGCCACGGCGAACACACGCAGCCCCACGCAGCGCGGCTCCACCCGCAGGTCCTCATTGCGCGACAGCACCGGAGCCTGCGAGACATGCACCAGTTCCTGCGCCACGAACGAGGTGGGCTTCGCCTCGAGCTTCGCGCGTAATGCGGCCACGCCCTTCTCGTCCAGGCCCTCGCCGAAGATCACGTCGAAACGCGACGCCGGATCGGCCGGCTTGAACACCAGCCGGTCGATGCGGGTGAGCGCATCGCGCAATGCCGCCGGTTCGCCGCACCACCAGGTGGCCACCGACGGCATCAGCAGTTCTTCGCCGTAAAGGCGCTGCGTGATGGCGGGCAGGAATCCCAGCAGCGCGCCGGACTCCAGCACGCCAGATCCCAGGCTGTTGGCGATCAGCACCGAACCGCGGCGCGCGCAATCCGTCAGCCCGGCCACGCCCAGTGCCGAATCGCTGCGCAGCTCCAGCGGATCGCAGAAATCATCGTCCTGGCGACGCAGGATGGCATGCACGCGCTTCAGGCCACCGATGGTCTTCAGCCACACGCGTCCCTCGCGCACGGTGAGGTCACCGCCCTCCACCAGCGGGAAACCCAGGTAGCGCGCCAGCAGCGTGTGTTCGAAATAGGTTTCATTCCACGGCCCCGGCGTCAGCAGCACCACCAGCGGCGGGCCGTCGCCCTTGGGCGCGTAGTGCAGCAGCGAATCGCGCATCGTGGCGAAGAAACGCGCCAGGTGCTGGATGCCCAGGTCGCGATACAGCGTCGGGAAGGTGCGCGAGACGATCAGGCGGTTTTCCAGCGCGTAACCCGCGCCCGACACCGCCTGGGTGCGGTCCCCCAGCACCCACCAGCGGCCATCCGGCGAACGCGCCAGGTCCGCGCCATAGACATGCAGGTGCACGCCGCCAGGCACGGCGGCACGATGCGCCGGCCGCAGGAAGCCACTGTGCGCCTGCAGCAGCGCCGGCGGGATCAGCCCCTCCTTCAGCAACTGCTGCGGGCCGTAGATGTCGCCGAGGATGGCGTTGAGCACCTTCGCGCGCTGTGCGATGCCGGCCTCGATCTGTGCCCATTCCTGCGAATCGATGATCAGCGGCAGCACGTCCAGCTCCCAGGGCCGGTCATGGCCCTTGGGATCGGCGTACACGTTGTAGGTCACGCCGCTGTCGCGGATCTGCCGTTCGGCCGCGGCGCGCATCTCATTAATGGCGCCGCCGCTGGCGCCCCGGATGGCCTCGTACAGGCTCGCCCAGTTCGCGCGCGGCTTGCCCGGGGCAGCGAACAGTTCATCGAAGCGGCCCTCGGGATTGGGATACTGCGGATGCATTGGGGTGGCGAGTCTACCCGTTAGACATCGCACTGCCTCAAATCGAGGGTCAGTGGATGTTCACCCGATGCGGCCGCCGGCCGCGGCACGAGGCCTCCCGGCGTATGGCCCATGCGCTGGAAACGGGCCAGGCGGCGCGCCTCGGCCTCGTAGGCGTTCACCGGGAAGGTCACGTAGTTGCGGCCACCCGGATGCGCCACGTGGTAGCGGGCACCGCCCAGCGAACGGTCGTTCCAGGTGTCCACCAGGTCGAAGGTCAGCGGCGCATGCACACCGATCGAGGGATGCAGTGCCATCGGCAGCGACCAGGCGCGGTAACGCAGGCCGGCGACGAATTCGCCCACCGTGCCGGTGGGATGCAGCGGCAGCGTCACGCCGTTGCAGGTCAGCACATGGCGCGAGTCGGTCATGCCGCGCACCAGCACCTGCAGGCGCTCCAGCGACGAGTCGACCATGCGCACCGTGCCGCCTGCGGCGCCCTGCTCGCCCAGCACATGCCAGGGTTCGAGCGCGGCGCGCAGTTCGACGTGCACGCTGCGGGCGGTGAAATCGCCCAGCCGCGGGAAGCGGAACTCGAAATGCGGCGCGAACCACTCCGGTTCGAATCCGATGCCGCCGGCAGCCAGGTCCGCCAGCACATCCTCGAAGTCCTGGCGCACGAAATGCGGCAGCAGGAAGCGGTCATGCAGTTCGGTGCCCCAGCGCACCAGCTTCGCCGGCTGGTAGGGACGCTTCCAGAAATGCGCGATCAGGCCGCGCAGCAGCAGCTGCTGCACCAGGCTCATCTGCGCATGCGGCGGCATTTCGAAGGCGCGCAGTTCCAGCAGGCCGAGCCGGCCGGTGGAACCTTCGGGCGCATACAGCTTGTCGATGCAGAACTCGGAGCGTTGCGTGTAGCAGGTGACATCCACCAGCAGGTTGCGCAACGCGCGGTCCATCCGCATCGGCGCGCCGGCCAGCTGCCCGGCATCGCCGAGGCGGCGCAGTTCCTTCAGCGCCAGCTCCAGTTCGTACACCGTGTCGTTGCGCGCCTCATCGACGCGCGGTGCCTGGCTGGTCGGGCCGATGAACTGGCCGGAGAACAGATAGGACAGCGACGGGTGGTTGTGCCAGTAGGCAATCATGCTGGCCAGCAGGTCCGGCCGGCGCAGGAACGGCGACTCGGCCGGCGTGGCGCCACCGAGCACGAAATGGTTGCCGCCACCGGTGCCGGTGTGTCTGCCATCGAGGTTGAACTTCTCGGTGCCGAGCCGCGTTTCATGCGCGGCCTGGTACAGGAACTGCGTCTGTTCGGTCAGTTCCTGCCAGCTGCGCACCGGGTGCACATTCACTTCGATCACGCCCGGGTCGGGCGTCACGCGCAGCACGTTCAGGCGCGGATCGGACGGCGGTTCGTAGCCCTCCAGGATCACCGGCATCGACTGCGACTGCGCGGTGGCCTCGATGGCGGCCAGCAGTTCCAGGTAATCCTCCAGCGCGGCCACCGGCGGCAGGAAGATGTACAGGCGCCCCTCGCGCGGCTCGGCGCACAGCGCGGTACGCGCGATCCAGCTGGCGGACTGGAAGGCGGCGGGTTTCTTCGTGGTCGAGGGCAGCAGCTTGCGCAGCAGGTCGGGCCGCAGGCCGCCGCGGGTCGCGGCCGCACCAGTGCCGGCGGTGGTGGCGCCCTCGCCTTCCTTGTGCGCATGACCCGCATGATCCGGATGCGCCGCGCCCGGCACCGACTGCCGCAGCACACGATGCGCCGGCAGTGGCGGCAACGACTGCATCGGGTCCTGCGCATGGATCCACGGATAGTCGGTGCTGCTGGCCCAGGGCTGCGAGTCCAGCGGCAGGCGGTATCCCAGCGCCGAATCACCGGGCACCAGGTAACAACGTTCATCACGCAGGAACCATGGGCCGCTCTGCCATGGCGCTCCATCGATGGGTTTGCACAGCGGCAATGCATAACCCTTGCAGGCTTCCAGTCCCTGCGTGAACACCTTGCGCAGCCGCGCGCGCTCCAGCGGATCGGACAGCCTCGAGTCGAAGGGATCGACGTTGGACGGCAGCCGGCGCTCGCGCCACATGTAATAAAAGCTGTCTTCGTAGGCCGGCATCAGGTGCCGGGACGTCACGCCCAGCCGCTCGGCCACCTCGACCAGGAAATCCTCGGCGCGCGCCAGCGTGGCGCCATAACCCTGTGTCTCGCGCGCCAGCAGCGACGGATCGAGCCACATCGGTTCACCATCGCGGCGCCAGAACGCCGACAGTGCCCAGCGCGGCAGCTGCTCGCCCGGATACCACTTGCCCTGGCCGTAATGCACCACGCCGTTGGCGGCGTAACGCCTGCGCAGTTTCTCCAGCAGTTCGCCGGCCAGGCGGCGTTTGTCCGGACCCAGCGCCTCGGTGTTCCACTCGGCGCCGTCACGGTCATCCACCGACACGAAGGTGGGCTCGCCGCCCTGGGTGAGCTTCACGTCACCGCGCGCCAGCATTTCATCGACCTGCGCACCGAGCGCGTCGATGCGTGACCACTGCGCCTCGGTGTAGGGCAAGGTCACGCGTGGTGCCTCGTGCACACGCGCCACATGCATGTGGTGCTCGAACCCGACCTCGCATTCATCCAGCGAGCCGGTGACCGGTGCGGCCGAACCCGGTTCGGGTGAACAGGCCAGCGGGATATGCCCTTCGCCAGCCAGCAGCCCCGAGGTGGGATCCAGGCCGATCCAGCCGGCACCCGGCAGGTACACCTCGCACCACGCATGCAGGTCGGTGAAATCCTGCTCCGCGCCGGCGGGGCCATCGAGCGGCTTCACGTCCGGCTTCAGCTGGATCAGGTAGCCGGAAACGAACCGCGCCGCGAAACCCAGGTGCCGCAGCAGCTGCACCAGCAGCCAGCCGGAATCACGACACGAGCCACAGCCGCGCTGCAGGGTTTCCTCCGGCGTCTGCACGCCCGGCTCCATGCGGATCAGGTAGCGGATGTCCTGCTGCAGGCGCCGGTTCAGGTCGACCAGCAGCTCGACCGTGCGCCGCGGCGTGCGATCGATCGATGCCAGGTATGCGGCGAACCGTTCGCCGTCCGTCTGCTTCTCGAGGAACGGCGCCAGCTCGCGCTTCTCCCCTTCGGCGTATTCGAAGGGATAGTTCTCCGCGTACGGTTCGACGAAGAAATCGAAGGGATTCAGCACCGCCATCTCGGCGATCAGGTCCACCTCGATGCGCAGCTCGCGCGTGGCCTCGGGCACCACGATGCGCGCCAGGAAGTTCGATTGCGGATCCTGCTGCCAGTTGAAGAAATGCTGTTCCGGCGTGACCCGCAGGGAATACGCCAGGATGCGCGTGCGGCTGTGCGGCGCCGGCCGCAGGCGGATCACCTGCGGGCCGAGTTTCACCGGCCGGTCATAGCGGTAATGCGTGACGTGATTCAGCGCGACGTGGATGGACATGCGCGGCGGCCCCGGGAGGAATGAAGGATCACACCGCCACGCCGAGCGCCGTCTGGCGATCGTGCAGGTGGAAATATTCGCGCGCGATGGCCTGGTGGACCAGCGCCAGGTCCGACTGCAGCGCATCGAGGAAGGCATGGCGTTTCTCGCGCTGCAGGTCCTCGCTGGAGGTGCGGTCGGCACGTCGCCTTGCCACGCGCAAGGCGCGCAGCGGCAGGCTGTTGTGCGGCAGTTCGGCCAGGCAGCTCTCGATCGAATCGAGGCAATACACCACCGAGCGCGGGAAATGCTGGTCGTGGATCAGGTAATACAGCACCTGCTGGCCATGGATGCCGGCATCACCGGCGCGGCTCTCCGGCCCATGGCGGCGGAACATCTGCAGCGCCGAAAGCGAGTTCAGCACGCCCACCCAGAACAGCGCCTGCATCGGGCTCTGCTCCTGCCCCGGCGGGCGCGGAATCACCACCGCCGACTGGATGTCGAGGATGCGCGTGGTCATGTCGGCGCGCTCGATGTGTTCGCCCAGCGAGATGAAATGCCAGGCCACGTCGTGGCTCATGCAGGTGGCCAGCACACCGGCCACGGTCTGCCGGTCGTGGATCAGCGCCTCGAGCATGCGCCGTCGTTCCGGCCGCGCCAGCCCCACCTGCGAATAACGCCGCGAGGCCAGGTACAGCGAATTGACGCGCTCCCACAGGTCACGCGGCAGCACGTCGCGCATCGTGCGGCAGTTCTCGCGCGCGAAACGGATGCAGGACTGGATCGAACCGGGGTTGCGCGGCGAGGACATCAGGAAGTCCACCACGCTGGCCTCGTCGGCGGTGCCGTAGTTCTGCTGGAACAGCTTGCCGAGGCCGACGATGCGCGTCAGCGCCTCCCAGCCGAAGGAAGCGCCTTCCGGCAGGTCGAGCAGCAGTTGCTGCGTCGCGTTGATCAGGCGCGCGGTGTTCTCGGCCCGCTCCAGGTAGCGCGCCATCCAGTACAGGCTTTCAGCGGCACGCGACAGCATCAATTCCTCTCCCGCACGATCCAGGTGTCCTTGCTGCCACCACCCTGCGAGGAATTGACCACCAGCGAGCCGGCGCGCATCGCCACACGCGTCAGCCCCCCGGTGGTGACATACATTCCGCTGGATTGCAGCACGAAGGGCCGCATGTCCAGGTGCCGGGGCGCAATGCTGTCCCCGGCCAGTGTCGGAGCGGTGGACAGCATCAGCATCGGCTGCGCCATCCAGCCGCGCGGGTCGGCACGCACGCGTTCGGCGCAGGCCTCGCGTTCCGCCGGCGTGGCACGCGGGCCGATCAACAGCCCGTAGCCACCGGACTCATTCGCCGGCTTCACCACCAGCTTGTCGAGGTTGGCCAGCACGTAGTCGCGCTCCTTGTCGTCGTGGCACTGGTAGCTCGGCACGTTCGGCAGGATGGGATCCTGGTCGAGGTAATACTTGATGATCTTCGGCACGTAGGTGTAGACGACCTTGTCGTCGGCCACGCCTGCACCGGGTGCATTGGCGATGGCCACATTGCCGGCGGCCCAGGCGCGCACCAGTCCGGGCACGCCCAGCAGCGAGTCCTCGCGGAACACATCCGGGTCGAGGAAGTCATCGTCGATGCGGCGGTAGATCACATCCACGCGGCGCAGGCCGGCAATGGTCTTCATGTAGACCACGTGGTCGGTGCCGACGACCAGGTCGCTGCCCTGCACCAGCTGCGCGCCGGTCTGCTGCGCCAGGTAGCTGTGCTCGAAATAGGCCGAGTTGAAGATGCCCGGGGTGAGCAGCACCACCACCGGCCGGTCCTCCTGCCGCGGCGACAGTGCCGCCAGCGTGTCGTACAGCGCGGCCGCATAACCATCCACCGGCATGATGGAGTTGGCCGAGAACAGCTCCGGGAACACCGACTTCATCAGCATCCGGTTCTCGAGCATGTAGGAGACACCGGAGGGCACGCGCAGGTTGTCCTCGAGCACGTAGACCGTGCCATCGCGGTCGCGCACCAGATCGGTGCCGCAGATATGAGCCCACACCCCGAAACGGGGCGAGATCCCCTGGCAGGCGCGGCGGTAGTTGCGCGAGCCGGCGAGGATTTCCGCCGGGAAGACCCCGTCCTTGACGATGCGCTGGCCGTTGTAGAGGTCGTCGATGAACAGGTTCAGCGCGGTCAGGCGCTGGCGCAGCCCCGCGTCGATGCGGCGCCACTCGCTTTCCGGCATGACGCGCGGGATGGGATCGAAGGGCCAGGCGCGGTCGATGTTCTGGCCATCGTCATACGTGGTGAATGAAATGCCCATCGTGACGATGGCGGCATCGATGGCCTGGCGGCGCTGGTGCATTTCGGCGGCGTCGAGGCGCGCCAGGTATTCGCACACGGCACGGGCCGCCGGGCGCGGCTCACCGTTCCCGTCCACCAGTTCATCGAAGACCCCCTCGGGACGGTAGTCCTCGTTTCCGAATCGCATGTCGCCCCTTCTTGCTTTGTCTGTGCCAGCAAGGAGCAAGAAGCGTGCCTCGCCGTGTGGCATTGGGCGGGCTCGCCGGCCTGTCCCGACAGGGTGGCTGCATCATTCCGGTGCAAGCACCCTGCCGATCCGGTCAATTTGGCCAGGCCGAAGGCATATTGTAGGGCACGGTGATGAAGGCGGCTTCCACCTGCTCGATCCTGCCGTCCTTGATCTTGAAGGCCTCCAGCAGCACGAAGGAATGCGGCCGGCGGAAGATCGAGGTGCGGGTGCTGCCGTCGGTGAGCTTGAAGTCGCCGATGCGGCCCTCGTGGTCGATGAAGCCGCCGGCCAGCACGATGCCGCGCTCCTCGTCCACCATCACGAAGCGGCGGTCGCGCACGCGATCGTCATACAGGTACTGCCCCATGCGGAACTGGTCGGCGCAGCCCAGCTTCCACAGCGGGTCCAGGTCCGGGTTGGGCACATTGGTGGAGGTGAAGCCGTTCTCGCGGCGGGCGCAGTTGTCGGTGAACTGCACGTACAGCGTGCCGTTGTTGCGTTGCAGGGTCTCGAAGTAGCCGTTGGCGGCATTGATCATCTGCTGGCGCGGCGTGCGCCGCCCCGGCGGCAGCATCTCGTTCCACACCGGCAGCGGCTTGATGTCGGCGGTGACGAACGGAATGCCGGCATCCTCCGGCCGCACCACGATGGTCTCGGCCTCGGCCACCGACCCCTCCACCACCTTCAGCCGCAGGGCATAGGGCGACTTCGTGGTGGTCTCCTCCACCACGCCGAAGATGGCCACGCCGCCGGTGGACGGATCGGCGAAGCGCATCTCGTAGGCATCCAGCGCGGTGATGGTGCCCCACAGCCCATCGCCGGCGCGCAGTTCCACGTTGTTTTCAGTGGTGCGCGACTGCGCCGCCCAGCGCACCTTGCCCGGGTCATGCGCCAGCAGCGCGGCCAGGTAGTTGTCGAGCACGCCATACAGGCAGGCGCGATCGCAGGTGGGCGTGGGCTGCTCTGCGGCCTGGGTGCTGGTGAAGGCCGCCGAGGCCAGCAGCAGGACAAGAATGCGACGAACCATGATTTCCCCCTCTTCCGGATCAGGTCTTCTTGCGGAATGCCCGCGGTGACTGGCCCGCGAGGCGTGAAAAGAAACGCGTGAAATACGCCGGGTCCTCGAATCCCAGCGCGTAGGCGATCTCGCGCACCGGGCTGTCGGTGTAATGCAGCTGGCGCTTCGCCTCGAGCAGGATGCGCGCGTGGATCAGCTGGATGGGGCTCTGCCCCGTCGAGGCCAGACAGACGCTGCGCAGGCGCGATTCGGACACATGCAACACCCGCGCATAGTCGGCCACCGAATGGTTCTCGCGATAGCGATGTTCGAGCAGCTCGCTGAAGCGCGCCACCAGCTGCCGGCGCTGCCCCACCACCGGATCGGCCGGATTCGGCTGCACGCTGGCCAGCCGCAGCAGGTTGCCCAGCATCACCGCCAGCCAGCCATGCAGGGCCAGGCCGTCGCCGGCATCCGGACGCGCGAACTCGCGCGCCAGCATGCGCACGGCCTGGGAAAGATCGGTGGCGCGCAGGTCATCCGGCCGCACCTCGATGGTGGCCGGCTGCGAGAACAGCGACGCCACACCCGGCCCACGCGGCGCAAGGCCCGCGATCAGGTCCACCGACATCGAGATCACATGTCCCTGCGTGCCGGGTTCGAACTCGAAGCCGTGCACGCTGCCGGCCGGGCTCACCACGATGGCCGGCGGCCGGTACTGCGAACGCTGGCCATCGGCCAGCACCACGCCCCGCCCCTGCAGCACGAACACCATCTGGTGAAGGCGGTGATGCAGGTGCGGCTCGATCTTCCAGTGGTGCCCGGCACTGCGCGCCTCGATGGTCTCGATGTGCAGCATCGGGCCGGCGATGCGCTGCGGGGTCTCCCCGTACAGCACATAGGCCGGAATCCTGCGGCTGACCGTCCTGCGCCCCATGCGCCATCCTAGGAAGGGGTGATGCGAAAAGTCCAATTTCCCGGTGGATTATTGCAAGCCCGGCCGGCGGGCTTTCACCACAATAGCCCGCAAAGGAAGGAACCCGACATGCGTACACAAGTTGCAATCATCGGTGCCGGCCCTTCGGGCCTGCTGCTCGGACAACTGCTCCACAAGGCCGGCATCGACGCCGTCATCGTCGAACGCCAGAGTGGCGAATACGTGCTCGGCCGCATCCGCGCCGGCATCCTCGAACAGGTCACCGCCGACCTGCTGGATGAAGCCGGCGTCGGCGCGCGCATGCACCGCGAAGGCCTGGTGCACGAGGGCATCGAACTGCTGGTGCACGGCACGCGCCACCGCGTCGACCTGCACAAGTACAGCGGCGGCTCCACCGTGGTGGTGTATGGCCAGACCGAACTGACCCGCGACCTGATGGATGCGCGCGCCGG
>CAYNEX010000045.1:0-18755 GCA_964396335.1 uncultured Steroidobacteraceae bacterium | reverse complement strand
CGGCAGCTCGCAGCCGGGGATGGCGATCGCGATTGTGTGCTGCCGTTGACGCATGACCCGAGATTAGCAGGGGCTCCGGCCGGCCGGCAAATCGGGGGGCCGCCCGCAGGCAGGGCCGGCCCCCGGATCAGGGAATCCCCGGGTTCAGGCCGGCCGGTCGATGCGGCGCACACCGGAGGGGGTGCCCAGCAGCAGCACGTCGGCGGGGCGGTGCGCGAACAGCCCCACGGTGACCACGCCGGTGATCTGGTTGATGCGGGTCTCAAGCTCCCGCGCCTGGCTGATGGCCAGGTCGTGCACATCTAATATGTGGTTGCCGTTGTCGGTGACCACGCCCTTCCGGTACACCGGCCGGCCACCCAGCCGCGACAGTTCGCGCGCCACCAGGTTGCGCGCCATCGGGATCACCTCGACCGGCAGCGGGAAGCGGCCGAGGGTGTCGACCAGCTTCGACTCGTCGGCGATGCAGACGAAGCGGCGCGCGGCGGCGGCGATGATCTTCTCGCGCGTCAGCGCGGCGCCACCACCCTTGATCAGCTCGAGCCGGTGGTTGCTCTCGTCGGCGCCATCGATATAGACGCCCAGGTCCTCGACCTCGTTCAGGTCCAGCACCGGGATGCCGAGCTGGCGCAGCTTCGCCGTCGATGCCTCGGAACTGGAGACCGCTCCCTTCAGGCGGGGCGCCCACTCCTGAAGCTGGTCGAGCATGGCATTGACGGTCGAGCCGGTGCCGACGCCGAGGATCATGCCCTCTTCAAGGAAGGCCAATGCCGCCGCGCCGACCTGGCGCTTCAACTGCTGCTGGGTTTCGCTCATGTTGTTTCGTGCTGGATTTGCAGGGTCCGGAAATGACAGTGCCCGCTTTCGCGGGCACTGGTTAAGCAGCTTTTCCGGGAGACCGGCGGGAGGATGTTGGTCCTGATCCGCCGGTCACCAGAAGAAGTTACTTCTTCTTAGCGGCCTTCTTCTTGGCCTTCTTCTTGGCTTTCGCCATGACAGTTCTCCAGTTACAGGTTAGTCCGGGGACCGAGTATATACACGCGTTGCAAAATTACAAGCAAGCGTGTAGCGCCCATGCACCTCGCCAACATGACCATCCAATGGATGAACATGGTCATCGATCACTAGCGATGCACATGCAGTGCATCGCTCGTCCTGATCAACGACCGGCGATGGAGAGAATGAACTTCCAGTGCGCGGCATCCACCGGCGTGATCGACAAGCGGTTGCCGCGACGAAGGAGCAGCATGCCTTCGAGCCTGCCATCGGCATGCTCGCGCAGCGTCGCCAATGGCAGCAGCGTCTTCCACTTCTCCTTCAGCTTCACATCAACGGTGTACCAGAGAGGCTTGTTTTTCAGGCTTTTTGCATCGTGGTAGGGGCTCTTCGGATCCCATGCGGATGCATCCGGGTAACCGGCCTTCACCACCTCGACGATGCCGGCGATGCCCGGTTCGGGACAGGAGGAGTGATAGAAGAAGGCGAGGTCCCCCACCTTCATCTCATCGCGCAGCATGTTGCGCGCCTGGTAGTTGCGCACCCCTTCCCAGCTGGTGGTCTGCCGGGGTGAGGCGGCCAGGTCATCGATGCCGAAGGTGTCCGGCTCGCTCTTCATCAACCAGTAAGTCATCAGGGGGTCCTTCGGACGAATCGCAGGGATGTGTACTCGGTCACAATCGCATCGAGGGGTACGTCATGCGGTGCATGGGGCAATGCCGGCACCTGCTGCACGCCATAGGCGAGTCCCACCAGCAGGGGACGGCGCCAATATAAAAGGTGGCGGCGGAAGGCGAGGTGGCGGTCATAGAAACCCCGACCCATGCCGATGCGATTTCCCCCGGCATCAAATCCGACCAGCGGCATGAAGATCACATCGAGCTCGCGCGCCGGTCGCATCCGGCCGCCGGCGGGTTCAAGGATGCCGAATGCGCCGCGTCCGACCTTTCCTTCCAGGTCGAAGAAGCGCATGCGGTCATGCCGCAGGCTGGTGACGCGCGGCAATGCCACCCGGCAGCCGCGCTCAAGCGCCAGCGCGAGCAGCGCACTGGTGTCGATCTCTTCGGCGGTGGAAAGGTAGAGGCCGATGCGGCGGCCGGGCCGCAGCAGTCGCATCGCATCGACGCGGCGCGCCAGCTGTTCGCCCTTGCGGCGGCGTTCGGCGCCCTGGATGGCGCGGCGCCGGGCGCGCAGTTCACGGCGCAGGCGTTTGCGTTCTTCGAGCGCGGGGTCGGTGGTCAAGGCCGGGGAGGGCGCGCGGCAGGCGCGCGCCGGAAGGGAAGAAGGACGCCACCCGCCGGTGCCGGTGCGAACCGTTGCTCTCGAACCGGAGCAACAAGGTGGGGCAGGCATGCAGAAGGTAAGGCTTCCCGCACGAGGCGGACATGCACAGCACATCCACAGAACCCGCCCCTGGGTGTTTCAATTAGGGTCCGAGGTAACCCGATCCGCGTGTCGAACACCGCAGGCGGCGCGAGGTCCACTCTACTACAGTTCGAGCTGCTGTCCCTGGACCAATGCACGTTCGACGCGCTCGCGCATCTGGCGCACGCGGGAGCCCATTTCCCGGGCCGTGCGCTCCTCGCGGACCTGCGATCGGCCCAGTTCGTTGGCCATGTCGAGGCCTGCCATGATCAGCCAGCGCTCCAGGCCCATGCCGCGGGCGCTCTCGCGCGCCTTCTTCAGGCGCGCTTCGAGCAATGCGGCGGCGCGAAGCAGGTCCTCGCGCGCATCCGGCGGGCAGGCGATCAGGTATTCCTTCTCGAGGATGCGGATGCTGACCGGCTCGACGGCGGTGGCGCTCATATGCCGTTCTCCAGCATGCGCAGGCGGCCGATCATCGCCTCGACCCCGGCGCGCGCCTGCTCGTTCTTCTGCAGCAGGGCAGCGCGTTCGCTGGCGAGATGATCCTGGCGATGCCGCAGGGCGCGGTTTTCCTCGGTGAGCTGCTGCACCAGCGAAAGCAGTTCGTTGATGCGGACCTCGAGTCGCTGCAGGTCTGCTTCGAACTCGGTGGTTTGGCCGTTGTTCTGGCTCATTTGCAGGCAATACTGCCTGCAGCGCGGGCGGCCGGGCAAGTCCCGCGCACGCGCACGGCCTGCCGCGAGGCATAATGTGATCACTCATGGCCGCAACTACCCGGACTTTCGATGACCTGCAGCGCGCGCTGGTCCAGGCGCGTGCGCTGACCGACGCGGCCGAAGCCCATGGCACGCTGGTCGGTTCGCTGTGCTCCTCGCGCTGCACGCTGGATGACTGGCTCGCCGAGATCCTGCCCGACGGCCGCGCCGAGGGCATGGCCGCGCAGCGCCTGCGCGAGGTCTATGACGCCACTGCCGGCGCGCTGCACGAAGGCGCGATGGGCTTCACCCCGCTGCTGCCGGCCGACGATGCCTCGATCGGCGAACGCACCTCGGCGCTGGGCGAGTGGTGCCAGGGCTTCCTTTATGGACTGGGCACCGGCGTGGCCGTGCCCGACGCCTCCTCGCTGAAGGGCGAGGCGGCTGAAGTGCTGCGCGACATGACCGAGATCACCCATGTGGATGTCGATCCGGCCGACGGCGCCGAATCCAACGAAGAAGCCTATGCCGAGCTGGTGGAATTCGTGCGCGTGGGCGTGCAGATCCTGTTCGAACACCTGCAGCCGCTGCGCGAACCGCCGCCGGACCCGGCGACCCGGGAGCGCCTGCATTGAAGAAGACCCTGTCCCGCGCCACCGGTGAAGTGGCGCAGCGTGCCGCCTCGCTGAAGGCCGGCAACAGCGAATTCGCCCGCCGCCGTCGCCAGCTGGCGAAGCTGATGGGGAAGAACTCCATCGCCATCCTGCCGGCCGCGCCGGTCCGCATCCGCAACAACGATGTGGAATATCCCTATCGCCAGGACAGCGACTTCTATTACCTGACCGGCTTCACCGAGCCGGAGGCCGTGGCGGTGCTGGTGCCGGGACGCGCGGCGGCCGAATACATCCTGTTCGTGCGCGACAAGGATCCGCTGAAGGAAACCTGGGAGGGCCGGCGTGCCGGTCCGGAAGGCGCCGTACAGCGTTTCGCCGCCGACGATGCCTTCCCCATCGGGGACCTGGACGAGATCCTGCCGGGCCTGATGGAGAACCGCGAGCGCGTCTATTACGCGATGGGCACGCATCCGGAGTTCGACCAGAAGGTGCTGGGCTGGCTGCAGACCCTGCGCGGCCTGGCGCGCCACGGCAAGCACCCGCCGCTCGAGATGGTGGCGCTCGACCATGTGCTGCATGACATGCGGCTGTACAAGAGCCGCAACGAGCTGGGGCTGATGCGCGAGTCCGGCCGCATTGCCGCCGCCGCGCAGGTGCGCGCGATGCGGCACACCGTGCCCGGCCGTTATGAATACGAGATCGCCGCCGAGCTGATGCATGAGTACGGCCGGCACAATGCCACCGCCTCCTACCAGCCCATTGTCGGTGGTGGCGCCAACTCCTGCATCCTGCATTACCGCGAGAACGATGCGCGGCTGGAAGAGGGCGACCTGCTGCTGGTGGATGCCGGCTGCGAATACCAGTACTACGCCTCGGACATCACCCGCACCTGGCCGGTGAGCGGCAGCTTCACCCCGGCGCAGCGCGAGGTGTACGAGATCGTGCTCGAGGCGCAGAAGGCCGCCATCGCGGCCACTCGCCCGGGCAACCACTGGAACCAGGCCCACGAAGCCGCGGTCCAGGTGATCACCCACGGGCTGGTGTCGATCGGCCTGTTGAAGGGCCGTGTGCCGACACTGGTCAAGGAAGGCGCCTACCGGCGTTTCTTCATGCACCGCACCGGCCACTGGCTGGGCATGGACGTGCACGATGTCGGCGACTACAAGGTCGGCGAGGAATGGCGCGTGCTCGAACCGGGCATGGTGATGACGGTGGAGCCGGGCATCTATATCCCCGAAGGCTCGCGCGGCGTGCCGAAGCGTTACTGGAACTGCGGCATCCGCATCGAGGATGACGTGGTGGTCACCGCACAGGGATGCGAGGTGCTGACCTCGGACGTGCCGGGAGACCCGGACGCGGTTGAAGCCCTGGTCGGGGCGTCGCAGGCCGGCTGATGAACGCCGCGGGCGCGCCAACCACCGACTTCGACATCGCGATCGTCGGTGGCGGACTGGCCGGCGCCAGCCTCGCCGCCGCATTGCGTGACCTGCCGGTTTCGATTGCGCTGATCGAGGCCTTCGCGCCCGACAGCCAGGCGCAGCCCTCCTTTGATGAGCGCACCACCGCGCTGGGCAATGCCAGCCGGCGGGTGTTCGAGGCGCTGGGCATATGGCAGGCGATGGCGCCGGAGGCCGCTGCCATCACCGCCATCCATGTCTCCGATGCGGGTCGCTTCGGTTTTGCGCGGCTTGATGCGCGTGAGATGGGCCAGCAGGCGCTGGGGTACGTGGTGCCGAACCGTGTGCTCGGCCGGGCGTTGTGGCAGCCGCTGGCTTCGGCGCCGCGCATCACCGCGCTGATGCCGGCGCGGCTCACCGGCGTGACCGCCGGCGACGATGCGATGGAATTGTCGGTGTCGCAGCCGGGCGCTGATCGGGTGATCCGCGCGAAGCTGGTGGTGGCCGCCGATGGCGCCAACTCGCTGGTGCGCAAGGTGGCCGGACTGGGCGCGCAGGTGGATGACTATGAGCAGGTGGCCGTGGTCGCCGCGCTGCGCACCGACCTGCCCAACGATGGCACTGCCTACGAACGTTTCACCACCGCGGGACCGATGGCGCTGCTGCCCATCGTGCATCGCGATGCGTCGGAGGCCGCGCTGCCGCGACCGACTGCGGCCGGCCCCTGGCGCACGCTGGTGTGGGCGGCGCGTCCCGACGATGCGCAGCGCCTGATGGAACTGCCCGCCGAAATCTTCCTCGCCGAATGGCAGCAGGCCTTCGGATGGCGTGCCGGTCGCGCGCTGCAGCTGGGCACGCGCGGGCGTTATCCGCTGGCGCTGACGAAAAGCCGCGGCACCATTGCGCCGCGCGTGGTGCTGCTGGGCAATGCCGCGCAGTCGCTGCACCCGGTGGCCGGACAGGGATTCAACCTGGCGCTGCGCGATGTGGCGGCGCTGGCCGAGGTGCTGGCCGAAGCGTCGCACGCCGATCCGGGTTCTCCGGAACTGCTGGCGCGTTATGCGGCGATGCGCGAGGAGGATCGCCGCGGCGTGATCGGTTTCACCGACTCGCTGGTGCGCCTGTTCGGCAGCAACCGGCCGTTGCTGGCCGCGGCGCGCGATGCGGGCCTGCTGGCCTTCGACCTGCTGCCGCCGGCCAAACGCGCGCTGGCGCGCGTCAGCCTCGGTTTCGGATCCCGTTCACCGCGCCTGGCGCGCGGCCTGCCGCTGGTGTCGCGATGAGCCGGCGTGTTGATGTGGCCATCGCCGGTGGCGGACTGGTGGGCGCGGCGCTGGCGCTGCTGCTGAAGGAATGGACGCAGCTTGCGCCGGATCGCATCGCCGTGATCGAACCGCGCCCGGCGCGGGCGCCGGCAGCCGGTTCACCGATCGGCCTGCGTGTCTCGAACATCTCGCCGGCCAATCGCAGTCGCTTTGAAGACCTGGGTGTGTGGCGGCGCCTCGATGCCACGCGTTATGCCTCGGTGCAGGCCATGGCGATCTGGCCGCAGGCCATTCCACCCGACAGCCCGGACGTGCTGCGCTTCGACGCCGCCGAAAGCGGCGCGGCGGAACTGGGGGTCATCGTCGAGAACCTGGCGCTGCAGGCGGCGTTGCTCGAGGCCTGCCGTGAAGCCGGCATCGTGGTCATCGAGGACCAGCTGTCGGCGCTGCACATCGCACCGGAAGGCGCGACGCTGACGCTGGCGAAGGAGACGCTGCAGGCCGAGCTGGTGGTGGGCGCGGATGGGGCCGCATCCGCGGTGCGCGGCATGCTGGGTCTGCCCGCCCAGATGCATCCCTATGGCCAGCAGGCCATCGTCGGCTGCATCCGCCCGGCGCGCGCGCACCATGGCACCGCGTACCAGCGTTTCCTCTCCACCGGTCCGCTGGCCCTGCTGCCGCTGCCGGATGGCGCCTGTTCGATCGTCTGGTCGGTGGCTGAGGCCGAGGCACCACGCCTGCTGGCGCTGACGCCCGATGAGTTCAGCGCTGAGCTCACCGAAGCTTCCGCGCGTGTGCTGGGCACACTGGTGCTCGATGGCGAACGCGCCGCATTCCCGCTGCGCCGCCTGCATGCCGGACGTTATGTGTCGCAGCGCGCCGCGCTGGTCGGTGATGCCGCGCATGTGATCCACCCGCTGGCCGGGCAGGGCGTCAACCAGGGTTTCGAGGATGCCGCCGCGCTGGCAGCGGCGCTGGCCGGACGTCCGCCGCGCGAAAGCGTCGGCGCGATGCAGGCACTGCGCCGCTACGAACGCGAACGCCGCGCCGGCAATGCGCTGATGGGCAGTGTGGTGGATGGCCTCGACCGGCTGTTCACCGGTTCAACGTCGCTGGTGAACTGGGCGGCGCGTTCGGGTATGGCGGCGGTGGCGCGCTCGTCGTTCGCGCGGCGCCTGCTGGTTACCCGAGCGGCAGCTGGTCGATCTTCGCCGCGCAGATGAAGTCGTTTTCCGACAGCCCGCGGATGGCGTGGGTGGTGAACCGCACCCGGCAGTAGTTGTAGCCCACCTCGAGGTCCGGATGGTGGTCCTCGATGTTGGCGATGTGTGCCAGCGCGTTGACGAAGCTCATCGTGCGGAAGAAGTCGCGGAAACGGAACTCGCGCTGGATGGACTGCGCATCCACCGACAGCTGCCAGTTCTCGTCCAGGCGTTGCAGCACTTCCTCGGCGGCGGCGCGCGACAGCGGCGCGACGCCTCCCTCGCAGGGCACGCAGCGGCGTTGGGCCAGATCCTCGCTCATGTGGCAACGCTAGCACGCGACGGGATCGCGGCGGTAGCGGGCAGCACCCGCAGGACGCCCTGGCGGTCGGCCATGCGCAGCAGCAGCCAGCAGGCGAGGCCGCAGATCAGCAGCGTGGTCGTCGGGTCGACCGGATGGCCGACGGCATTCTCGTCGACGAAACCCTCGGCCCAGCCGCCGAACAACAGTGTCAGGATCATGCCCACCATGTTGTTGATGGCGTGCAGCGCGATCGGGGCCTCCAGGCCGCCGGTGCGCACGGCCAACAGCGCGCAGGCGCCGCCGAAGATGGCCAGGTCGAGGAAGATCCACGGGTCCGCGCTGCCATGCGCGGCCGCAAACAGCAGCACCGAGATGGTGCTGGCGATGAGCACGCCGCGGCGGGGATCGGCAAACAGGCCGCCGACGTTCTGCAGGATCAGGCCGCGCGCGAAATATTCCTCGCCGGCCGCCTGGAAGGGAGTGGTGAGCAGGATGATCAGCAGCAGCGGCAGCCAGTCTTCATGCCGGCCGTCATCGGGTGGATCCAGCCACAGGTCCAGCCCGACCACGAGCAGGTACAGCGGTGCCAGCAGGCTCATGCACTGGAGCATCCATCCCCAGCGCAGGCGGCCGACCACCGAGGAAATCCGGCCCGCTCCGGGCCCGTGCGCCATGCGCGTCGCCAGCAGCGCGGCGGGAATCAACAGCGCAATGGCCAGGTTCATGACCAGGAACGACCCGGGACTCAGGTCATCGATGCTGGTCATCGCGAGCAGGTCCAGGCCCTGGCCGGTGGAGACCGACACCGCTGCCGCTGCAAGCACCAGCACGAACATGCCGATGAGCCACAGCACCACCGACAGCGACAGCGCCAGTCCCGCGCGCCACCAGAACCAGCGTGGCCGCCGCAGCAGGTGCTGGTATTCACGTCCCGGCAACACCTCCGGGACGGAGAGGTTGCCGGTGTCGCTCAAGTGGCGGCTTCCGCCACCGCGCGCCGCGGATAGGTGCGCTCGACGTAACGTTCGAGCAGTTCCTGGAACTCCTCGGCGATGTGCTCGCCCTTCAGCGTCACGGTCTTCTCGCCGTCTTCATAGACCGGCGCCACCGGCCGTTCGCCGGTGCCCGGCAGGCTGATGCCGATGTTGGCGTGGCGGCTTTCGCCGGGGCCGTTCACCACGCAGCCCATCACCGCCACGGTCATCTCCTCGACGCCATCGCGCTCGGCGCGCCACTGCGGCATGCGATGGCGGATATGCGACTGGATGCGCTGCGCCAGTTCCTGGAAATAGGTGCTGGTGGTGCGGCCGCAGCCCGGGCACGCCACCACCATCGGCAGGAAGGCGCGCAGTCCCATGGTCTGCAGGATTTCCTGCGCGACGATGACCTCCTGCGTGCGATCGCCGCCCGGTTCCGGCGTCAGCGACACGCGGATGGTGTCGCCGATGCCCTCGGCCAGCAGCACGCCGATGCCGGCGGTGGAGGCGACGATGCCCTTGCTGCCCATGCCGGCCTCGGTCAGGCCGAGGTGCAGCGGATAGTCGCAGCGTTCGGCGAGGCGCCGATACACGGCATGCAGGTCCTGCACGCCGCTGACCTTGGCCGACAGGATGATGCGTTCGCGCGGCATTCCCAGTGAAACGGCCAGCGCGGCGCTGTCGAGCGCCGAACGCACGATGGCCTCGCGCATCACTTCCTGCGCCGGCAGCGGATCAGGCCGCGCATTGTTCTCGTCCATCACGCGCGCCAGCAGGTCCTGGTCGAGGCTGCCCCAGTTCACGCCGATGCGCACCGGTTTTTCCTCGCGGCAGGCGATCTCGATCATCTCGGCGAACTGCGTGTCGCGCTTCGCGCCACGGCCGACATTGCCGGGATTGATGCGGTACTTGTCGAGCGCGCGCGCGCATTCGGGGTGCTCGCGCAGCAGCTTGTGGCCATTGAAATGGAAATCGCCGATCAGCGGCACGCCTTCGCCGATCGCGCGCAGGCGGTCGCGGATATGTGGCACGGCGGCAGCCGCCTCGGCACTGTTCACCGTCACGCGCACCAGTTCGGAGCCGGCGCGGGCCAGCTGGCGGACCTGGGTCACGGTGGCTTCGATATCCGCCGTGTCGGTGTTGGTCATGGATTGCACGGCGATGGGCGCCGCGCCGCCGATGGCGACCGGACCTATCGAAACCTTAAGGGTGTGACGACGCTGCACGGACATGGCGCGCATTGTACTTGCTAGACTCGCTGCTCCATGCAACGACCGAAAACCGCCGGTCCGGCCCGGATATGGAGGGCCCTGGGGGCCAGCCTGCAGGGCTTCCGGGCGGCCTACCTGGGCGAGGCTGCATTCCGCCAGGAGCTGGCCGTGGCGCTGGTGGTCATTCCGCTGGGCCTGTGGCTGGGCAAGACCGGTGTCGAAAAGGCCCTGCTGGTCGGGCCGATGCTGCTGGTGCTGGTCGTCGAGCTGATCAACAGCGCCGTCGAGGCGGTGGTCGATCGCGTCGGCCAGGAACGTCATGCACTCTCGGGCATGGCCAAGGACCTGGCGGCTGCGGCGGTGCTGTGTGCCTTCGGACTGCTGGCCCTGACCTGGGTGCTGGTGCTGCTCTTCTGATGATGCTGATGCGATTTGCGACGAGGTGTGCAACATGATGGATTCCTGCCGCCGCCTGCTGGCCGCAGCCCTGCTGGTGTGTGCGACCCTGGCCGGTGCCCAGTCCGTGGCACCGCTGCCGCCCGAGGAGGGCCAGGGGGTCGGACTGCCGATCGAAGGGCAGCTGCCCGCGGATCTTGCCGGCGAGCAGCCGCTGCTGCCGCCGCGCCGCGAGGATCCGACCTGGTCGGCGACGCTGGAGCGCATCGCGCAGGCGGTGGTGGCGATCGAGATCGATGCCACGCGCGCCTTCGACACGGAATGGAACACTTCCTCGCAGGCCACCGGCTTCGTCATCGACGCCGAGCGCGGCCTGGTGCTGACCAACCGCCATGTGGTGACGCCGGGCCCGGTGACCGCCGAGGCCACCTTCCTGAACCGCGAGGAAGTGGAACTGCAAGCCGTGTACCGCGATCCGGTGCACGACTTCGGCCTGTACCGCTATGACCCGGCCAGGCTGCGCTTCATCAAGCCGCCGTCGCTGGAGCTTTACCCGGAAGGCGCGCAGATCGGCCGCGAGATCCGCGTCATCGGCAACAACGCCGGCGAGCAGCTGTCGATCCTGGCCGGCACGCTGGCGCGCCTGGACCGCGAGGCGCCCAACTACGGCAGCGGTCGCTACAACGACTTCAACACCTTCTACATCCAGGCCGCTTCGGGCACCTCCGGCGGTTCCTCCGGTTCGCCGGTGGTCGACATCCGCGGCCGTGTGGTGGCGCTGAATGCCGGCGGTTCCTCGGCCGCGGCATCGAGCTTCTACCTGCCGCTGGGCCGGGTGAAGCGCGCGGTGGAACTGATCCGCGAGGGCAAGCCGGTCACGCGTGGCGACCTGCAGACCACGTTCATCTATGTGCCCTTCGACGAACTGCGTCGCCTCGGCCTGCAGGAAGAGACCGAGACGGCGATGCGCAAGGAATTCCCGAACGGCACCGGCATGCTGGTGGTGCGGCAGGTGCAGCCGGGTTCACCGGCGGACGGCCAGCTGCAGCCCGGCGACATCCTGGTGTCGGTGAACGGCAAGGCCATCACCGCCTTCGAGCCGCTGGAAGCACTGCTCGATGACAGCGTCGGCCAGACGGTGGAGCTGCGCCTGCAGCGCGGCGGTGCCGAACGTGACGTGCAGCTGCAGGTGACCGACCTGGAGAGCGTCACGCCGGCGGCCTACCTGGAATTCGGCGAGGGAGTGGTGCATGACCTCTCCTACCAGCAGGCGCGCCATTTCAACCTGCCGGTGCAGGGCGTGTACGTGGCCAATCCCGGCTATACGCTGGCCGCCGCCGGCGTGCCGCGCGCGGCGCTGATCACCGAGGTGAACAACCAGCCGGTGCGCAACATCACCGACTTCGCCGGCCAGCTGCAGCTGCTGGGCGATGGCGACCGCGCCACGCTGCGCTATGTGGTGATGGACGAACCGGCCAACCCGCAGCTGCGCTCGATGCGCATGGACCGGCGCTGGTTCCCGGTGCGGTCCTGCCAGCGCGATGACGCCAGCGGCCTGTGGCCCTGCGCCGACCTGCTGCCGGGGCCGCCGCCGAAGCCGGTGGTGGGTGGCAGCGCCAACCTGCCGGTGGTGCGTGACCGGCTGGTCGGCCAGCTGGTGCCGTCCCTGGTGCAGATCACCTTCGACATGCCGTTCGCGATGGCCGGCATCTCCGAGCGCAACTACTACGGCACCGGCCTGATCGTCGATGCCGAGCGCGGTTACGTGGTCACCGACCGCAACACCGTGCCGGCCTCGCTGGGCGATGTGCGCCTGACCTTCGCCGGCGCCTTCGAGATCCCCGGCAAGGTGGAATACATCCATCCGCTGCACAACCTGGCGCTGGTGTCCTATGACCCGGAACTGATCGGTGACACGCCGGTGCGCACGGCGCGTTTCAACACCTCGCCGCTGCTCGAGGGCCAGACCGTGACGGTGGTCGGCATGAACCGCGAGGGCGACTTCCGCTCGCGCGAGACGCAGGTGATCGCGGTCGATCCGTTGAACCTGCCGCTGACGCGTTCGATGCAGTTCCGCGACGCCAACATCGAGGTGGCGCAGCTGCTGAATCCGCCGGATGACTTCGACGGCGTGCTGGTGGATCCGCGCGGCAATGTGCGCGCGCTGTGGTCCAGCTTCCCGGTCGAGTCGGCGCGCGGCGGCGCGGCGCAGATCAACCGCGGCGTGCCGATCGAACTGGTCATCGACATGGTGCAGCGGGTGCGCGAGGGCCGGCCGGTGCACACGCTCGACGTCGAGTTCAACACGCTGACGCTGACCGAGGCGCGGCGGCTGGGCCTGTCGGCCGACTGGGCCACGAGGCTGGAGAAGGCCAATCCCGAGGAGCGCCAGGTGCTGTCGGTGGCGCGTATCACCGGTGGCGCCGCTTCGGCCGAGGTGCTGCGGCAGGGCGACCTGCTGCTGGCGGTCAATGGCACGCCGGTGACCGTGTTCCGCGACGTGGAAAAGGCCGTGTCGGACGAGCCGCAGGTGTCGGTGACGGTATGGCGCGGCCAGTCGGAGATGAGCTTTGAGGTGCCCACCACCGCGCTCAGCGGCAGCGACATCGACCGGCTGGTGCAATGGGCCGGTGCCATCCTGCATGCGCCGCACCGGGCGATGAGCACGCAGCGCGGCGTGGTGCCGCAGGGCGTGTACGTCGCCTACTTCAACTATGGTTCGCCGGCGACCCGCTACCGGCTGTTCCCGGGGCGGCGCATCGTCGAGGTCAACGGCCAGCCCACGCCCGACCTGGATGCCTTCCTGGCGGCGGTGGCCGGCAGGCCGGACCGCTCCTCGGTGCGGCTGCGCACCCTGTCATGGAACAACGTCCCGGAAGTGATCACGCTGAAACTGGACCAGAATTACTGGCCCACGGCAGAGATCGTGCGCACCGGGGACGGCTGGGACCGCCGCAGCCTCGACTGAAGGCGCGTTATGTGATGCCCGGACGTGTCGCCACGATGCGTCCGGCGTGGCCGGCCGTGCGCGGCTGGTAAACTTGCAGGATGGCTAAAGCGATCCGGGCCTCACAGGCCGAGCTCGAAGCCGCCGTCGATGCACTGCGTGACGGCGAGCTGGTGGCATTCCCGACCGAGACCGTCTATGGATTGGGCGCCAACGCTTCGAACCCGGCTGCCGTGCGCAAGGTGTTCGAGCTGAAGGGGCGCCCGCCGTCGCATCCGGTGATCGTGCACATCGACCAGCAGAAGTACCTGCGGCGCTGGGCGCGCGAACTCACGCCGGAGGCGGAGAAACTGGCCGAGGCCTTCTGGCCGGGGCCGCTGACGCTGGTGCTGCCGCGCGCCGACACCGTGCACGACATCGTCACCGGCGGACAGGACACCGTGGCGGTGCGCATTCCTTCCCATCCGATGGCGCGCCAGCTGCTGGATGCCTTCGGCGGCGGCATCGCCGCGCCGTCGGCCAATCGTTATGGCCGCCTGTCGGCCACCCGCGCCGAACATGTCGCCGATGAATTCGGCGACGCGGTGAAGGTCATCCTCGACGGCGGCGAATGCCAGCTGGGGCTGGAATCCACCATCGTCAGCTGCATCGACGGCGAGGTGCGGCTGCTGCGTCCCGGCGCGATCACGCTGACGCAGCTGCGTGCCGTGGTCGGCACGGTCGGCATCGGCCCGGGCAAGGCCTCGCCGCGTGTGCCGGGCAGCACCGCCGCGCATTACGCGCCGGCCACGCCGCTGGCCATCGTGCCGGGCGGCGAGCTGGATGCGCTCGCCGAGTCGCTGTCGGAAGGCGGCCAGCGCATCGCCGTGCTGGCGCAGCGCCTGCCGCTGAAGACCTACGAGACGGTGACCTGGATCAATGCCGGCATCCGTCCCGATGCCTATGGCCACGACCTCTATGCCAACCTGCGCACGCTCGACAAGGCCGGCTGTGCGCGCATCCTGGTGCAGGAAGTGCCCGGTGATGAACGCTGGGATGCGGTGCGCGACCGCCTGGCGCGTGCCGCGGTCACGGCCACCGCTGAAAGCGGCCCCTATGCCGCACTGGGTACGGGTGTACTGCCTTGAAGAAAGGTTTCATTGATCCCTTCCAGCCGGATGAAGTGCGCCGGCTGGTCGCCACCTACGGTTCGCCGCTGCTGATCATCGACTGCGAGCGGGTGCGCGCGCAGTACCGCCGCCTGCACAAGGCGCTGCCGGGCGTGGACCTGCACTATGCGCTGAAGCCCCTGCCGGCCTCGGCGGTGGTGCGCACCATTGACGCGCTGGGCGGCTGGATGGACCTGGCCACCACCGGCGAGGTGCAGCTGATCCAGCGCCTGGGCATCGATCCTGCGCGCTGCATCCACACCCATCCGATCAAGCGCGACAAGGACATCCGCAATGCGCTGCATGCCGGCGTGCGGGTGTTCGTGGCCGACAATCCGGACGAAGTGCGCAAGTTCCGCGCCTACAAGGAAGACGCCGAGCTGCTGCTGCGCGTGTCCTTCCGCAGCCCCGGCGCCGTCAGCGACCTGTCGCGCAAGTTCGGCTGCGACCCGGAACATGCGCTGGAGCTGGCGAAGCTGGCCGCCTCGCTGGGCGTCAACGTGCGCGGCTTCTCGTTCCACGTCGGTTCGCAGGCGCCGCAGCCGCTGAAGCACGTCGAGGCCATCGAGGCCTGCAGCACGCTGATCCGGCAGGCGCGGCGAGCGAAGCTGGGCCGGTTCGACACGCTCGATATCGGCGGCGGTTTCCCGATCGAATACACCCAGCCGGTGCCGGACATCGGCCGCTTCTGCGCGCCGATCCGCAAGGCGCTCACCACCATCCCGAAGGGCCTGCGCGTGATCGCCGAGCCCGGCCGTTACATCGCCGGCCCCAGTGCCATCGGCGTGGCCAGCGTGATGGGGCGCGCCGAGCGCGAGGGCCACTGGTGGTATTACCTCGACGACGGCCTGTATGGCTCCTACAGCGGCCAGCTGTTCGACCATGCGCGTTATCCCATCGAGAGCCTGAAGACCGAGGGCGCGCAGTTCCCGTCGGTGCTGGCCGGTCCCACCTGTGACAGCATCGACGTGATCGCCGAGAACCTGATGCTGCCGAAGCTGAAGGCCGGCGACCTGATCGTCGGCCGGGCCATGGGGGCCTACACCTGGGCCTCGGCCAGTGAATTCAATTTCTTCCCGCGCGCCACGGTGGTGTCGGTCAACGAGACCCCCGGCGACACCGGCAAGGTGGAGGAGGAGCAAGTTTGAACAACAAGGTCCTGTTCTTTGTCCTGCTGGCGGTGCTGGCCTTCTCGCTGCTGCGCATCATCACGCGCTGGCGCGGTTTTTCCAGGTCGAACAAACCGATCGACTGGGATGCGCATTTCATCCAGGGACTGCGCAAGGCCGGTGTCGACACCTTCGTCGAGCACACGGTGGACTTCTTCTTCACGATGCCGACGCGCGAGGCCTCCCAGCAGCTGGGGCGCGAGCTCACCGCGCAGGGTTATTCGGTCGATGTGATCGAGGCGCGCGAGACCACCGGCCGGTTCAGCCTGCACGCCAGCCGCCGCATGCGCCTGATCGTGCCGGAGATGCAGGAACGCACGCGGGAATTCAGGGCGCTGGCCGAGCGCCATGGCGGCGAATACGACAGCTGGGCCGTGGTCACCGGCAAATAGGCCAGGGCGACCCCGGATGGTCGCCCGCGTCGCCGCTTGCTAGGCTTGATGCATGACCGCGAGCCCAGCCGCCGCAACAGCGCGCCTGATCCTGGCGCTGAACTGCGGTTCCTCAAGCATCAAGTTCGCCCTGTTTGACGCGGGCACGCGGCCGACGCCGCGCCAGCCGCTGTGGGGCGGCAGCGCGCAGGGCATCGGCACGACTTCTGCCAGCTGGGGTGAGCAGGGCGGTGAACGCGAACCGCTGGCGCTCGATGCCGGCCAGCCCTATGGCTCGGCGCTGCAGAAGATCCACCAGCGGGTGCGCGGATACGTCGGCGCTGCGCGGCTCGCGCTGGTCGTGCATCGCGTTGTGCACGGCGGCGAGCGTTATGCCGCGCCGGTGCGCCTCGATGCCGGTGTGCTCGAGGACCTGGTGACCTGCATCCCGCTGGCGCCGCTGCACCAGCCGCATGCCCTCGAGGCCATCCGCCTGATGCTGCAGGTCGAACCGGATGTGCCGCAGGTGGCCTGCTTCGACACCGCCTTCCACCACAGCATGCCGGTGGTGGAAAAACTGCTGCCGCTGCCCTGGGACGCCTGGCAGCGCGGCCTGCGCCGTTATGGTTTCCATGGCCTCTCCTATGCCTATGTGGCCACCGCGCTGGAAGAGCGTTACGGCGAGGCCGCTCGCGGCCGCGTGATCGTCGCGCACCTCGGCAGCGGCGCCAGCCTGTGCGCGATGCACGGGCTGCGCAGTGTTGCCACCACGATGGGATTCTCGGCGCTGGAGGGCCTGGTGATGGGCACGCGCAGCGGCTCGGTGGATCCGGGTGTGCTGCTGCACCTGCTCGAGGTGGAAGGACATACACCGCCGCAGGTGGGACGTCTGCTGTACCACCAGTCCGGCCTGCTGGGCGTGTCCGGCATTTCCTCCGAGCCGCGCGTGCTGCTGCGGCACGAGGCCGATGCCGGCGAGCAGGGCGAGCGCGCCCGGCTGGCGATGGCGCTGTACGTGCGGCGCATCGTGCGCGAGATCGGCGCGCTGACGGCGCTGCTGGGCGGCCTCGACATGCTGGTGTTCACCGCCGGCGTCGGCGAGAACAGCGCGCCGGTGCGCCAGCGCGTGTGCGAGGCGCTGTCCTTCCTCGGCGTGCGCATCGATGCCGGCGCCAATGAACACCACCTGCCCCTGATCTCGCATCCGGCCAGCCCGGTGCGCGTGGCCATCGAACCCACCAACGAGGAATGGCTGGCGGCCACGCAGGCGCTGGCCTTGCTGGACGCAACGTCCGCCCCGACCACCGGAGAACCGACATGAGCCGCAATCCTGCCGCGTCCGCGACACTTGCCGACTGGCGTGCCGGCCACGGACCCATCCGCCATCGCGCGGACACCATCGCCGCCGCCGAGGCGCTGCTGGCCGCGCTGCCGCGCGAAGGCCGCCTCAGCGTGGCCGAGGCCGAGGCCCTGTTCGCCGCCGCCGACCGCCTCAGCTGCGCGGCGATGAACGTGGTGGCGCACATGACTTATGCGCGCCGCATCGATCTCTCCGGCGCGCCGCTGCCGGTGGAGGACTTCAAGGCCACGCCCGAGGGGCACATGGGCGGCGCGCTGAACATGGTGCCGGCCTTCGTCGGTTACCTGCTGGCCAATGCCCTCAGCGGCACCACGCGCAGCTGGCTGATGGGGCAGGGCCATTGCGTGGCGGCCATCGAGGCCATCAACGCGCTCACCGGCGATGTCTCGGCGCGGCAGCGTGGTCGTTACGACCGCAGCGAGGCGGGCCTTTCAAGGTTGATTGCCGATTTCTATTCCTATGCCATCGACGAGCAGGGACGCCCGGCGGTGCCGGTGGGCAGCCATGCCGGCCCGAATACCGCCGGCGCGATCTCGGAAGGTGGATACCTGGGTTTCGCCGAACTGCAGTACATCCACATGCCGCTGCCCGGTGAATCGCTGGTGGCGTTCCTGTCCGATGGCGCCTTCGAGGAGCAGCGCGGTTCTGACTGGGCGTCGCGCTGGTGGCGCGCCGGGGACTGCGGCATCGCCGTGCCGGTGATGATCCTGAACGGCCGCCGCATCGAGCAGCGCACGCAGATCGTGCAGGAGGGCGGACCGCAATGGCTGGCCGAGGACCTGCGCCACAACGGCTTTGATCCGCAGATCGTCGATGGCCGCGACCCGCTGGCGATCGCCTGCGGCATCCTGCGCGCCGAGGCGAAGCTGGCCGCCTTCATCGCCAGCGGCAGCAGGCAATATCCCGTCACGCTGCCGTATGTGATCGCCGAGACCGTGAAGGGCTTCGGTTTCCCCGGCGCGGGCACCAATGCCGCGCACAACCTGCCGCTGGGCGCCAATCCGCGCGTCGATGCCGCGGCCCGCGAGGCCTTCCATGCCGGCGCGCGTGCGCTGTTCGTGCCGCCGGCCGAACTGGATGCCGCGCTGGCCGCCTTCGCCGTGCATGGCCGCCAGCAGCGTCCACTCGAGAGCGCGCATCCGCTGGCGCACCGCAATCCGCCGGCGCCGGTGATGCCGGCGCCACAATGGCAGGAGCCGGGCGGGCAGCTGTCGGCCATGGTCGCGCTGGATGGCTGGTTCGCCGACTTCGTGCGCGCCAACCCGCGGCTGCGCGTGCGCGTCGGCAACCCGGACGAGATGGCCAGCAACCGCATGGGCGGCTCGCTGGCGCTGCTGC
>CAYNEX010000044.1:7899-18802 GCA_964396335.1 uncultured Steroidobacteraceae bacterium | reverse complement strand
AGAACGCGGCCACCTGCGCCGTGTCGATGCCCGGCACGGGGATGAACGTGCCGATGCGGTACACGATCAGTGCCCCGATCAGGAACGCCAGGCGCTTGCGAATGTCGCCGAAGCGGGTCGCATCGCCCAGCGCTGCCGCCGGATTCATTGCAGGGTTGTTGGCCATGTCCTTGGGTGCCGTTCCTTGCTTCAGGCCGCCTCGATCCTGCCGCCGGCCTTCTCGATGGCCTCGGCAGCGCCCTTGGTGGCAGCGACGCCCTTCAGCGTCACGGCGCGGGTCAGCTCACCCGACAGGACCACCTTGGCCTTCTCGGCGAACACGCTCACCACGCCGGCCTTCTTCAGGGCGGCGAGGTCGATCACGTCGCCCTCGACCTTGTTCAGTTCCGACAGGCGCACTTCGGCGCGGGTCGACTTCACGGCCGAGCGGAAGCCCACCTTCGGCAGGCGGCGCTGCAGCGGCATCTGGCCGCCTTCGAAGCCCACCTTGTGGTAGCCGCCCTTGCGCGCGCGCTGGCCCTTGACGCCACGGCCGCAGGTCTTGCCCTGGCCGGCGGAAGCGCCGCGTCCGACGCGCAGGCGCGGACGCTTGGCGCCCTCACCCGGCTTGATGGTGTTCAGTTTCATCACTTCGCCTCTTCAACCTTCAGCAGGTGGATCGCAGCGTTGATCATGCCGCGGTTCTCGGGAGTGTCGGCCACGACCACCGAGTGGTGGCGGCGGCGCAGCCCCAGACCCTTGACCGACGAGATGATGCTCTTCAGCTCGCCGAAGGTGCTCTTCACCTGGGTAACCTTGATCGACTTGGTCGTCATGTCTTAACCCAAAATCTCTTCGACCGTCTTGCCACGCTTCGCCGCGATGTCATCGGGCGAACGCACGGCGGACAGTGCATTGATGGTGGCGCGCACCACGTTGATCGGGTTGCGCGAGCCGTAGCTCTTGGCCAGCACGTTGCGCACGCCGACGCACTCGAGCACCGCGCGCATCGCGCCACCGGCGATCACGCCGGTACCGTCGGAGGCGGGCTGCATCAGCACGCGCGTGGCGCCGTGGGTGCCGCGCACCGCGTAGTGCAGCGTGTCCTTCTTCAGGCTGACGTTCACCAGGTTCTTGCGCGCATGCGCCATCGCCTTGGAGATCGCCACCGGCACTTCGCGGGCCTTGCCGAAGCCGAAGCCGACGCGGCCGCTGCCGTCGCCGACCACGGTCAGCGCGGTGAAGCCGAACTGACGGCCACCCTTGACCACCTTCGCGGTACGGTTCACCGCAACGAGCTTCTCGGTGAACTCGTCCTGCGGCTGGTCCTTTCTTTCAACTCTTGCCATCTGCTGATCCCGCCTTAGGTCAGAACTCGAGTCCGGCTTCGCGCGCCGCATCGGCCAGAGCCTTGATGCGACCGTGATAGCGGAAGCCCGAACGATCGAACGCAACCTTCTCGATGCCGGCGGCCTTCGCACGCTCGGCGATGGCGCGGCCCACGGCCTTCGCCGCGTCGACGTTGCCGGTGCCCTTCAGGTCCTTGGCCACCGTCTCCTGGACGGTGGAGGCAGCCGCCAGCACCTGCGCGCCGCTGGCGTCGAACACCTGCGCGTAGATGTGGCGCGGCGTGCGATGCACCGTGAGACGGGCCATGCCCAGGTCGCGGATATGCAGCCGGCTCTTGAGAGCGCGGCGCTGACGACGTTCCTTGGAGGTAAGTGCCATGTCTTAGTTTCCTGGAAGGCCTACTTCTTCTTGCCTTCCTTCAAGATGATCTTCTCGTCGGAGTACTTCACACCCTTGCCCTTGTAGGGCTCGGGCGGACGGATGCCGCGGATCTCCGCTGCAACCTGGCCGACGCGCTGCTTGTCGACGCCCTTGACCACGACCTCGGTCTGGCTGGGGGCTTCGATCGTGATTCCATCGGGAATCGGGAAATTCACCAGGTGCGAGAAACCGAGCGTCAGGCTCAGCGTCTTGCCCTGCACGGCGGCGCGGAAACCCACGCCGACCAGCTCGAGCTTCTTCTCGTACCCGGTGGTGACACCCTTGACCATGTTGGCCAGGTGCGCACGGGTCGAACCGGCGCGCATGCGGGCACCCTCGGCGTTGCCGTAGGTCACCTGCAGGGCCTTGTCCTTCTCCTCGACGGTCACGTCACGGGCCAGCGGCAGGCTCAGCGTGCCCTTCGCGCCCTTGATGGTGATCTGCCCGGCCGCAATCGAGGCGGTGACGCCCTGCGGCAGGGGAACCGGATTCTTGGCTACTCGCGACATGTTCTCTTCAATCCTTACGCCACGATGCAGAGGACTTCGCCGCCCTGGCCGATTGCACGCGCCTGGCGGTCTGTCATCACGCCCTGCGGCGTGGACACGATCACGGTGCCCATGCCACCGAGCACCTTGGGCAGCTCGTCCTTGCCACGGTAGATGCGCAGGCCGGGACGGCTGACACGCTCGAGGCGGTCGATCACCGGCTTGCCTTCGTAGTACTTCAGGTCGATGACCAGGCGCGGCTTGCCGGCCTCGTCGGAGACGCGGAAGTCGGCCACGTAGCCTTCGTCCTTCAACACGCGCGCGATCGCCGTCTTGATCTTCGACGAATCAACGCTGATGTGCGCCTTGCCCGCGCTCTGCCCGTTGCGGATGCGGGTCAGCAGGTCGGCGACTGGATCGGTCATGCTCATGTGTACTCGTCTCCTACCAGCTCGACTTCACGAGACCGGGGATCTCGCCGCGATTGGCAACCTCGCGGATCTTGGTGCGCGCCAGGCCGAACTTGCGGTACACGCCGCGCGGGCGGCCGGTCAGCTGGCAGCGGTTGCGGCCGCGCGTGGGGCTCGCGTCCCGGGGCAGCTTCTGCAGCTTCGCCTGGGCTTCGGCGCGGGCCTCGTCGGAAGTGCGCGGGTTGCGGATCAGCTCCTTGAGCTCCGCACGCTTCGCGGCGTACTTCTGCGCGGTGCGCGCCCGGCGCTTCTCGCGTTCGACCATGCTTGTCTTGGCCATGACGTTCGGTCCTCTTTACGCCCGTTACTTGCGGAACGGGAAGTTGAAAGCTTCCAGCAGCGCCCGGCCATGCTCGTTGTTCGTGGCCGTGGTGGTGATGGTGATGTCCATGCCGCGCAGCTGATCGATCTGGTCGTACTGGATCTCGGGGAAGATGATCTGTTCCTTCACACCCAGCGTGTAGTTGCCACGGCCGTCGAAGGCGCGGGCCGACACGCCGCGGAAGTCGCGCACGCGCGGCAGCGCGATCGACACCAGGCGGTCGAGGAACTCGTACATGCGCGGGCCACGCAGCGTGACCTTGGCGCCGATCGGCAGGCCTTCACGCAGCTTGAAGGACGCGATGGCCTTCTTCGCCTTGGTGATGACCGGCTTCTGGCCGGTGATCCTGGCGAGATCGGCGGCGGCGGCGTCGACGATCTTGCGATCGGCCACGGCCTCGCCCACGCCCATGTTCACCGTGATCTTGGTGATCTTCGGGATCTGCATCGGGTTCTTGATGCCGAGATCCGCCGCCAGCTTCGGCTGGACGGTGGTCTTGTAGTATTCCTGCAACCTGCTCATTGCCGTTCCGCCTTACTTGACGTCGACCTGCTCGCCCGTCGACTTGAAGAAACGCACACGCTTGCCATCGGGCAGCGTCCGGATGCCCACCCGGTCACCCTTCTTGGTGGCCGGATTCCAGAGCGCGACCTTGGAGATGTGCAGCGGCTGCTCCTTGTCGACGATTCCGCCGGGATGGTTCCGCTGCGGGTTGCCCCGCATGTGCTTCCTGGCGACGTTGATGCCGGTCACGATGACCTTGTCATCCGGCAGGACTTCGCCGATCGTGCCGGTGCGTCCCTTGTCCTTGCCGGACAGGACCACCACCTGATCGCCCTTGCGCAGTTTCTTCATGGCCTTCTCGAAATCCTGTGTCTTCAGAGCACTTCCGGTGCGAGGGAAATGATCTTCATGAAACGCTGGTTGCGCAGCTCGCGGGTCACGGGCCCGAAGATGCGCGTGCCGATGGGCTCCAGCTTCTGGTTCAGCAACACCGCGGCGTTGCCGTCGAAGCGGATCAGCGAGCCGTCCGGACGGCGCACGCCGAACGCGGTGCGCACCACCACGGCGTCGTACACCTCGCCCTTCTTGACCTTGCCGCGCGGGATCGCGTCCTGCACGGAGACCTTGATGACGTCGCCCACGGTGGCGTAGCGCCGGTGCGAGCCGCCCAGCACCTTGATGCACATCAGCGTGCGGGCACCGCTGTTGTCGGCGGCGGTGAGCACTGTCTGCATCTGGATCATGTCGGTACCTGCCTTCTCTTAGATGCCCGCACGCCCGACCACCGAGACCAGGCGCCAGCTCTTGCGGCGCGAGATCGGGCGGCTCTGCGCGATCGTCACGATGTCGCCCTCGCGTGCCTCGCCGGCCTCGTCATGGGCCAGCAGGCGCGTCGTGCGGCGGATGTACTTGCCGTAGCGCGGGTGCTTGAGCACGCGCTCGATTTCCACAGCGATGGTCTTGGCGGTCTTGGCGCTGACCACGACACCCTGCAGGGCGCGCTGGGTCTTGACGGTCTCTTCCGCCATGTCACTTCTCTCCGTTCTTCGCGCGCAGCTCGCGCTGCACGGTCTTCAGCCGCGCGATGTCGCGGCGCAACTTGCCGAACTGGTCCGGCTTGATGGCCTGGCCCGTGGCCCGCTGCAGGCGCAGCGAGAACTGGGCCTTGCGCAGCTCGAGCAGGTCGACGTTGAGGTCGCCGGCCTTCTTGCCGCGGGCCTCCTTCAGGAGGTTCTCGACCCTTTGAGTTTCCTTGCCCATCAGCGCACCTGCCTCTTGACGAAGGTCGTGGTGACCGACAGCTTGGCGCCGGCGAGGCGGAACGCCTCGCGCGCCGTGGCCTCGGGCACGCCTTCCATCTCGAAAAGAACCTTGCCGGGCTGCACCTTGGCGACCCAGTACTCGACATTGCCCTTGCCGGCGCCCATTCGGACTTCCAGCGGCTTCTTGGTCACGGGCACGTCCGGGAACACCCGCACCCAGATCTGGCCGCCACGCTTCACGGCGCGGGCCATGGCACGGCGGGCAGCCTCGATCTCGCGGGCGGTCATGCGGGCGCGCTCGGTGGCCTTCAGGCCGAACTCGCCGAACGCCACGGTGCTGCCGCGCTGCGAGAGACCGGTGTTCCGGCCCTTGAACTGCTTGCGATACTTGGTTCGCTTCGGTTGCAACATTGTCTTGTCCTGGAATCGTCAGGCCGTGGCCGGCGCCGCACCCTCGGCCTGGGCGGCCTCGGCAGCGGGCTCCTCGCTCACCTCGGGGGCCTTCTCGAAGACCTCGCCCTTGAAGATCCACACCTTCACGCCGATCACGCCGTAGGTCGTGCGCGCCTCGGCGAAGCCGTAGTCGATGTCGGCACGGTAGGTGTGCAGCGGGATGCGACCCTCGCGGCTCCACTCGGTGCGGGCGATCTCGGCGCCGTTCAGGCGGCCCGACAGGCGCACCTTCACGCCCAGCGCGCCCGAGCGCATGGTGCTCATCACGGCGCGCTTCATCGCACGACGGAACATCACGCGCTTCTCGATCTGCTGCGCGATGCCCTCGGCCACCAGCTGGGCGTCCAGCTCGGGCTTGCGGATCTCGGCCACGTTCAGGCGCACGTCGGCGACCGGCAGGCCCACCAGCTTCGCGGTCTCGGCGCGCAGCTTCTCGATGTCCTCGCCCTTCTTGCCGATCACGATGCCGGGACGGGCCGTGTGGATCGTCACGTTGATCTTGCGGGCCGGGCGCTCGATGTGGATGCGGCTCACCGAGGCGTCGGCCAGCTTCTTGCCCAGGAACTGGCGGACCTCATGGTCCGCGATCAGCTGCTCCGAGAACTGCTTCTTGCCGGCGTACCACTTGGACACCCAGTCGCGGGTGATGCCGAGGCGGATACCGACCGGATTGACCTTCTGGCCCATCGCTTAATCCTTCCTGCCGTCGCTGACGTGAACGGTGATGTGGCTGGTGCGCTTGACGATGCGGTTGCCACGGCCCTTCGCGCGGGCGTGGAAGCGCTTCATCATCGGCGCGGCGTCGACCTGGATGGCCGAGATGCGCAGCTCGTCGATGTCGGCGCCGTGGTTGTGCTCGGCATTGGCGACGGCCGACTCCAGCACCTTGAGCACCAGGTCCGCGCCCTTCTTGGGCATGAAGCGCAGCTGCGCCAGGGCCGGGCCCACGCGCTTGCCACGCACCGTGTCGGCGATCAGCCGGCACTTCTGCGGCGAGATGTGTGCGTACTTCAGTTTCGCGAAGGTCTGCATGTCATCCCACCTTCTTGTCGCCGCCGTGCGACTTGAAAGTGCGCGTCGGCGAGAATTCACCCAGCTTGTGGCCGACCATGTTCTCGGTCACGAGCACGGGCACGTGCTGCCGGCCGTTGTGCACGGCAATCGTCAGGCCCACCATCTCGGGGATCACCATCGAGCGGCGCGACCAGGTCTTGATCGGCTTGCGATCGTTCTTGGCCACGGCCGTCTCCACCTTCTTCTGGAGGTGCAGATCGATGAACGGGCCCTTCTTCAGTGAACGTGGCACTGCTTACTTCCTCCGCTGCACGATCATGTTGGTCGTGCGCTTGTTGCGCCGGGTCTTCAGACCCTTGGTCTGCCAGCCCCACGGCGACACGGGATGCGGGTTACCCTGGCCGGGCTTGCCCTCGCCACCACCGTGCGGGTGGTCGACCGGGTTCATCACCACGCCGCGCACCGTCGGGCGGATGCCGCGCCAGCGCTTGGCACCGGCCTTGCCGTAGTTGCGCAGGTTGTGCTCGTCGTTCGACAGCTCGCCCAGGGTGGCGCGGCAGTCGATGTGCACCTTGCGCATCTCGCCGGACTTCAGGCGGATGTAGGCGTGGATGCCCTCGCGCGAGGTGTACTGCGCCGAGCCGCCGGCGGAGCGCGCCAGCTGGCCGCCCTTGCCGGGCTTCAGTTCGATGTTGTGCACCACAGAGCCCACCGGGATGTGGCGCAGCGCCATGGCGTTGCCCGGCTTGATCGGCGAGTCGGCGCCGGAGCGGATCTCGTCACCCACCTTCACGCCCTTGGGCGCGAGGATGTAACGGCGCTCGCCGTCCAGGTACTTGACCAGCGCGATGTGCGCGGTGCGGTTCGGATCGTACTCCAGCGTCTCGATCACGCCGGTGATGCCGTCCTTGTCGCGCTTGAAGTCGATGATGCGGTACTTCTGGCGCGAGCCGCCGCCCTTGTGGCGGGTGGTGATGCGGCCGGCGTGGTTGCGCGCGCCGGTCTTGCTCTGCGCGACCGTCAGCGGGGCGTACGGGCCACCCTTGTGCAGGTGCGAGCGGTCGATCTTCACGACGAAGCGCGCACCCGGCGACGTCGGCTTCATTTTGATCAGTGCCATCGGTGCCAGTCCTTACTTCTGCATCGCCCGGGCTTCGTAGTCGATCGCCTGACCGTCGGCGAGACGCACGTAAGCCTTCTTCCAGTCCTGGGTGCGACCGATGCGCTTGCCGAAACGACGCTCCTTGCCGGGCTCGTTCGCGACCTGCACAGCGGCCACCTTGACGTCGAACATCAGCTCGACGGCCTGCTTGATCTCGGTCTTGTCCGCATCGCGGCGCACCTTGAACGCGTACTGGTTGCTGTTCTGCATGGCCAGCGCGGTCTTCTCGGTGATGTGCGGGGCCACCAGCACGGTGGCGAGGCGTTCGCGGCTCATTGCAGGCGCTCCTCGATCATCTTCACGGCGCCGACGGTCATCAGCACCTTGTCGTAGGCCGCCAGCGACACCGGGTTGATCTCGGAGACCGTGATCACCTCGACGTGCGGGATGTTGCGCGCGGCCAGCAGCAGCTTCTCGTCATGCGCCTCGATCACGATCAGCGTCGAGGCCAGGCCCAGCTTCTTCAGCTCGGCGGCCACCAGCTTCGTGCGCGGCTCGGCAACGGCCAGCGACTCGGTCACCACCAGGCGGTCGGTGCGGGCCAGCTGGCCCAGCATCGAGCGGATGCCCGCGCGGTACATCTTGCGGTTGACCTTCTGCTCGTAGTTGCGCGGACGCGCGGCGAAGGCGCGACCACCACCCACCCAGATCGGCGAGCGGATCGAGCCGGCGCGGGCGCGGCCGGTGCCCTTCTGCGAGTGCGGCTTGCGGCCACCACCACGCACTTCGGCGCGGCTCTTCTGGCGCTTGGTGCCGGCACGGCCGGCCGCCATGTAGGCGGTGACCAGCTGGTGCACCAGCGCTTCGTTGTACTCGGCCCCGAAGGTCGTGTCGGAAACCGACAGCTCGGTGCCATTGGCGGTCTTCAGTTTCATGGCTTACTTCTTGCCCTTGGCCTCAGCCTTCTTGTTCGGCGTGATGCTCTTGCGGCGCGCCAGGCGCGCAGCCTTCACGGACGGACGCACGATGACCTCGCCGCCTTCCGCACCCGGCACCGCACCGCTGATCAGCAGCAGGTTGCGGGCGACGTCGATCTCGACCACCTTCAGGTTCTCGGTGGTGCGGCGGACCACGCCCATGTGGCCGGCCATGCGCTTGCCCTTGAACACGCGGCCCGGGGTCTGGCGCTGGCCGATGGAACCCGGGGCGCGGTGGGTCACCGAGTGACCGTGCGAGGCGGGACCGCCACCGAAGTTGTGGCGCTTCATCGTGCCGGCAAAGCCCTTGCCGATGGTGGTGCCGGTCACGTCGACCAGCTGGCCGGCCTTGAAGATCTCGGCGGTGAACTCGGCGCCGGGAGCGACATCGGCGGCCTCACCGGCGTCGAGGCGGAATTCCACCAGCGAGCGGCCGGGCTCGACCTTGGCCTTGGCATAGTGACCAGCCAGCGACTTGGTGAGCAGCTGCGGGCGGCGCGAGCCATAGGTGACCTGCACGGCGCGATAGCCGTCCTTGGTCTCGTCCTTGACCTGGGTAACCCGGTTGGCAAGCACCTCGACGACCGTGACGGGCACGGATTCGCCGGCTTCCGTAAAGATTCGCGTCATGCCGCACTTGCGGCCGACCAGACCGATTGTCATCTCGCAATCCTCAGTTCGACGTGCGGATCAGGTACCGGGAACGAACGCGAGACGGGCGAAGATCCGCGAGGACCGCAGGGTCGCCTGGCTCGAGTGGTCTTGGCCTTTTCAAGCGGCCAACCGTTCCCGATTCCGCATCCGTAAACGCGGGCCGCCGGAACAGCCGACGGCAAAAAGGGCGCGCAGTATAGGCGGGCACCCTGCCCGGTTCAATAGCGATTCAGGGTGATTTGCTTGCGATCTGCTGCTGCGTTGCGGCAGACCGTCAGAACAGCGCGAAAACCACCATCAGGATACCAGCCAGGGAGATTCCCCACACCAGCGAGCGCAGGCCCGGAATGCCGATGATGTAGATCGGCAGGTAGGCCAGGCGGGCCCAGAAATAGAGCTGGGCCCCCAGTTCGACCTGGCTGCCGGTGCGCTGCATGGCCAGCGCCGCGACCACGGCGGCGGCGAAAAACGGGAATGTTTCCAGGAAGTTGGCCGCGGCGCGCTGCGCCCGGGCGGCATGCGGCGGCAGCGGCGGGGCCTCGCCGTCGCGGTTGCCGATGTTCCATGCCGCGCCCCGGGCCCGGGTCACCAGCGCCGCGGCGACCAGTACATGGACCAGTCCCAGCAGGATCGACAGCGCCAGCAGCGAGGGCACGGAGGTGAACATCGGGCCCTATCCTGCCACCACCGCGGCCGCGGGCCGGCGCAACCCCCTGTGGGAACGCGCCGACATCAGTGCGAATCGCGCGGCACCGGCGCGCCGCTGCCGCCGGTGAGGAAGTCGAGGTCCGCGCCCAGGTGGGCCTGCTGCACATGCTGCACGTACAGGCGCGCATAGCCGCGCTCCGGCGGATCGCGCGGCACCCAGGCACGGCGACGCAGCTCGAGTTCGGCCTCGTCCACCTCCAGGTGCAGGCGGCGGTTGGCCACGTCCACCTCGATCATGTCGCCGTCCTTCACCAGCGCCAGCGGGCCGCCGGCGGCCGCCTCGGGCGAAACATGCAGGATGACCGTGCCATAGGCGGTGCCGCTCATGCGCGCATCGGAGATGCGCACCATGTCGGTGATGCCCTTGCGCAGCACCTTCGGCGGCAGCGGCATGTTGCCCACCTCGGCCATGCCCGGATAGCCCTTCGGGCCGCAGTTCTTCAGCACCATGACGCAGTGTTCGTCGATGTCGAGGTTCTCGTCATCGATGCGCGCGTGGAAGTCCTCGATGTCCTCGAACACCACCGCGCGGCCGCGATGCTGCAGCAGGTGCGGTGATGCGGCCGACGGCTTGATCACCGCGCCATCGGGCGCGAGGTTGCCGCGCAGGACGGCGATGCCGGCGTGCTCGCGCAGCGGGGAGCCGATCTCGCGCACCACCTCGCGGTTGTAGCAGGTGGCCTCGGCGATGTTCTCGCCCAGCGTGCGGCCATTGGCGGTGAGCGCATCCAGCGCCAGGTGCTGGCCGAGCTCCTTCATCACCACCGGCAGGCCACCGGCGTAATAGAAATCCTCCATCAGGAAACGTCCCGACGGCTGCAGGTCCACCAGGCACGGCAGCTGCGAGCCGAGGCGGTCGAAATCCTCCAGCGTCAGCGGCACGCCAAGGCGGCCGGCGATGGCCAGCAGGTGGATCACCGCGTTGGTGGAACCGCCGATGGCGGCATTGACGCGGATGGCATTCTCGAAGGCATCGCGCGTCAGGATGCGCGACAGGCGCAGGTCCTCATTGACCATCTCGACGATGCGCCGGCCGGTGAGCTGCGCGATGCGGTGCCGGCGCGCATCCACGGCGGGAATCGCGGCATTGCCGGGCAGCGACACGCCCAGCGCCTCGACCATGCAGGCCATGGTCGAGGCCGTGCCCATGGTCATGCAGTGGCCCTTCGAGCGGTGCATGCAGGACTCGGCCGAATTGAA
>CAYNEX010000044.1:2874-7799 GCA_964396335.1 uncultured Steroidobacteraceae bacterium | reverse complement strand
GACCAGGTGTTGCAGATGCCGATCACCGGCCGCCCGTCGAACAGGTCGTCCGGATACCCCTGGTTCTTCATCCAGCTGCGATGCATCCAGCTGCTGCGCATGGATTCGCCGTCACGATGACCGAACCACGCATGGCTGCGCAGCGGCCGCTTCTTGTTGTTCTCGCTCATCTCCCCACCCTGATTTCCATTCCCGATGGCGCTTGACGAAGGTGCCACGAAGCATATGCTGGCCGGAAGTGGCCCGGCGCGGATTCGTCGTGGCCGCATCAAAAAAGCATCAGGGGGACTCATGCCAGCCAGACAGGGAAGCAGGCACGCCGGAAGTGCGTCCATTGATCGCCGCAAACTGCTGCAGGCCATGGTGGCCGCGGCCGCCGCCACCGGATGGCAGCGTGCCCTCGCCGCCGCGCCAGACGCCGCAGGTCTGGCAAGGCGATTCCGCGACAAGTTCCTGATCGGCGTGGCCGTCTCGAACGAGACGCTGGACCAGCAGCCCCCCGCCCACCTCGAGCTGATCCGCCGCGAATTCAACTCGGTCACCGCCGAGAACGCGATGAAGTGGGAAGTGATCCGCCCCGGCGGCACCAACTGGCAATGGCAGCGCGCCGACCGGCTGGTCGACTTCGCCACGCAGAACAACATGCACGTGCTCGGCCACACGCTGGTGTGGCATTCGCAGGTGCCGCGCCAGGTTTTCACCGATGCCGCGGGCGCGCAGCTGACCCGCCCGGCGCTGCTGGCGCGCATGGAAGAACACATCAACACGCTGGTGGGCCGCTACAAGGGCCGCGTGCACACCTGGGACGTGGTCAATGAAGCCGTCGATGAGGGCAATGGCTGGCGGCGCTCGCCCTGGCTGAACATCATCGGCGAGGACTTCATGGAGCAGGCCTTCCGCTTCGCCCGCAAGGCCGACCCGGCCGCGAAGCTGCTCTACAACGACTACAACATGCACAACCCGCAGAAGCGGGAGTTCCTGGTGAAGGTGCTGCGCGATTACCTCGACCGCGGCGTGCCCATCGACGGCGTCGGCCTGCAGGGCCATCTCGGCCTCGACTATCCGGACCTGGCCGAGTGGGAGCGCAGCATTGCGGCCTACGAGGCGCTGGGCCTCGAGGTGCATGTCACCGAACTGGATGTCGACGTGCTGCCGAACCCGTACCAGACCGGCGCGGAGATCTCCAACCGCTTCGAATATTCACGCGAGAGCGATCCCTGGCCGGACGGGCTGCCGGACGGGATCCAGAAACGCCTCGCCGATCGTTATGAGGAGATCTTCCGCATCATGCTGCGCCACAAGGCCATGAAGCGCGTGACCTTCTGGGGCCTGCACGACGGCATCTCGTGGAAGAACGGCTTCCCGATCCGCGGTCGCACCAACTATCCACTGCTGTTCGACCGCAACCTGCAGCGCAAGCCGGCCTGGCAGCGCCTGATGCAGATGCCGCTCGACTGATCCATCGACAACAAGAAGTCCGCGGCAGAGCGGTCCGGAAGGAATCCAGATGACCAGGCAGTATCTTTCGCAGCGGGAGAAGTTCGGTTTCGGACTGGGCGACATGTCCAGCAACATCGTCTTCCAGGCGGTGGGCAACGTCCTGCTCTATTTCTATACGGACGTGTTCGGCCTCACCGCCGCCGCGGCCACGCTGCTGATGGCGGTGGTGCGTTTCATCGACGCCATCATCGACCCGGCCATCGGCGCGATGGCCGACCGCACCCGCTCGAAGCATGGACGCTACCGTCCCTGGCTGCTGTGGCTGGCCATTCCCTATGGCGTGATCGCGGTGGCGGCCTTCATCACGCCGGGCGTCAGCGAGGGCGCCAAGCTGGTGTACGCCTACGTCAGCTACATCCTGCTGGTGGTGGTGTATTCGGCCATCAACATCCCCTACTCGGCGCTGGGCGGCACCATCACCGCCGACAGCGAGGAACGCGCCAACCTGCAGACCTGGCGCTTCGCGCTGGCGATGATCGGCGGTTTCATCGTCACCACCGCGATCTGGCCGCTGGCGCGCGCACTGGGCGGCGGCGGCGAACCGGCCGACCTGCAGAAGGGTTTCCCGCTGGCCATGGCCATCCTCGCCGCCATCGCCGTGGTGGGTTTCTTCGGCTGCTTCACGCTGACGAAGGAACGCGTCTACCACGACGATGAAACCCGCCTGCCACGCCAGACCTGGTGGCAGGACATCGGCAGCATGTTCACCAACTCGCAGTGGCTGGTGATCGCGCTGGTGACGCTGATCATCCAGACCCGCGGCGGCATGCAGGGCTCGGCCAAGGCCTATTTCGTCGATTATTACCTGATCAACAACTATGGCTCGGTGGTCACCGACAACGCGCTGCTGGCGTGGCTGGCCGGCATTTTTGCGATCACCGAGAACCTGATCGCGCTGTTCATGGGCCTGACCATGCTGGCCGGCGTCGGCGGCGTGATCTTCGCCAACCGCCTGATCCGCACGCATTGCAAGGTGCGGGTGATGCAGCTGGCGCTGCTGGGCACGGTGGCCGTCAACGTGCTGCTGTTCATGGTGCCGCGCGAGTGGGTGCTGCAGGCGCTGACGCTGACGATGGTGTCGAACTTCTTCCACATGATGTTCATCCCGCTGTTGTTCTCCACCGTGCCCGACACCGTGGACTACGGCCTGCGCACCCGCGGCAAGGGCGCGATGGCGATGTTCTGCGCCGGACACCTGTGCGCGCTGTCGCTCGGCATCGCCATCGGCCAGGTGCTCACCGGCGGCGTGCTGGCATTGTTCGGCTATGAAGCCAACGTGGCGCAGAGCGACACCGCCCTGCTCGGCATCAAGATCGCTTTCGCCGGCAGCTCCATCGCCGGCGGCCTGCTCGCCTACCTCTGCCTGCGCTGGTACCGTCTGACCCGCGGCTGGCAGGATCGCATTCCGGAGTCCCCGAACGCATGACGCGCAAGATCCGCAACCCGATTCTTCCGGGGTTCAACCCCGATCCCTCCATCGTGCGTGTGGGGGATGACTACTACATCGCCACGTCCACCTTCGAGTGGTACCCGGGCGTGCAGATCCACCATTCGCGCGACCTGGTGAACTGGCGCCTGGTGGCGCACCCGCTGGACCGCGCCGACCTGCTCGACATGCGCGGCAACCCGGATTCGGGCGGCATCTGGGCGCCCTGTCTCACTTATGCCGACGGCCTGTTCTGGCTGGTCTACACCGACGTGAAGCGCCATGAGGGCAGCTTCAAGGACATGCACAACTACCTGACCACCTGCCCGACCATCGACGGGCGCTGGTCCGACCGCGTGTACCTGAACAGCAGCGGCTTCGACGCCTCGCTGTTCCATGACGATGACGGCCGCAAGTACCTGCTGAACATGGAATGGGATTACCGCCCCGGGCGGCATCCCTTCAACGGCATCCTGATGCAGGAATACGACCCGGCGGGCAAGCGCCTGGTGGGGCCGGTGCGCAACATCTTCCGCGGCACCGACCTGAAGGTCACCGAAGGCCCGCACATCTACAAGCGCAATGGCTGGTATTACCTGCTGACGGCCGAAGGCGGCACCGGCTACACGCATGCCATCACGATGGCGCGCTCGCGCAACCTCTGGGGTCCCTATGAAGTGGACCCGATCAAGCACATCGTCACGTCCAAGGATGACCCGACGCTGCCGCTGCAGCGCGCCGGCCATGGCGACTGGGTCGAGACGCAGAACGGCGAGGTGTACATCGTGCACCTGTGCGGACGGCCGCTGTCGCTGCATTCCACCTCCGACCAGCAGCGCTGCCCGCTGGGCCGCGAGACCGCCATCCAGAAGGCGTACTGGAACGAGGACGGCTGGCTGCGGCTGGCCAACGGTACCAACAAGCCGGACTTGCAGACGCCGGCACCGGACCTGCCCGCCCATCCCTGGCCGCGCCCGCCGTCACTGACGCGCTTCGACGGCGGCGAGCTGCCGATCGACTTCCAGTGGCTGCGCCATCCCTGGGACGAGCAGATGTTCTCGCTGAAGCACCGGCCGGGTTTCCTGCGCCTGTATGGCGCGGAATCATTCGGCTCGTGGTTCCGCCAGTCGCTGGTGGCGCGCCGCCAGCAGGCCTTCTGTTTCACCGCCACCACCAAGGTGGAATTCGAGCCGGACACGCTGCAGCAGGCCGCCGGCCTGGTCTGCTATTACAACGCGCACAAGTTCCACTACCTGAACGTCACCTGCGACGAGGCCGGCGAGAAGCACCTGGCCATCATCAGCTGCCTCGGTGAGCAGAACTTCAACCTCGCCTATCCCATCGAGTCCTCGCGCCGCATCCCGCTGCCGCGCGGCCAGGCCGTGTGGCTGCGTGCCGAGGTCGAATACGGCGTGCTGCGTTTCTCCTGGTCACTGGATGGCGAGCGCTGGACCGCCAGCGAGGGCGAGCTGGACTACTCGCTCATCTCCGACGAGGCCGGCCGCGGCTATTCGAAGAGCTTCACCGGCGCCTTCGTCGGCATGGCCTGCCACGACATCAGCGGCCGGCGCCAGCCGGCCGACTTCGAGTTCTTCGACTATCGCGAAGAAGACCCGGCGCGCTGATCAGCGCGCCGGGATGACGTCGCGGGTGAAGGCGCTGTTGACCAGCCGCAGGATGCCGCGCGGATTGGCATTGCGCAGTTCCGCCGGCAGCAGCGCGTCGGCGAATCCCTGGTAACACACCGGCCGCACGAACCGCAGCAGCGCCGCCGTGCCCACCGAGGTGAAACGCGCGTCGCTGGTGGCCGGATAGGGCCCGCCATGGTTCATCGCCGGACTCACCTCCACGCCGGTGGGGAAGCCGTTGATGATCACGCGGCCCGCCACCTGTGCCGCGGCATCGAGCAGATCGGTGGCCTGCGCCAGGTCCGCCTCGGTGCCATGCACGGTGGCCGTCAGCTGGCCGGGGAGGCCCTGGAGGCAGGCGGCGAGCTGGG
>CAYNEX010000044.1:0-2774 GCA_964396335.1 uncultured Steroidobacteraceae bacterium | reverse complement strand
TGCACGGTGGCCGTCAGCTGGCCGGGGAGGCCCTGGAGGCAGGCGGCGAGCTGGGCCATGTCATCGGCCAGCACCACCAGCGTGAACGGCCCGAACGCCTCCGTAGCCAGCGAGGGCGTGGCCAGGAAGTGCTTCGCGTCGGTGACCGCGACGCTGGGTTTCGCGCCGACCCGTCCGGACTCGATGCTGGCGCCGGACTCGGCCAGGACCTTCACCCCCGGGGTGGCCACCAGCCCGGCACGGTTGGTCTCGAAGGCCTTGCGGATCTCGGCGCTGAGCAGCGTGCCGCAACCGGCCGCCGCCACCCGCGTGGCCAGCTGCTGCAGGAAGGCGTCGGTGGTCTCGCCGCGCACGGCGAACACCAGGCCGGGCTTGGTGCAGAACTGGCCGACGCCCAGCGTGAAGGATTCGGTCAGGCCCTGCGCCAGCGCCTCGGTGCGCGTGCGCAGCGCCTCCGGCAGCAGCACCAGCGGATTCAGGCTGCTCATCTCGGCGAACACCGGGATGGGCTTGTCGCGCCGCGCCGCGACGTCGAACAGCGCCTTGCCGGCCGCATGCGAGCCGGTGAAACCCACCGCCGCGGCGGCCGGATGGCGCACCAGCGACTGGCCCAGCGTGGCGCCGCCCCCGTGCAACATCGAGAACACGCCGGCCGGAACACCGGTCTTCTTCGCCGCCTCGCTGATGGCGCCGGCCACCAGCTCGCCGGTGCCCGGATGCGCGCGATGCGCCTTCACCACCACCGGACAACCCACCGCCAGCGCCGAGGCGGTGTCACCGCCGGCGGTGGAGAAGGCCAGCGGGAAGTTGCTCGAGCCGAACACGACCACCGGCCCCAGCGGCAACAGCATGCGGCGCAGATCCGGCCGCGGTGCCGGCTGCCGGTCCGGCAGCGCGGTATCGATGCGCGCATCCACCCAGGAACCCTCGCGTACCACCTGCGCGAACAGCCGCAGCTGCCCGCAGGTGCGACCCCGCTCGCCGGTGATGCGCGCCACCGGCAGGCCGGTCTCGGCCACCGCCCGCTGGATCAGCACATCGCCCAGCGCCTCGATGTTGGCGGCGATCTGCTCGAGGAAGCCGGCCCGCACCTCCGGCGCGCTGCGCCGGTATTCGGCGAACGCCGCGGCGGCCACTTCCATTGCCTGCGCCGCCTCGGCCTCCGAGGCCTCGTGGAACACCGGCTGCAAGGTCTCGCCGGTGGCCGGGTTCATCGCGTTGAAGCTGGCGCCGCGATGCGTCGTGCGCGCGCCGGCCACCAGGCTCAGTCCATGCAATTCCATTCGTTGAAGCTCCTTCAGGCCACGGTGTTGCGGAGGGTGCCCACCGGTTCGATGGTGATGCGGATCTCATCGCCGCGCGCCAGCGTGAACTCATCCGGCGGCACGATGCCGGTGCCGGTCATCAGGAAGGCACCGCGCGGAAAGGCATTGTCGCGATAGAGGAATTCCGCCAGAGACGGCAGCGGACGCTTGATGCGCCCCACCTGGGTCTCGCCGGCGAACACGACCTGGCCACCCCGCGCGATCTGCAGCGCGATGGGGATCTGCGGCCCCGGCAGCGCGCGATCGACCACGATGCACGGACCCAGCGCTGCGCTGCCCAGGTAGGTCTTGGCCTGCGGCAGGTACAGCGGGTTCTCGCCCTCGATGTCGCGCGAGCTCATGTCGTTGCCGACGGTGTAGCCGAAGATGCGGCCGCCGGCATCGATGGCCAGCGTCAGCTCCGGCTCGGGCACATTCCAGTTCGAGTCGCCGCGGATGCGCACCGCCCCGCCCGGCCCCACCACCCGGTGCGGCGTGGCCTTGAAGAACAGTTCGGGACGTTCGGCGTTGTAGACGCGGTCGTAGAAATTGCCGCCGCCGGCCTCGCGCGCCTCTTCCATGCGCGCATCCTTGCTGCGCAGGTAGGTCACGCCCGCGGCCCAGACCTCCTGGTTCTGGATCGGCGCCAGCAGCCCTTGCGGATCCGGCTGCGCGCCCGCGCGCGCGAGCGCGAACTGCGCCTCGAGCCAGCCCACCGGATCATCGGCGGTGAACAGGGCGTCGATGCCGGCGATGCCGCTGGCATCCCGCCACTCTCCCCGGCTTTCCAGCACCAAACCCTTCGTGGTCGCGAACACTCGGATCATCAGGCTCCCTCCTGCGTTCTCCATGCTTACCGCCGGCGCGCGCGAATGCAACCGGCACGGCCGCGCGGCCCGCAGCGACCGGCAGGCAGCAGGATCCTGCGCCCGTTCAGGGCAGGCGGAGGCAGCAGGTTCAGGAAAGGACGGGCCCGGACGGGCCGGTCAGCCGCGGCGGCGAGGACCGCCGCCGCGGGAGATCGGATCGATCGATCAGTTCAGCTTGATCTGCACGTCGACGCCGGCGGGCAGCTCGAGCTTCATCAGCGCATCCACCGTCTTGTCGGTGGGATCGAGGATGTCCATCAGGCGCTTGTGGGTGCGCAGCTCGAACTGGTCACGCGCGTCCTTGTCGCCATGCGGCGAGACGAGCACGGTGAACTTCTCCATCTTCGTCGGCAGCGGCACCGGTCCACGCACGGTTGCGCCCGTGCGCTTGGCGGTCTCGACGATTTCCTTCGCCGAATTGTCGATCAGCCTGTGGTCGAAGGCCTTCAGGCGGATGCGGATATTCTGGTTAGCCATCTGTTTTGCCAGGGGTTTGCCCTGCCTCCAACGCAGGCCATCCGGCCTGCGTTCAACTGGTAAATAACTCTTACTTCAGGATCTTCGAGACGACGCCGGCGCCCACCGTGCGACCACCCTCGCG
>CAYNEX010000043.1:0-19071 GCA_964396335.1 uncultured Steroidobacteraceae bacterium | reverse complement strand
CGCTGTGGCTGCTTTCCGATCAGGCCTCTTATGTGACAGGAACCGTGCTCAAGGTTTCAGGTGGAACATGACCGACAAGATGATTGCCGTGGATGCCGCCAGCGTTGCACCCCGCACCAAACCGTCGCTTTATCCGCCCGTGTTCGCCGCGCGCGTGAACGGCCGCGTCAAGCGCCAGCTCGGCGACCTGTTCGGCCTGCGCAACTTCGGCGTGAACTACACGGTGATCGAACCCGGCGCGATCTCGGCACTGCACCATGCCCACACCACCCAGGATGAATTCGTTTATGTGCTGGAGGGCGAGGTCACGCTGTTCGTCGGCGATCGCAGCGAAGTGCTGAAGGCGGGCATGTGTGCCGGCTTCCCCGCCGGCGGCGAACCACACCACCTCGAGAACCACAGCGGCGCGCGGGCGGTGTACCTGGAGGTCGGAGATCGCGACGGCAATGACAACGTGCATTACCCGAACGACGACCTGATGGCGCAGCGCGTCGACGGCGGCTGGCGTTTCACACACAAGGACGGTTCGGATAACTGAGTTCGGCCGACGGACGTAGGACAACGCCGCAATCACCCGCCGCCTCCCTGACGTGGCTGCAGCGGATGACTAGACTGCCCGGATCGCGGGATTGACCCGCCGCAGCCGAATCATCACGTCCGGGAGATCTTCCATGGCCACGAAACACAAGGTCGGATACCTGATCGGCAGCCTGTCGAGCACGTCGATCAACCGCCGCCTGTCGACGGCGCTGATCAAGCTGGCGCCATCGGAACTGACGCTGCAGGAGATCACGTTCCGCGATCTGCCGCTGTACAGCCCGGACTTTGATGCCAACTATCCGCCTGTGGCCCGGCAGTTCAAGCAGGCCATTTCCGAATGTGATGCGATCCTGTTCATCACGCCGGAATACAACCGCTCGATCCCGGGTGCATTGAAGAACGCCATCGACTGGGCCAGCCGGCCGTATGGCCAGAACGCCTTCACCCGCAAACCCACCGGCGTGATCGGCGCCTCGATCGGCGCCATCGGCACCGCACTCGCCCAGCAGAGCCTGCGCGCCGTGCTGGCCTTCTGCGATGCGCCGCAGATGACCAGCCCCGAGGCCTACATCCAGTACAAGGACGGCCTGATCGCCGACGACGGCACGGTCACGAATGACTCAACCCGCGAGTTCCTGCAGAACTACATGAAGCAGTTCCATGATTTCGTGACGCGGGTGCGCTCGGCGCTGCCGAAGGACTGAATCGCAATGCCTGGTGTTCCGCCGGGCATTCATGCCCGCGCGGGGCGCAGGCAGCTACGAACGAACTCGCGCACCCGTGCATCACGCAGGTACAGAGACAACCACACGAGTATGCCCAGGTACACGCCGAACAGCGTGTGGCTGAAGACCGGATTGCCGACCCGCAACTGGGTGGCGACGGCGCCGCCGAGATAGGCCGTGAACAGCACCGCACCGAGCGGCGCGGTGCGCGGCCAGGCATAAAGTGCCAGCAGCACCAGTTCCAGCAGGCCCAGCTCGATCACGCCGGAAGTCGGCCATCCCAGTGCCTGCATCGTGTCGGTGGCCGGCGCCGCCGCCATCAGCTTCGGCGCCACCGAGGCCGGCACCAGGAAAAGCAGCACCAGTGCCGTGATGATCCATCCCGCCTTTCTCATCGTCTTGCTCCTTGCATTCCCCCGGGCCGGGGCTTCCGGAGTGACGACGGATCAGTGCCGCCGGAATCGACGAGGACGGGCAAGGAAATCGGGCGGGAATCCTGGGCCTGCTTGGATTCGAACCAAGGACCAAGGGATTATGAGTCCCCTGCACTAACCGCTGTGCTACAGGCCCGCCGGGAAGCGCGGGATTTTACACGCCTTCGACCAGCCGCATGTCGCGCACGGCGCCATCCCCCAGCGCTGCCAGCGCCGCCTGGTAGCCCGGGCTGTCGTGCACGGCGATGGCCTGCTCCAGCGAATCGAACTCGATGATCACGGTGCGATCAACCTTGCCATCCTCATAGGCCTTGGCGGCAATGCCACGGGCGAGGAACCGGCCGCCGCCACCCTGGATGGCCGGTCCCGCGAGCTGCGCATAGGCCGTGAGCTTGTCAGGGTCGTTGACCTGCCGGTAGCAGGAAATCCAGTACGCCTTGGGCATTGTTCCTCCGCTTTGAAAAGGCTGTGGATGAATGAGGGCCGGCATTGTGACAGGCCGCGGCGGCACTCAGGAATTGCGAGCCACCGGACGCTGCTGGCTCAGCGCCACGCCGACCAAAATCAGCGTGCAGGCGGTCGCCATCGTCGTGGTGACGACTTCATCCAGCAGCAGCCAGGCCCAGAACACGCCGAACAGCGGGATCAGGTACGCCACCGTGGCGGCACGCGGCGCGCCGACGCGATAGGTCAGCCGGTAATACAGGACAAACGCCACGCCACTGCACACGGCGCCGAGCGCAATCGCCGACCACCATGCCGCGGCCGGTGCCGGTGCATCCGGCCATGTGGCCAGCGCCAGCGGCGCGCACAGCACCGCGGCGCTGAGCAGGTTCGCGCAGGCGACGGCATACGGCGGCAGCCCCGAAAGATAGCGACGTACCAGATTGACGCCGACGCCATACAGCAGCGCGCCCAGCGTGCCGGCGATGGCCGCGCCGGTGATGCTGGCGCCATCGGTCTTGCCACTGGCCAGCACCACCACGCCCATGAAACCGATCGCCAGGCCGATCATGCGCCGCGCCTGCAGTTTCTCGCCGAAGAAGAACACCGCCACCAGCATGGCGAACATCGCGGTGGTGGAATTGGCGATCGCACCGATGCCGGCCGGCGCGCGTTCCGCGGCCCACGCGAACAGCGCAAAGGGAATGGCGGCATTGATGGCGCCGACCAGCGTGATACGCAGCCACACCGCGGGCGTGAAATGCCGCCGCTCGCGCCACAGGAAGGGCAAGAGCACCAGCGCGCCCAATCCCAGGCGCAATTCCACCAGCGGCATCGCGCCGAAGGCCGGCGCGGCCACGCGCATGAACAGGAAGGCGGCGCCCCAGATGGCGCCCAGCGCCAGCAGTTCGACAGGCGTATGCCAGGAATCGGGGGGCGTCATCGGCGTACTTTGACGCATCGGCGGCGGGAGTTCACCTGCCCGGGGCGCCGCATTGGGGCTATGCTGGCCAGTCCTTTCGACACAGACCGAAGGTATCGCGCATGAAACTCTACTATCTCACTGGCGCCTGCTCGCTGGCCTCCTACATCAGCCTGATCGAGGCCGGCCAGAAGTTCGAGGCCATCGAAGTGGATCGCGCGACGAAGACAGGCAAGGATGGCGTTGATCTTGCGTCGCTGAATCCGCGTGGTTATGTGCCGGTGCTGGTCCTCGATGACGGCCAGGTGCTGACCGAGAACGTCGCCGTGCTCAGCTACATCTCGACGCTGGATCCGTCCGGCCGCCTGGCGCCGCAGCCGGGCACGCTGGGCTTCTTCCGCGTGGTCGAGTGGCTGGCCTACATCAACAGCGAGATCCACAAGAACCTGGGCGCGCTGTTCCGCCCCACCAGCACCGAGGACATGAAGAAGGCGGCGCGCGAACTGGCCCTGCAGCGCTACGCCTGCGTGGACCAGGCGCTGGGCGACAAGACCTTCCTGACCGGCGAGAACTTCACGGTGGCCGATGCCTACCTGTATGTGACGCTGAGCTGGCTGGGCCGCCTGCAGATCGACATCTCGCACCTGCCGAAGCTGGCCGCCTACTTCGAGCGCTGCCGCGACCGGCCGTCGGTGCAGAAGGCTCGGACCGAGGAAGGCCTGCCGGCGAAATAAGGCCCGCCACGGAAAACGGCGTCCTGCCTGCCCGCGAAAGCGGCAGGACGCCGTCCTGGCCCATGCAGGTCGATCGACCCTGAGCCAGACGAAGCAAACCACATGCCACCGGCAGGCGCGCCCGCGGGCGCCGGTTGCCGCATTTTGCCACCCGGATGCGCGCCGGATCGGTGCGAAACACGCCCCCATCGCACTGTTAAATCGCCTCGGGCAAGGCCCGGCACACCGTGACCCTGCCGTGACATTCGCCGGAAGGCCGCTGGCTACCCTTCCCGGATGCCCCTGGCCCACCTCATCGTGCTGAACCGCAAGACCGCGGACCGTCCGCCCAGCGAACTGCTGCCGGACGCGATGGTGCTGGGCACCTGTCTGCGCGAGGTGCGCGTCGCGATGGTACCGCCGCGCGAGCAGCCCTCCCGTGCCGTGGCCGACGCCGCGGGCTTCGAGCGCCATGTGGGCGCCGAGGCCTATCGCTTCCTGCTGCAGCTGGCCTGTGGCCTGGAGAGCGAGATCGCCGGCGAGACCGAGATCCTGGGCCAGATCAAGCAGGCCTGGCGCGACCACGAGGCCACCGGTTCCGACGCCGCGGTGGCCCTGCGCCCGTGGATGCAGCGGCTGCTGCAGGACACGAAAGAGGTGCGCAGCGAATATGTGGTCGGCCTCGGCAGCGCCACCTATGGATCACTGGTCCGCCGCCTGCTGGGCGGAGAACTGCCCGGCCCCACGCTGCTGATCGGCGCCGGCCAGCTGGCCGAGACCATCCTGCCCTTCCTCGACACCGGCACCGTGCTGGTGTGGAACCGCTCGGTGGAGCGCGCCGAAGCCATGCTGGCGCGGCAGCGCGCCGGCAGCACGGCCGGTCGCGTGCAACTGCTGCCGCCCACGCCCGAAGCCGAGATCGACGCCTGGCGGCAGGCACACGACGTGGTGCTGTGTATCCCGGTGGATGCCGAACGCGACCCGCAACGCGTGCGCGTGTGGCGCGAGACCGCCGCCGCCCGGGGAGGCCAGGTGCTGCACCTGGGCATCGACGGCGCCGCCGGCACCGACTGGGATGGCGTGCCCGGCGTCTCGACGCTGCGCGACCTGTTCAACCTGCGCGATTCACAGGCCTCGCAGCGCGAGGCATTGCTGGCCCGGGCGCGCCGCGCCTGCCACAACAAGGCGCAGCTCGCCCGCCTGGACGATGCCGACGGCTCGCGCGCCGGCAACTCCAACCATGGCTGGGAAGACCTGGCCGTGTTCCAGGCCGTCAACTACTAGAATCCCCCAATGACCAATCGCAAGACGCTGCGCCTCGGCACCCGCCGCTCGGCGCTGGCCTGGATCCAGAGCAGCCAGGTGGCCGCCAGCCTGCGCGCCGCCCATCCCGGACTCGAAGTGGAGCTGGTGGGCATCGACACCCGCGGTGACCGCGTGCTCGACAAGCCGCTGTCGCAGATCGAGGGCAAGGAGTTCTTCACCGCCGAGCTCGACCATGCGCTGCTCGAGAGGCGCGTGGATTTTTCCGTGCATTCGCTGAAGGACCTGAGCCTGGAGCGTCCGCCGCAGTTCACGCTGGCCGCCGTGCCCCGCCGCGCCAACCCGCGCGATCTGGCGCTGTTCGCGCCTGATGTGCCGGCGCGCCTGGCCGCCGGTGAAACACTGCGCATCGGCACTTCCTCGCCGCGTCGCGCCGAGCTGCTGCCGGCCTTCCTGTCGAAGGCGCTGCCGCATGGCGCGCGCCTCGAGCTGGTCAACCTGCGCGGCAATGTCGACAGCCGCCTGCGCCGCCTGCATGAACCGCGCGGCAGCGAACGCCACCTGGATGGCGTGGTGCTGGCGATGGCCGGCCTGTCGCGGCTGTATCGCGACACCGCCACCGAACGCGAGGGTCGCAAGCTGCTCGGTGAACTGCTGCAGGGCCTGCACCTGATGGTGCTGCCGCTGACCGATGTGCCGGGCGCGCCCGGCCAGGGTGCGCTGGCAATTGAATGCCGCGCCGATGATGCCGGGACGCGCGCGCTGCTGCTGGCGCTGGATGATGTGCCCACGCGCCGCGCGGTGCAGATCGAGCGACAGCTGCTGGGTGAATACGGTGGAGGCTGCCACCAGCGTTTCGGCGCCGCGCTGCAGTGGCTGCCCGGCATGGGCGCGCTGTTGCAGGTGGCCGGCCGCAGTTCCGCCGGCGAGGACATTGCCTGCCGCAAGTTCATTCCGGTCGATGACCTGCCTGAAATCAATGCCGGGGTGCGCGCCTGGGACGGCAATGGCGTGCGCGCGCCGGCCACGCCGCTGCTGGATGCCGCGAAGCTGGCGACCAGGCTGAAGCACCGCGCCGTGTTCCTTGCGCATCCGCGCGCGCTGCCCGAAGGCGGCGCCGCGGCGCTGGCCGGCAAGGCCGTGTGGACCTCCGGCACACGCGGCTGGTTCCAGCTCGCCGCGCAGGGTGTGTGGGTGCAGGGCTGTGGCGAAGGCCTCGGTGCCGAGAACCTGGCGAAGCTGGTGGCCGAGCCGCTGCTGCAACTGCCGCCGCCGGCCGAGTGGGATGTGCTGACGCATGCCGATGCGGTCGATCCGTGGCAGGCGGCCAGCTGGGCCGGCGCCAATGTGATCGCCACCTATCGCGTCACCGATGCACCGCTGGATGCCGAGGTCATCGGCGCCGCCACGCACATCTACTGGAGCAGCACCGCGCAGTTCGAGCGCGGCTACAAACTGGCCTCGCCCGATGCCCACCATGCCAGCGGCATGGGCAAGACGGCGGACCACATCCGCCGCGCCGGCGTGCGAAACTTCAGGGCCTTCCCTTCGGCCGAAGAGTGGCGCAAATGGACAGCAAAGGAGCGCTGAGCGTCCAGCCGGCACGGCAGTCACGCCGCATCGCCATCCTCGCCGGCGCCTGGCTCACCGTCATCCTGGTGCTGGGCGGGTGGTGGGCCACCATGCTGCTGCAGCAGTCCCGCGACATCGCGCGGCTGCGCGAGGAGATCGGCGTGCCGCGCGCCGAGGCCATGGCCGGGGTCGAGCGCACCGAACGCATGCTGTTGTGGGAAGGCGGCACCTTCCTGGTGCTGCTGGTGACGCTGTCCGGCATGCTCTTCTGGTATTACCGCCGCGACATGCGCCGCGCCCGCGGCACGCAGGCTTTCTTCGCCGCGCTGACCCATGAGCTGCGCACGCCGCTGACCAGCGTGCGCCTGCAGACCGAGGCCATCGCCGCCGGCGAGCCCACGCAGGAGCTGATCGACCGCCTGCTGGTGGACACGCATCGCCTCGAATCGCAGATCGACAAGACGCTGGAGCTGGCGCGCATCGAGGGCGGCGGACAGCTCGCCGACCAGGCCATCCGCCTCGACCAGTGGCTGGATCGGGCGCTGCGCGCCATTGTCGCCACCGCCGGCGATGACGTGCTGCTCGATGTCTCCGTCGAGCCCGACCTGCCGCCGGTGCATGGCGACACCGCGGCGCTGCAGCTGATCCTGCGCAACCTGGTCGAGAACGCACTGCGCCACGGCGACCGCCAGCCGATGCGCATGGATGTGCAGGCCAAGCGCGGCCGCCACGGCATCGAGGTGCGCGTGCGCGACCACGGCGCCGGCTATGACGGCGACCCGAGCCGCCTCGGCCACCTGTTCCGCCGTGGTGATGCCTCGCGCGGCACCGGCGTGGGCCTGTACCTGGTGCGCGTGCTGATGGAACGCATGCGCGGCAGCGTCGAGTTCGCCAATGCCGACGGCGGCGGTTTCGCCGTCACGCTGCACTTCCCCACGGACCGATGATGCGGGCGGGCGGCGCATGAGCGGCATTCCTCTGCTGCTGGTCGAGGACGATGCCAACGTGGCCGGCACGCTGTCGACGCGGCTGGCGACGGAGGGCTTCGACGTCACGCATGCAGGCAGCGTGCGCGACGCACGCGCCGCGCTGCAGGGACCGCGTTTCAAGGCCGCGGTGCTGGATGTCGGCCTGCCGGATGGCGATGGATTCGAAGTGGCGCAATACCTGCGCGAAACCAGCCCCTCCACGGCGATGCTGTTCCTGACGGCCTATGGCACGCCGGAGGACCGCATCCACGGACTGGAGCTGGGCGCGGACGATTACATGACCAAGCCCTTCGACTTCCGCGAGCTGGTGCTGCGCATCCACAACATGCTCAAGCGCGCCGGCGACATTGCCGACCGCGGCGCCGCGATGCATGGGCCGGTGCGCATCGGCATCGCCACCGTGGACTTCGATCGTTTCGTCGCCGAGAGCGACGGCAAGGTGCACCGCCTGACGCACAAGGAATGCGCGGTGCTGAAGCTGCTGCTGGAGCGCGCCGGCCGTGCCGTGACGCGCGACGAGATCCTGAACCGCGCCTGGGCACCGGACGAGTTCCCGACCGAGCGCACCGTCGATAATTTCATCCTGCGCCTGCGCAAGCTGGTGGAGCGAAACCCGGCCCGGCCGGAAACCATCCTCAGCATCCGCGGGGTGGGCTATCAACTTGGAAACGCCACATGACCGAAACGCTGCTGACCGCCGCCCTGAACCGCCGCAATACCGGACGTCCGCCTGTGTGGATGATGCGCCAGGCCGGCCGCTACCACTCCCACTACCAGTCGCTGAAGCGTTACAACGACTTCCTGGCGCTGTGCAAGAACCCGCAGCTGGCCGCCGAGACGGCGATGGGGCCCATCCACGATTTCAACTTCGATGCGGCCATCCTGTTCTCCGACCTGCTGTTCCCGCTCGAGGCCATGGGCATGGGCCTGACCTATGACCCGGGCCCGAAGCTGGCCTTCCATCTGCGCACGCCGGACGACGTGGCGCGCCTGCAGGGCGGCGCCGAACGCGCCGGCTTCATGCAGTTCCAGGCCGACGCGGTGAAGCTGACGCGCCAGCGGCTGCGCGGCGACAAGGGCCTGATCGGTTTTGTCGGCGGACCGTTCACGCTGTATGTGTATGCCGCCGCCGGTTCGCACGAGAAGGCCCGCGAGGCGATGGGCGGCCTGACCAATGGCGTGTATGAAGCCTTCAACGGCAAGCTGCTCGACCTGCTGGCGCACAACATGGCGCTGCAGTCGCAGGCCGGCACCGACTGCGTGGCCATCTTCGACACCGCCGCGGGCGAGATCGACGCGGCCAACTATGGCCGTTACGTGGTGCCGGTGCTGGCCGACCTGCTGGGCCGCTTCCGCAAGCTCGACCCGACCACGCCGGTCATCTACTACTCGCGCGGCACCAACTCGGCCTACTGGGACCAGCTGACCGCACTGCCCTTCCAGGCGCTGGGCATCGACTGGCGCCAGGACATCGTGCAGGTGCTGCAGCAGTACGGTGATCGCTGGGCCATCCAGGGCAATGTCGATCCGGAATGGCTGCACCTGCCGCTGGCCGAGCTGGAGACGCGCCTGCGCGAATATTTCGAGCGCGTGCGCGCGCTGCCGGCCGAGGCCCGCCGCGGCTGGATCTGCGGCCTGGGCCATGGCGTCCTGCAGCGCACGCCCGAGGCCAATGTGCGCCGCTTCGTGACGCTGCAGCGGGAGCTGTTCGGGTGATACAGCCGCCGCGCGAGCTGCTCGACCGCTACGGCGTCGTCGGCCCGCGCTACACCAGTTATCCGACCGCGCCGTTCTGGGGCGCACCGCCGTCGGCGGACGCATGGATCGGCGCGCTCGACCAGGCGCTGGCACGCGATGGCGCGCGCGCCGGCCTCTATGTGCACCTGCCCTTCTGCCAGTCGCTGTGCACCTTCTGCGGCTGCAACATGCGCGTGGCGCGCAGCCATGCGCTGGCGGCGCCCTATGTGGACAAGGTGATCCGCGAATACGGCCTGTATCGCGAGCGGCTCGCCTTGAAGAAGCTGCCATTGGCGGGCCTGCACCTGGGCGGCGGCACGCCGACCTGGCTGCCGGAGGACGACCTCGACCGCCTGCTCGACCACCTGCTGGTCGACACCGTCACCGCGCCGGATGCGGACTTCGCCATCGAAGCCGATCCGCGCAACACCACACGCACCAAGCTCGCCGTCCTGCAGCGGCACGGCTTCCGCCGCATCGTGGTGGGCGTGCAGGATTTCGATGCGCGCGTGCTCGAGATCGTCAATCGCGTGCAGTCGGAGGACGAGGTCCGGCGCACCATCACCGACGCGCGCGAGCTCGGCTTCAGCAGCGTCGGCGCGGACTTCATCTGCGGCCTGCCGCTGCAGACGCTGGACAGCCTGCGCGCCAGCCTCGGCACGCTGCTGCGCATGCGGCCGGACCGCGTCAACTTCCTGCCCTATGTGCATGTGCCGTGGATCAAACCCAGCCAGCGCCAGTACACCGAGGCCGACCTGCCCGATGTCGCGCTGCGCAGCGAGCTGTACCTGCTGGGCCGGGAACTGCTGGCCGGCGCCGGTTACATGGAGATCGGCTTCGACCAGTTCGCGCTGCCCTCCGATCCACTGGCCACGGCACTGACCGCCGGCCGGCTGACGCGCAGCTTCATGGGTTTTGCCTCCACGCCGGTGGATGCGCTGATCGGCCTCGGCGTCTCGGCCATCGGTGATACACCGACGCATTACGCGCAGAACGAGAAGAACCTGCAGCGTTACGAGACCCGCGTGATGGCCGGCGAGCTGCCCCTTCAGCGCGGCCATGCGCTGGGCGTGGACGACCGCGTGATCCGCGGCTTCATCTCGGACCTGCTCGGCAACCGCGCCACGCCGCTGTGGGAGGACCTGCAGCAGGCTTCATGGTGGCCGGCGGTGAAGACCGAACTGGAGAAACTGGCCCGCGACGAACTGGTGGAGTTCACCGCGCGCGGCGTGCGGGTCACGCCGCTGGGTCGAGTGTTCCTGGCGCGCATCGGCATGGCGCTGGACCGGCGCCTGCGCGACTCGCTGGCCGCATGATGCTGGCGCGCGCACCGGGCCAACCCCTGGGTGCCGCGCGCATCCTGACCGCCTTCGTGCTGGCGCTGCCGGCCGGCATGCTGCTGGCGGCGGTGCTGGCGCCCTGGGTGCAGGCCGCGCTGTCGCCGATCGCGATCTTCCCGCTGCACCGGGTGTTCTCGCGCCTCACCATGCTGGGCGTGATCCTGATCATGGTGGGGCTGATCCGGAGCTATCGGCTGGGAGATCAGCAGACGCTGGGCTACATCGGGCCACCGTCGCGTTTCCTGCAACGTCTGCTGGTCGGACTCTGCATCGGCATCGGGCTGATGCTGGTGGCGGTGCTGCCGCTGATGGGGCTGGACGTGCGGGAATGGAATGCCCGCGCGCCGACGCAGTTCGGCGGCTGGCTGCTGCTGGCCTTGAAGGGCCTGGGCAGCGGGCTTGCGGTGGCGCTGATCGAGGAGACCTTCTTCCGTGGCGCCATGCAAGGCGCGCTGCAACGCGCCGGGGCGCTGCGGCTGGCCCTGTTCGCGGTGCCGGTTTATTACGCGGCGGTGCACTTCCTCGGTCGCGCTGCCAGCGTGCCCTATGAGGACGTGGATGCGCTGAGCGGCTTCACCGCGATGGCCGGGTTCTTCTCCGGTTTCGCCGATCCGCTCGCGATCCTGGATGCCTTTGTCGCGCTGTGGTTTGTGGGCCTGCTGCTGGCGCTGGTGCGCCTGCGCTGGGGTGACCTGGCCGGCTGCATCGGCCTGCACGCCGGATTCGTCACCGTGATCGCCGTGTTCCGACGCACCACCGCGCCGAACGTGGACGCGCAGGCTTCCTTCCTGGTGGGGTCATTCGACGGATTGCTGGGAATCTGGATCGCGGTGCTGACCGCCGTTGCCTGCCTGGTCGCCTGGAGGATGCGGGCCACAAAAGCCTGATTCACCCAGCCCCCCGGTCGAACGATCAGACGTCGAAGAAACTCTCGTCCACCGGCTTGTGGCGCAGGATTTCCTCGCGCGACAGCCCCTTCAGTTCATGGGGGAACACCAGCCAGTCCTCGGTGGCGCGCACGTAAAAATCCGGCTTCAGCGCGGTGCGGTTGCTGGCCGGCTTGAAATACACGGTGGCGATGCGCAGGTCCTCGGGCAGGTTGCGCTTGCAGCGGCGTGCCAGCTCATTGATGAGCGCCTCGAGGCTGCGACCGGAATCGAAGATGTCGTCGATCAGCAGCAGCCGGTCTTCAGCGGACAGGCGCGAGACGAGGTAGTCGATGCCATGGATGCGCACTTCCTTCGCCTGCTGGCCGATGCCGCTGTACGAGGAGGTGCGCACCGCCAGGTGATCGCATTCGATGCCGTGGAATTCCAGCACCTCCTGCACCGCGATGCCGATCGGCGCGCCACCGCGCCAGACGCCGACCAGGAAGGTGGGACGGAAGCCGCTGCGCACGATCTGCATGCCCAGCGCGAGCGAATCGCGCAGCAGCGAATCGGCGCAGATGAACTCCCGCGACGTCAGAACGGCTTCACCACCACCAGCCACAGGATGCCCACCAGCAGCAGCAGCGGCAGTTCGTTGTACCAGCGCAGCGCCTTCGAGCCCGGCAGCGTCCCTCCGCCGATCAGGCGCTTGGTGTAGACGCGCATCGAGATGTGGTAGCCGACCAGCAGCAGCACCAGCGTCATCTTGGCGTGCAGCCAGCCGCCACCGATGCCCACCTTCAGCCACAGCCACAGGCCCGAGGCAATGGCGAACACGCCCATCATGCTGGCGAAGTGGTAGAGCTTGCGCGCCATGATCTTCAGGCGCTCGACATTCTCGCCGGCGGCACGGCCTTCGACGTAATGCACGAAGATGCGCGGCAGGTAGAAGATGCCCGCCATCCACGAGATGATGAACAGGATGTGGATGGCCTTTGAATACAGGTACAGCATCCAGCTAGTGTAGCAGGGTCGTACCAGGACCTCGTCAGCGCCGCGGCTTCGCGCCGCGCATCGGTTCGGCCTCGAGCGGATTCTCCGGCCAGTAATGCTTTGGATATCGCCCGCGCATGTCCTTGCGCACCTCGGCATAGCTGCCCTTCCAGAACCCGGCCAGGTCGCGCGTGATCTGCATCGGCCGGCGCGCCGGCGACAGCAGCTTCAGCGTGATCGGCACGCGCCCGCCGGCGATGCGCGGCGTATCGGCCAGGCCGAACACCTCCTGCATGCGCACCTCGATACAGGGCGCGTTGTCATCCTCATAGTCCACGGCCACGCGCGTGCCGGTGGGCACGGTGACCTGCGTGGGCGCGAAGGCATCGAAGGCCTTGCGCTGCGCATAGCTGAAACGCGACAGCAGCGCCTCCTGCAGCTGGCCGGCGTCAAGCTGTTCAAGGCGCGACACCGACTGCAGGAACGGCGCCAGCCATTCATCCAGCTCGGCCAGCAATGTGGCCTCGTCGCAAGCCGGCAGGTCGATGACTTCGCCGCGATGCTGCTGGACGAACGCGAGGCGCGCCAACAGGCGCCGGCCGCCTTCTCCCCAGGGCAGCGCGGCCAGCCCGCCCTTGCGCACCTGGTCCAGCAGCGCGCTGGTGCGCGTGGCGGCATCCAGCTCGACGCGGCGCTCCTCCAGCACCAGCGCGCCGAGCCGGCGCACCTGCCGCGCCCGCGGCGCACCGGTACGCGGATCGGTATCGGACTCCACGCCCTCGGTGATCTGCGACGCGAGCGCGCTGCCCAGCTGCGCCAGCGACAAGGGCGCGGCCAGGCGGATGCGCGCCTCGGCACCTTCGGCATCGTCAAGGTCGAGCGCGACCAGGAACGGTGAACTTGCCAGCGTCGAGGCGCCTTCAAGCAATGCGCCACGACCATTCGACAGCAGGTAACGCTGGCCCGCCGCGCCGCCCGAACCCGGCCGCAGCTGCGCGATCCGATCGGGGTAGGCCCAAGCCAGCACCGCGCCGGCCTCGGCATCCTGCGCGGCATCGGTACGTCCCGGCGCCAGTCGCCGCGCCAGTTCGCGCACGCGTGACAGCGAGGCGCGATCCGCGCCACTGACTTCGCCGCGCAGCAGTTCCAGCCGGGTGCGCACGTCCGGATCGCGCGCCGTGCGCAGCAGGTCGCGCTCGGACAGCAGCGCCGCCAGGTTCGCGGCCAGCGGCGCCAGCGGCGTGCCGCGCGCACGCACCAGCATGTGCGCCAGGCGCGGATGCAGTCCGGTCTCGAGCATCGCGCTGCCCGTGGCGGTGATCGCATCCTGCGCGTTGATGGCCTCGAGGCGGCGCAGCAGGTCACGCGCCTGCGACAGCGAGGCGGCCGGCGGCGGATCCATCCACGGCATATCGGTGACTTCGCGCGCGCCCCACTTGGCCAGTTCCAGCGCCAGCGGCGCCAGGTCCGAACTGAGGATTTCCGGCGGCGTCTGCGGCGCCAGCGTCGCCTGCGCACCCTCGCCCCACAGCCGCCACGCACTGCCCGGCGCGGTACGCCCGGCGCGGCCGGCGCGCTGCGCGGCCGAGGCCTGCGAGATGCGCACCGTCACCAGCCTTTCCATGCCGGTGCCCGGATCAAACAGCGAACGACGCGCCAGCCCGGTGTCGATCACCACTTTCACGCCTTCGATGGTGAGGCTGGTCTCGGCGATGTTGGTGGCCAGGATCAGCTTGCGCAGGCCGCGCGCGTCCGGCTCGAGCACCTGCTGCTGTGCCTCGATGCGCATCTCGCCATACAGCGCGTGGATCACCACGTCGCGATGGCCGCCTCCCTCCAGCTGCGCGCGCAGGCGATGGATCTCGGAGGCACCGGGCAGGAACATCAGCGCATCGCCCTCGGTGGCATCCAGCACCTGCCGCACCTGCGCGGCGAGGCGGTCGATGTCGCGCGGCGACAGCGTGCGCTGTTCGGGCAGCGGCGGCAGGCCGCGACCCAGGTAATGCACCGCCACCGGGAAGGTGCGGCCACGGGCCTCGATCACCGGCGCATCGCCGAGGCGCGCGGCCACCGCCGCGCCATCGATGGTGGCCGACATCACCAGCAGGCGCAGCGGCAGGTCCAGTGACTGCTGGGCCTCGCGGCACAGTGCAAGGCCCAGGTCGGCATGCAGGCTGCGTTCGTGGAACTCGTCGAAGATCACCGCCGCGAAACCTTCCAGCGTCGGATCCTCCTGCAGCATGCGCGTCAGGATGCCTTCGGTGACCACCTCGAGGCGGGTGCGCGCACTGACACGGGTATCCAGACGCATGCGCCAGCCGACGGTTTCACCGGGGCGTTCCCCCAGGGTCGCCGCCATGCGTGTGGCCACCGCGCGCGCGGCCAGGCGCCGCGGTTCCAGCAGCAGCAGCCGGCGGCCTTGCACCCAGGGTTCCCGCAGCAGCGCCAGCGGCACCACGGTGCTCTTGCCGGCGCCCGGCGGCGCCACCAGCACGGCATTGCGTCCTGCGGCCAGCGTCGATCGCAACGCGGGTAGGACTTCCTCGACAGGCAGTTGCGAAGACTCGGACATGCGGCGCGCATGATAATCTGCCTTCGAGGGGCGGACCCGGAGGCAGCATGCGTTGGCGCGATCTGCGACGAAGCCAGAACGTGCGGGACGTGCGTGGCCGCAGTGGCGGCGGCGGCATGAAATTCGGACTGGGCGGACTGGTGGTCCTGGCGGCCGCCTACTTCCTCGGGGTGGACCCGAGCCTGGTGATGGGCCTGCTCGACACCGGCGGCGGCAGCGTCGCGCAGGACACCTCCGCCGGCGGCGCCCCGACCGATGATGCCGGCGACTTCGCCACCGCCGTGCTTGGCTCCACTGAAGATGTCTGGGGCGCGCTGTTCAGCCAGTCCGGTTCGGCCTATCCACCGCCAGTACTGGTGCTGTTCGACAACCCGCAGCGCACCGGCTGCGGCACGGCCACCTCGGCACTGGGCCCGTTCTACTGCCCGGCCGACCAGGGCGTGTACGTCGACCTGAACTTCTTCCAGCAGCTGGCCGGCCAGTTCGGCGGCCCGCAGGATGCCTCGAGCGTCGACAACTTCGCCAAGGCCTATGTGATCGCGCACGAGGTCGGGCACCACGTGCAGACCGTCACCGGCATCTCCGACCGGGTGCGTTCCGAACAGTCACGATCCTCGCAGGCGCAGCAGAATGCGCTGCAGGTGCGCATGGAACTGCAGGCCGACTGCTTTGCCGGGGTGTGGGCGCATTACGCGCGCGACCGGCTGACCGAGAAGGACGTGCGCGATGCCCTCACCGCGGCCGCCGCGGTGGGCGACGACATGATCCAGAAGAAGACGCAGGGTTATGTGGTGCCGGAGAGCTTCACGCACGGCAGCGCCGAGCAGCGCCAGCGCTGGTTCACGCGCGGCTTTGAAAGCGGCAACGCCGACGCCTGCGATACCTTCAGCGCCCGCTCGCTCTGATCGTCCGCCGGCCTCAGGCCGGCGGCACCGCGCGTTCGAAGCGGCATTCCACCAGCAGGCCGGGCGCGTTGTCGCGCAGGACCACCTCGCCCCGGTGCAGCTTGGCGATGGCCTTCACCAGGTTCAGGCCGAGGCCGCTGCCGCCTGAAGGCGTGCCGGGCTGCATGCCGGGGCCGTCATCGCGCACCGCCAGGATCACGTGGCGCTCATCACCGCGCAGCGCCAGCTCCACCCTGTGCGCGCCGGCGGCATGTTTCAGCGCATTTTCCAGCAGGTTGGCGATCAGCTGCGCCAGCAGCTGGCGCTTGCCCACCAGCGTCGCCTCTTCCTCTTCGCAGACCAGCGTCAGCTCGACGCCATCCTGCTGCATGGCCGGCTGGTAGAGCTCGTGCATCTCGCGCACCAGCTGCGCCAGGTTCACGTGCTCGCCATCGGCCATCGGGCTGCCGCTTTCGGCGCGCGCGATCTCCAGCAGCGTAGCCAGCGTGCGCTGCACGCGGTCCAGCTCGGCCAGCGCCGGCTGCACGACCTCCTGGCTCTCGGCCGGCAGGTTGGCCTTGCGCAGAGCTTCTTCCATGCGCACGCGCAGGCGGTACAGCGGCGTGCGCAGGTCATGCGCGATGCTGCCGTAGGTGGTCCGGAGCAGCACGGCCTGCTGCTCGATGCGGTCGAGCATGTCGTTGACGGTGTGGCTCAACTGGTCGAACTCATCACCCTTGCCGCTGATTTCCAGCCGCCGCGACAGGTCGTTGTGCACGATCGCGTCGCAGGTATCGGAGAATTCGCGCACGCGCCGCGTGGTCTGCGCCGCGAACAGGCGACCCATCAGCAGGATCAGGACCGTGATCGCGAACACGCCCCACATGCTGGCCCAGCCGAAGTTGCGCAGCGCGCGTTCCATTTCGCTGGTATCGGTGCCCACCAGCAGCCAGTAGCCACCGGAGAGGTTCACCACATGCGCGCGCACCGGGTGGCTGGTCAGCTCGCCGGCGGCGGCGATGCGGAAACGCACGTCCGAGTCGTGCACGGGCTGCACGTCGCTGGGCCAGGCGGAAAGGTTGCCGGCGAGCGGATTCAGCGAGGCATCGACCAGCAGGTACACCGCACCGGTGCGGCCCCAGCTGTCGGCGCGTGCCTGCAGTGCCTCGAACAGTTCACGCAGGCCGGACACATAACTCTGCGCGAGCTTGTCCATTTCGGTGGTCATCACGCGCTGCACCTCGTTCTCGAGGGCCTTGCGCGTCATCCACCACACCGCGCCCTGCAGCGCCACCACCAGCAGCAGCACCACGACGCCATAGGTCAGCGTGAGGCGCGCCGCCGAGGAGCGCAGCCACGACCGCGGATTCATTCGCGCAGCACGTAACCGGCGCCGCGCACCGTGTGGATCAGCTGGCGGTTGAAGTCACGATCGACCGCCGCGCGCAGGCGGCTCATGTGCACGTCGATGATGTTGGTCTGCGGATCGAAGTGCAGGTCCCACACGCCCTCGAGCAGCATGCTGCGGGTCACCACCTGGCCCTGGCGGCGCATCAGGTATTCCAGCAGCTGGAATTCCTTGGTGGTGAGGTCGATGCGGCGGCCCTCGCGCGTGACCGAGCGTGACAGCAGGTCGAGTTCCAGGTCGCCCACCTTCAGGCGGGTGAGCACCTGCGCGCCCTGGCCCCGGCGCAGCAGCGCCTCGATGCGCGCAAGCAGCTCCTCGAAGGCGAAGGGCTTGATCAGGTAGTCATCGCCGCCGGCGCGCAGGCCTTCGATGCGGTCGTCCACCGAACCCAGTGCCGACAGGATCAGCACCGGCTTGCTCTTGCCGGCGGTACGCAGCATCTGCACGATGGTCAGGCCATCGACATGCGGCAGGTTGCGGTCGGCGATGATCAGGTCATGGTCGCCCGCCAGCGCGCGATCGCGGCCGGTGCGCCCGTCCGGAGCGACCTCCACCTCATATCCACTCTCGCCCAGGCCCCGCGCCAGATACTGCGCGGCCTCGGCGTCATCTTCGATCAGCAACAGGCGCATGCGACCTATCCTACCCAGCGCAGCAGCCGGGGGGTTTACGCGTTGTTCATCTAGCCCCGGACGGCCCCGCTTTCCGGGGCGGCTTTCCGGAGAACCCATCCCGACGGGCGGGATCGGAGTAAATTCTACCGTTCCGCACGCAAGGGGAACCGCGCCCCACCGGAGACCAGCAATGCGTACCGCAATCCGAGTCCTGTTCACCCTGCCCGCGCTGGGCCTGATGGCCGCCTGCGGCAGCGATGGCAGCAGCAGCAGTGCCGGGCCGAAGGCCACGGCCGAGGAGGCCCGGGCCTTCGTCGAGGAGCTGAACCGGGAATTCGCCGCGATCGGCAAGGAAGTGGCCGCTGCCGGCTGGGTGCAGTCCACCTACATCACGCCGGACACGCAGCTGCTGAATGCGCGCGCCAACGAACGTTTCCTGGAACGCCTGAGCCGCGCGGTGAAGGAAGCCCGCCGCTTCGAGGGACTGGACCTGGACCCGGCCACGCAGCGCACGCTCGAGGCCCTGCGCCTGTCGGTGGCCGCACCGGCGCCCGATGACCCGCAGAAACGCGCCGAACTGGCCGAACTGGCCGCGAAGCTCGAGGCCACCTATGGCGAGGGCCAGTACTGCGAGACGCAGGGTGGCAAGGAGGTCTGCCGCAACATCGATGCGGTCTCCGAGGTCATGGCCACCAGCCGCGACTTCGACGAGCTGCTGGCGGTGTGGAACGGCTGGCACACCATCAGCCGCCCGATGCGGCCGGACTACGTGCGTTTCGTGGAGCTGGCCAACGAGGGCGCGCGCGAGATGGGCTTCGACGACCTGGGCGTGATGTGGCGCGCGGGTTATGACATGCCGGTCGACGAGTTCGTGAAGGAAGTGGAGCGCCTGTGGAGCCAGGTGAAGCCGCTGTACGACGAACTGCACTGCTATGCGCGCGACAAGCTGGCCGCCAAGTACGGCGCCTCGCGCGTGCCGGCCGGCCAGCCGGTGCCGGCGCACCTGTTCGGCAACATCTGGGCGCAGCAGTGGAACAACATCTACGAGGACA
>CAYNEX010000042.1:0-19289 GCA_964396335.1 uncultured Steroidobacteraceae bacterium | reverse complement strand
GGCCGCTTCGGGGACTGGCTTGCCGGCATGCGTGCCGTGTTGCGCAACCAGCGCGATGCCGATGTGCCCTGCGAGGGCTGCGTGGGCTGCTGCGTATCCGGCTACCAGGTGCCCCTGCGTCCGGATGACAGGGTCGCGCTGGATGAGGTGCCGGCAGCGAATCTCTTCCTGCCGGTGGGCGGCGGGCTGGCGCGCATGCTGCCCCGGGCCGACGGCACCTGTCCCATGCTCGTGTCCGGCCTGTGCCGCATCTATGCGGAGCGCCCGCGCACCTGCCGCGACTATGACTGCCGCATCTATGCGGCAGCCGGGCTGGAACCCGATGGCGATCGGCCCGTGGTCCGCGATCGCGTGCGGGAGTGGGTCTTCTCCTTCGAGGGAAACGACGAAAACGATGCGCTGGCGGTGCGCCGCGCGGCCCGGTTCATCCGCGCACACGCGGAGCTGTTCCCTGCACGGGTGCGCGCGCAGTCGGCGGCGGCTGCCGCGGTGATGGCCGTGAAGGTGTATCCGCTGTTCCTGGGAGCGGGCGAGGGTGACGGGAGCGGCGGTGGCTCCGCGGAATCGATGGTGAAGCGGGTGCTGGAGGCACTGCAGGCCTTCGACCAGGCCTGATCAGCCGGGCGCCCGCCGCCCTGGTTGCAACGACCAGGCAAGAAAAAAGGGCGACGGCTTGGCCGTCGCCCTTCTGCTTTCCGCCGATGGCGGCGGGGATCAGTTCCCCGCGGCCTTTGCCTTGGCGGCGTCGGCGATCACGACGTCGGCCACGTTCTTCGGCACCGGATCGTAGTGCGAGAACTCCATCGTGTAGCTGGCGCGGCCCGAGGACAGCGCGCGCAGGTTGCCGATGTAGCCGAACATCTCCGACAGCGGCACGGTGGCCACCACGGCGATGTTGGTGCCGCGCTCCAGCTGCTCCTGGATCTGGCCACGACGGCGGTTCAGGTCGCCGATCACGTCGCCCAGGTAGTCCTGCGGGGTCACCACCTCGACCTTCATCACGGGCTCGAGCAGGATCGGGCTGGCCTTCTTCATGGCCTCGCGGAACGCCGCCTTGGCGGCGATCTCGAAGGTCATCGCGTTCGAGTCCACGTCGTGGTAGCTGCCGTCCACCAGCGTGGCCTTGAAGTCCACGGTGGGGAAGCGGGCCAGCACGCCTTCCTCGGCCTGCAGGCGGATACCCTTCTCGACCGAGGGCACGAATTCCTTCGGCACCGAGCCGCCGACGGTCTGGTCCTCGAAGATGATTCCCGAGCCGCGCTCCAGGGGTTCGAACTTGATCCACACCTCGGCGAACTGGCCGGAACCGCCGGTCTGCTTCTTGTGGATGTAGTTCTCCTGGACCGGCTTGGTGAGCGTCTCGCGGTACGCCACCTGCGGCTGGCCCATCACGCCCTCGACGTTGAACTCGGTGCGGGCGCGGTCCAGGGTCACGTCCAGGTGCAGCTCGCCCATGCCGCGCAGGATGGTCTCACCCGTGTCGCGGTCGGTCTCGAGGCGCAGCGAAGGATCGGCGCGCACGAGCTTGCCCAGCGCGTTGGTGAACTTCTCCTGGTCGGCCTTGTTCTTCGGCTTCACCGACACGCTGATCACCGGCTCGGGGAAGCGCATGCGCTCCAGCACCACCGGGGCGTTGGCGTCGCACAGCGTGTCACCGGTGTCGGTTTCCTGCAGCGAGACCAGCGCGATGATGTCACCGGCGCGGGCTTCCTCGATGGGGTTCGCGTCCTTGGCGAACATCTCCACCATGCGGCCGATCTTCTCGCGCTTGCCGCGGGTGGAGTTCATCACCGACATGCCCTTGGTCAGCACGCCCGAATAGACACGGCAGAAGGTCAGCGCGCCGTAGGCGTCGTTGATCACCTTGAACGCCAGCGCCGAGAACGGCTCGTCGTCCGAGCACTTGCGCTCGCCGGTCGGGTTGCCGTCCATGTCCACGGTCTTGATGGCCTCGACGTCGGTCGGGGCGGGCAGGTAGTCGATGACGGCATCGAGCACCTGCTGCACGCCGCGGTTCTTGTACGAGGAGCCGCACAGCACCGGGTTGAAGGCGCCCGACAGCGTGCCCTTGCGCAGGCACTTCTTCAGGGTTTCCTCGCTGGGCTCGGTGCCTTCCAGGTAGGCCTCCATCGCCTCATCGTCCATCTCGAGGCAGGTGTCGACCAGCTCGCTGCGGTACTTCGGCGCGGCATCGATGATCGCGCGGTCGGACGGCACGGTGATGCCGAGCTTGTCCGCGAGGTCGGGCGTGATGTCGAGGATGTCCCAGTTGGCGTCGCGGTCTTCCGAATCCCACACCAGCGCCTTGTAGGCCACCAGGTCGATCATGCCGCGGAAGTTGTCTTCCGAACCCAGCGGCAGGTAGATCGGCAGGGGACGTGCGCCGAGGCGCTTCTTGATCATGTCCACGCAGCGCAGGAAGCCGGCGCCGCTGCGGTCCATCTTGTTCACGTAGCAGATACGCGGGACCTTGTAGTTGTCCGCGAGACGCCAGTTGGTCTCGGACTGCGGTTCCACGCCGGCCACGCCGTCGAACACGACAACGGCGCCGTCGAGCACGCGCAGCGAGCGGTTCACTTCGATGGTGAAGTCGACGTGGCCCGGGGTGTCGATGACGTTGAGCTTCTTGCCCTTCCAGAACGCGGAGACGGCGGCGGACTGGATCGTGATGCCGCGCTTCTGCTCCTGCTCCATGTAGTCCGTCGTGGTCGAGGACTTCAGGTCCTTGGTGTCGTGCATGTCCACGACGGTGTGCTTGCGACCCGTGTAGTACAGGATGCGCTCGGTGGTCGTGGTCTTGCCGGCGTCGACGTGGGCGATGATGCCGATGTTGCGAATGTCGGACAGCGGAGTTTTGCGGGCCATCAGTTGGGTTCCCAGGCGGATGAATTGGAATGGGCCGGGATCTGCCGCCAAATGGGGCTGTCCGGACCCTGAAAAAGCGCGCAAGGATACGCGATCGGGGGGCTCTTCTTCCACCCGATTTTTAGAATATGTCAAATGTCTGGCGGGGTCGCGCTGCAGCGTGGCCTTTCAGAAGCCGAGGTCCGCATCCACCACGTTCAGGAGGGCCTCGCCAGCGGCGAAACGGCGCAGGTTTTCGGCTGCCACGATGCCGCGGGCCTCGCCGGGCAGGTCGGAGCGGGCGGCGATGTGCGGCGTGAACAGGATGCGCGGGGACTTCCACAGCGGGTGGTCGGGGGGCAGGGGCTCCGGGTCTACCACGTCGAGCCCGGCGCCGGCGAGGCGGCCCTCGTCCAGCGCCCGGCGCAGGGCGTCGGTGACCACGCTGGCGCCCCGGGCCACATTGACGAAGTAGGCGCCGGGCTTCAGCGCGGCAAAGAAACGCTCGTCGTAGAGGCCGCGGGTCTGCGCGGTCAGCGGCACGGCGCTGACGATGGCGTCGGCATCCCGGGCCAGCGCCAGCAGTTCATCCGGCTGGCCGATGTACTCGACGAAGGGCGGGTGCGGGCCGTCCCCGACCCGGGTGGCCACCACGCGCATGCCGAGCCCGTGGGCGCGGCGCGCGACCTCGGTGCCGATGCCGCCAAGGCCGGAGACCAGCAGGGTCTTTCCTTCCAGGAACTGCATCGGGACGGCCGCGGCGCTGTCGCGGCTCCATGTGGCGCGCGAGGTGTCGACGGCATAACGGTCGAGGCCATGGGCCAGCGCCAGCAGCAGGGCGATGGCATGTTCCGCGATCACCGGGGAATCGACGCCGCGCATGTTGGTCAGCGCGACGCGCCTTGCGGTGACCGGCTCCAGGCGCATGCACAGTTCGACGCCGGCGGACAGGGAAGCCAGCCAGCGCAGTTCGCGCGCCGCATTGATGATGCGCGCATCGCAGACTTCGGGGTTGTGACCCATGATCACATCGGCATCGGCGGCCGCGGTGATGGCCTCGGCGAAGCTGGTGGCCACCACCACCTCGGCGTCCGGCGCGGCGGCGCGCAGCGTGGCCGGTTCGACCGAACGCTGGCCGATCTGCAGCAGCAGCACCTTGCGCGGGGCGCGCCAGTTCGGTTGTGCACGCGAGGCGCTGGCATGGGGCGTGATGCCATGGCGTTCGAGCGTGAGAGCGACGTCCGTGGCGGGCGCTGCCGCATGGGCCGCTGCGGCAATCAGCGCAGCGACGGCACCGCAGAGTCCATGCCGCAGTGTTTTCATGGCCGGTCCAGTCTAGCGTAAGCTCGATCGCGAATTCACCGGCCGGGACAGGGCGGAATGAGAAAGGGGGTCTGCATGCGGGCATTCGTCATCCGGATGGCCTTGGCCATCGTTTTCATTGCATCAAACGGAACCGGGAACGCGCTCGCAGCGGCACCTGAAGCGGTCGCGGCGCGCCCTGCCGCCGTGGGAGAGCTGCTGCGCCGCGCCGAACGCGCACTGGACCTGAAGGAAATCGAGCGGCTGCAGCGCGCCTACGGTTATTACATCGACCAGTCCGACTGGGACAACGTCCTTGACCTGCTGACCGACGACGCCACCGCGGAGTACTCGCTGTCGGGCGTCTATGCGGGCAAGGAATCGATCCGCCGCCTGCTGTATTCCATCGGTTACGGGCGCCGGGGCCTGCTGCCCCAGCAGCTGCGCGAGCACACCCAGCTGCAGCCGGTGATCACCATCTCGGAGGATGGCCGCACCGCACGGGCGCGCTGGCGGGCGGTGGTACTGCTGGGCCAGTGGCAGCAGTACGCGCGCTGGCAGATCGGCCCCTATGTGAATGAGTACCGCAAGGAGAACGGCCGCTGGAAGATCAGCAGCCTGCACTGGTACGAGACCTTCACCGTGCCCTACAAGGGCGGCTGGAAGGGACGCATGGAGGCCACCAATGTGGCCGACCGCGACATCCCGCCGCCGGACCGGCCGGCCACCTTCACCTATGACGCCTGGCCGGCAGTGCATCTGCCGCCGTGGGGCTTCGAGCATCCGGTGCGCAATGCGGCGCGTTCGGCTTCGGCGGTGCCGGCCAGCAACGGCGTGACCGGGCGGGCCAGTGCCCGTGACCTCGCCCGCCTGCAGCAGCAGGTGCAGCAGCTGGAAGACATCCGCGACATCGAGCGCCTGCAGCGCACGTATGGCTATTACGTGGACAAGAACCTGTGGGACGAGATCCCGGACCTGTTCACCGAGGACGGCACGCTGGAGATCGGCGGGCGCGGCATCTTCGTCGGCCGCGAGCGCGTGCGCGAATACCTGCATTTCCTCGGCTTCCCGGTGCATGGCCGGTTGTATGACCACACGCAGATGCAGCCGGTGATCCATGTCTCGCCCGATGGCACCACGGCGAAGGCGCGCTGGCGCGCGCTGATCTTCGGTGGCGACTACGGCATGTCGAGCGCGCTGGGCGACTGCATCTACGAGAACGAATACCGCAAGGTGGACGGCAAGTGGATGATCTCGAAGCTGCACGCCTGGTTCGTGTTCTACACCGACTTCGACCGTGGCTGGGGCGAGCGCGCCTGGCCGATCACGCGGCCCGAGACGGTGCTGCCGCCGGATCGTCCGCCGACGAAGACCTATGACATGTACCCGGGTGAGATCACCGCGCCGCTGCATTACGAGAACCCGGTGACCGGCAAGCCGGTGTATGCAGCCTCGCGCGCGGCACCGCCGCCGGCCACCGCCACGCTGGAGGAGCTGGCGCAGCGGCTGGCACGCATCGAGGATGCGCGCGCGGTGGAATACCTGCACAACGCCTTCAGCTATTACCTCGACCGCTGGCAATGGGACGACGTCGCCGACCTGTTCGCCGACCACGGCAGCATTGAACTGGCGCAGCGCGGTGTGTACGTGGGCAAGGCGCGCGTGCGCGCCTTCCTCGACCTGTTCGGCCCGCAGGGCCTGCGCCAGGGCGAGCTGTTCGACCATGTGCAGTACCAGCCGGTGGTGACGGTGGCGGCGGATGGCCGCACCGCGAAGGCGCGGGTGCGCGAGCTGGCGATGGAAGGACGCTACGGCGAAGAGGCCACCATCGGGGGCGGCATTTATGAAAACGAATACGTGAAGGAAAACGGCGTCTGGAAGATCGCCAAGGTGCACCTGTATACCACCTTCATTGCGGACCTGGAGCGGGGCTGGGCGCGCGGACCGCGGCCGGCGCCCTCCACCTCACTGGTGCTGCCGCCGGATGCGCCGCCCAGCGTGCGTTACCAGTCGTTCCCGCTGTATTTCGCGGAGCTGCCTTTCCACTATCCGCATCCGGTCACGGGACAGATGCCGAAGCCGGTGCTGCCGAAGGAAGGCGGCCAGCCGGAGCCCATCGTGGGCCTGGACGAGCTGGGCAAGGCACCGCAGTAAGAAGCCCCGTTGATGCGGCGAAGGCCCGCCGCATCAACTGCCGGGTCAGGCGATCGCAAACGAAAACGGCTCACCCTGTGAAGGGTGAGCCGTCTTGAATTGGTGGCCACTCAGCGGTCCGCCAACAGCGCCGGATGAACCAGCGGGTCAACGGATCCGGCCCGAGGGCCGAACTTGAAAGTAACCATCTTGCGCAGTCCTGTGAAGTGACAAAGCGGTTACTTTGATTGAAATAAATCGATCGGTGCGTGAAGCATCCTGAATGGGTTGTTTGCACGCATCATTGTTGCGTGCGCGCCGCTCAGGAATCAGCGCAATCGATACTTGGCATGAACAAACATGCGCTGCGCACGTACGCGCGAACGGCATCTTTCGCCGCTCGCGCGCAATGAGAATTACTCCGTGTCGATGCGCAAGCGCGCCTCGCCGGTCACCGGATCGGCGTACTCGCGGTTGTCCTCGCAGACGTACTCATACATCTTGTAGTCGGGCTTGCGCTTGTACTGCCAGGTCCACTTCCACGGCTCGGTCAGGTATTCCGGATCGACCACGGTCACTTCGTTCTGGAAGTGGTCGGCATCGATCATGCGCATGCGCTCATGGATGCGCATCCCGGCCGAGTGCGGCGCATCGCGGAAACGCACGTATTCCTTGATGCCGATGGTCTCGACCACGAAGTCGTTGCCTTCCCAGTGGCCCACCGAATGGCCCCAGAAGCCGGGCTCGGCATCCTCGACCGGCGGCAGCGTGTCGTTCAGGTAGATGCGGCGGACCTGGTTGTAGGCCTCCTGGATGATCGTCACCTGCCGCGGCGTGATCAGCACTTCCATCGGGAACATCGCCATCATCATGGCCGGCATGCCATCGGGGATGCATTCGGTGTAGTGCGTGGCAATCGGACGACCGGCGGCATTGGCCTCGTCATGGCGCTTGCGCTCGGCTTCCCAGGCGGCCTTGAACTCCGGCTTCAGCGGCGGCGCGGGAATGCCGGCGAGGCCCACGGGGCCGGCGGGCGCCACGGTGCTGGGATCGCGTTCGGCATCGGTGGCGGTGGGATAACGATCCCAGGTGCCGCTGAAGTCGCGCGGATCGAAAGCACCGGCGGCGGTGCCGGCTGATGCGGCATCGGCCGCACGATCACCGCCCGAGCAGGCGCACAGCACGATCATTGCCACGGCGGTGGCTGCGCTGCCTGCAATACGCACGGACCGGCGGCTCATGGCGCGCCCGCCGGCAGCGGCTTGCCGTCCTCGATGCTGATGTTGGGCGGGCCGGCCGGTCCGCCATTGCCGAAGACGCGGCCATCGGCCAGCTTCAGTTGCTTCAGCAGCGCACCGGGTTCACCGGTGCGCAGCGGCGCGACCACCACGGTGAGCTGGTCGTCCGGCTTGATCATGTTGAACTTCCAGCCGGTGCGATTGAGGATGCCCGGATTCGCGCACTCGATGGTCCAGTGCCGCATCGTGCCCTTGGCGTCCGGCGCCTGCAGGTGGATGTACACATGCGGGTTCTGCCAGCGGAATTCAGTGACCTTGCCCACCAGGCGGACCTGGTTGTCGCTGTCGAACATGGCAAAGGAATGATGGGCGCCGGCGGTCATCGCGCCGGTGCAGAGAACGAGCAACGAGAGCAGTCTGCGCAGATTCACGAAGCCCCCCGGACAGTTTTTGTTGTATGCGCCCCCTTAAGGGGCGCCCGGGGCACTGTACTCCCGGAGATTCCCGGGTGCAAAACGCAGATGGCCGGCATTGCCTGCCGGCCATCTGTCATCGCTGCTGGAGGCTGCGTCGCCTCAGGCCAGCGCCTTCGCGAACAACGCCAGCTTGCGCTGCCAGGCGCGTTCGGCCTGCTCCTGGTTGTAGGCCTGCGAGTCGATGGCGCACCAGCCGTGGTTGGCGCCCTTGTACACCTCGATCTCGGCCGGCACCTTCGCGTCATCGAAGGCCTTGCGCAGGATGTCCTTCGAGGTGGGATTGCTCTGGTCGTCGTTGTCAGCGATCGCGATCAGGAAGCTGGCCTTCATCTGCGGGATCAGCAGGTGCGGGCTGTCCGGCGCGTCGGTGTTCAGGCCGCCGCCATGGAAGGAGCAGCCGGCACCGATGCGATCGGGCACCGCCGCGGCAGTGCGCATCACGATCGGGCCGCCCATGCAGTAGCCGGTGGTGCCGATCTTGCGGTTCCTGTCCACGGCGCGCTGCGCGTCGAGCCAGGCGACGAAGGCCTTCGCGTCATTGACGTGGGTGGTGGCATTGAGCGTGCGCGCGGTGGCGAAGGCGGCCTCGCGGTCGGCCGGCGCGCCCTTCAGCGAGCGATAGAACGGATTCACCGTCAGGACCGCGTAGCCGGATTCAGCCAGGCGCTTGCCCATGGTGCGGAAGGCCGGGCGCAGGCCGAAGATGTCGGGCCACACCAGCACGGCAGCGGTGGGGTTGGCCGGATGCACGAAATGCGCATCGCAGGTGCCATCCGGCGTCTTGATCTCTACTTCGGATTCCGTAACTTCCACCGCATTGGCCACGGGCGGCAGCAGGGCGGCCAGTCCGGCGCTCAGTCCCAACGCACCGAAACGGCGGCGCGTGAGCTCATTGCCTCGCAGGATGTCGTCGTTCGAATCGCGTTCGCACATGGGATGAACCTCGGTGAAGGCGTGAGCGACCGATTCTAGCGCCGAATCACTGCACCCTTTCGACGTCGCGCAGCGTCGGGAACAGTCGCATCCACAGCAGCGCGACCAGCACGCTGCCGACGCCGCCCACCACCACCGCCGGCAGCGCGCCCCACCAGGCGGCGGTGAGCCCGGCGCGGAACTCGCCCAGCTGGTTCGAGGCGCTGATGAACAGGAAGTTGATCGCGCCGACGCGGCCGCGCATCGAGTCCGGTGTGGAGACCTGCACCAGCAGGTTGCGGATCACCACGCTGATCTGGTCGGCCGCGCCCATCACCGCCAGTGCCGCCAGCGACAGCCACAGGCTGGTGGAGACCCCGAACACCACGGTGGCCAGGCCGAACACGATCACCGCCTGGAACATGCGCATGCCGACGCGTCGCTGGAAGGAACGGCGCGCCAGGATGGCGGTGGTGATCAGCGCGCCGGCGGCCGGCGCCGAGCGCAGCAGGCCCAGGCCCATGGCGTCGGTGTGCAGGATGTCCTTCGCGTAGATCGGCAGCAGCGCGGTGGCGCCGGCCAGCAGCACCGCCACCAGGTCGAGCGAGATGGTGCCGAGGATGGTGGGATTGCTGCGGATGAAATGCACGCCGACAAGCTGCTCGCGCCAGCTGGAGGGCGGCGCCGGCGCGTCGCGCGTGATGGTCGGCAGCAGGCCGTTGAAGATGCCGCCGCACAGCCAGAACAGCGCGATGGCCGTGTAACAGCCGGCCGGCGACACCGCGAAGATGAAACCGCCCAGCGCGGGTCCCGCGATGGTGGCCAGCTGCAATGAGCCAGTCGACAGTGCGATGGCCTGCTGCAGCATCGCCAGCGGCACCAGGTTCGGCAGCATCGCGCCGGTGGCCGGCCGCTCGTAGGCCGAGGCGGCGCCGAAGATGGCCGCCGCGATGTAGATGTCGAGCACCGAGATGCTGCCGCTGAAGCTGCGGAAGGCCAGCCAGGCGGCGGTGAGGCCCTCGATCCACTGGCAGATCTGCACGATGCGCTTGCGGTCGTGGCGATCGGCGGTGCTGCCCCCGTGCAGCACCAGCAGCAGCGTGGGCAGGAACTGCACCAGTCCGGCAAAGCCCAGGTGCAGCGCACTGCCGGTGAGGTCGTAGATCTGCCAGCCCACCGCCACCGCGACGATCTGGCGCGCGAAATTCGAGAACACCCGTCCGCCGAAAAACAGCAGGAAATTTCGCTGTCGGAACAAATCCGGGCTGGAGTGCGACAAGGGGCGGGCAAGGCAGGGGAGGAGCGGCGAAGATTACCCGACCGGCGCGGTAAAATACGGATTCCCGTAAGGAGTCCCCCCTGATGCGAGCTTTCAAGATCCTCGGCATTGCAGTCGGCAGCCTCATCGGCCTGCTGGTGCTGGCCGGCGTGGCCATCTGGCTGTTTGTCGACCCGAACGATTACAAGGACCGCATCTCGGCCGCGGTCCAGCAGTCCACCGGGCGTTCCCTGTCGCTGCCGGGTGAACTGAAGCTGTCGCTGTTCCCGTGGATCGCGATCGAGACCGGCGAGGCGGCGCTGGGCAACCCGGCCGGCTTCGGTGACGAACCCTTCCTGACCCTGCAGCGCGCCAAGCTGTCGGTGAAGCTGATGCCGCTGCTGCGCAAGGAACTGGAAGTGGGCCGCATCGAGATCGACGGCCTCGACCTGCGCCTGCGCCAGGACGCGCAGGGCAAGGGCAACTGGGAAGACTGGGGCAGCGACGAAGCCGAGGCGCCGCAGGTCGACGAGGCCGCCGGGGTCGCCAACTTCGACCTGGCCGGCATCTCGGTCACCGACAGCCGCATCTCCTTCGAAGACCTGGTGGCGCAGGACGTGAACCTGTCGATCGGCCGCGTGGCCAACGGCGTGGCCGTGCCGGTGTCGATGCGCACGAACCTGGTGACCGCGCCCGGCGAGAAGCCGCTGCCGCTGGCCGCGGATTTCGAACTGACGCTGGACCTCGATGCGCAGCGCTACCAGCTGGCCAACCTGAAGCTCTCCGGCCGCATCCAGCCGGAGGGTGCGCCCTCGGCGCTGGACTGGCGCTTCGAGACGCCCGAGGCGGACCTGAACCTGACCGCGCAGACGCTGGCCAGCACCGACTTCACCGCCGCCTTCGGCGATGCGCGCCTGCTCGGCCGAATCGAGGGCACGCGACTGATCGATGCGCCGGTCCTGCAGGGCATCTTCAAGCTCGATGAGGTCTCGCCGCGCAAGCTGATGAAGCAGCTCGGCATCGAGGAGCCGGTGACACGCGATGCCTCCGTGCTGACGCGCCTGGCGGCGCAGGGCGCCTATGTCTGGCAGGGCGGTGTGGCGCGGCTGTCGAACCTGGCCTTCACGCTGGATGACTCGAAGCTCACCGGCCGCTTCAGCTATGACACCAACAACAGCGGCATGGACTTTGCGCTGGCGCTCGACCGCATCGACCTCGACCGCTACCAGCCGCCGCCCACCGAGGAAGATGTGGCCGCCGAGCCCATCGAACTGCCGGTGGACATGCTCAAGCCGCTGCGCGCGAAAGGCAGCTTCGAAGTGGGCGAGATCAAGGTGGGCGGGGCAAAGATGAGCCAGCTCACCGCGCAGGTGTCGCTGGCCGATGGCGTCGGCCGCTTCGGCCCGCTGCGCGCGCAACTGTATGGCGGTACCTACAGCGGTGACATCGGCCTCGACATGCGGCCGGACGTGCCGCGCCTGACCATGGACGAGCACATGCGCGGCATCGACATCGCCGCGCTGATGAAGGACTACGCCGACAGCGAGCGGCTGTCGGGCCGGGGCAATCTCGACATGGTGCTGTCGGCGCGCGGCCGCAGCGGCAACGACCTGCTGGCCACCCTCAGCGGCCGCATCGGCATGGACCTGCAGGATGGCGCCGTGGAAGGCATGGACGTCTGGTATGCCATCGAACAGGCGCAGTCGCTGATCAAGAACCGGCAGCTGTCGGAGCGGGCCAACACCCGCCGCACCGCCTTCGACACCTTCCATGCCAATGCCGAGCTCACCGATGGCGTGGCGCGCACCAGCGACATGGTGGTGGCCTCGCAGCTGCTGCGCATCACCGGCAACGGCAGCACCAACCTGGTGTCGCAGGCGCTGGACTTCACCGTCAATGCCACGGTGCTGCGCGCGCCGCCGGATGCCGATTCGGACATCGCCGAGCTGACGCGCGCGTCGATCCCGATCCGCATCACCGGCACGCTCACCGATCCGACCATCCGCCCGGACCTGGGCGGCCTGGTGAAGGCGCGGGTGCAGCAGGAGATCGACGAGCGCAAGGACCAGCTCAGGCAGGAAGTCGAGCAGAAGCGCGAAGAGGTGGAAGAGAAGGTCCGCGACAAGGTGCGCGACAGGCTGAACGACCTGCTCAAGCGCTGAAGGACTTCAGCGCGGGGTGAATGAGAACGGCGCCCGCGAAGGCGCCGTTTTCAATTCAGTTCGGTTCGATCCACCCGAGCTTCCAGGCGATCACGATCGCCAGGAACAGCGCCACCGAGATGGCGATGCGGCGGGTCAGGGCGCGGGCCACGGCGCCGGTCTGGTCAGGGCCACGGGCCATGGCGAACAGGGCCTGGCCAAGGCTGAACACTGCAAACAGCAGGCAGCCGATCATCACGACGCTCATTTGTTTCGCTCCTCACGCATGTGGCGGTAAAGCGCCCAGCCGGCCAGCGACATCAGGATGATCTGGCCGGCCACGACGGCCACCAGGCCGCCGGCGAGCTGCCAGGCTTCATACACCCCGATGGCCGCGCCGATGGGTGTCAGCACCATCAGCATGCGGGTGGAGAACTTCATCTGCCTCTGGTCTTTCATGCTTTGCATGATACGCCTGTCTGCTATGGTGGAGGTGTGCAGATCGGCGCTCCAAAAACCATATCAGTTATTCCCTGACCCATGGTTTCCCCGACCCGGTACCAGACCTATGCGGAGGAACTGGCGGAGCTGATCCGCAGCGGCGAGCTGCCCGCCGGCGCACGCCTGCCCTCGGTGCGCGAGGCCAGCCGGCAGCGGCGCATCAGTCCTTCCACGGTGTTCGAGGCTTATTACCTGCTGCAGGCGCGGGGGCTGATCGAGTCCCGGCCGCGGTCCGGCTTCTTCGTGCGCGCCGCTGCCACGCCGCGCCCGGCGCCGAAGGGGCCGCCGGCGCGCACGCGGCCGGTGGAGGTCAGCAGCCTGGTGTTCGAAGTGCTGGCGGCGACGCGCCGCCCGGGCCTGGTGCCGCTGGGATCGGCCTTCCCGGGCGCCGAGCTGTTCCCGCTGAAGCAGCTGGCGCGGGCGCTGTCGGCCAGCATGGGCCGGCTGGAGCCACTGCGCATGGTCGAGGACCTGCCGCCGGGCAACGAGCGCCTGCGCCACCAGATCGCGCTGCGTTACGGCCTGTCGGGCACGCAGGTGCATGCCGATGAGATCGTGGTCACCAACGGCGCGATGGAGGCGCTGACGCTGGCTCTGCAGGCGGTGACCAGTCCGGGTGATGCGGTGGTGGTGGAATCACCGGCGTTCTACGCTGCCCTGCAGGCCCTCGAAAGGCTGCGGCTGCGGGCGATCGAGATTCCCTGCGATCCGGTGCGCGGGCTGGACCTGGATGCGCTGGAGGATGCGCTGCGCCGGCATCCGGTGAAGGCCTGCTGGCTGATGCCCACCTTCCACAATCCCACCGGCAGCACGCTGGATGAGGCAGGGCGGCGCGAGCTGATGCGGCTGCTCGAGGCGCATGAGGTGCCGCTGATCGAGGACGATGTGTATGCCGAGTTGTATTACGGCACGCATCCCACCCCGCCGGTGAAGGCGCTGGATACGCGCGGGCTGGTGATGCATTGCTCGTCGTTCTCGAAATGCCTCGCGCCCGGTTATCGCGTCGGCTGGGTGGCGGCGGGGCGCTTTGCCGAAGCCATCACGCGCGCCAAGACCATGACCACGTTGTCGACCGCGGTGCCGTCGCAGCACGCGCTGGCGCATTACCTGGACAGCGGCGGTTACGAGCGGCACCTGCGCAAACTGCGTCGCACGCTGGCGCGGCAGTACGACCTGGCGGCACGACTGGCGGCGCGTTATTTCCCGCCGGGCACGCGCCTCGGTGTGCCGGCCGGCGGGTATTTCCTGTGGGTGCAGTTCCCTGAAGGCGTGGATGCGCTGGCGCTGCAGCGGGCGGCGCTGGATCGCGGCATCAACCTGGCGCCGGGGCAGATCTTCTCGGCCACGCAGCAGTTCGGAAACTGCGTGCGACTGAACTTCGGCCATCCGCGCGATCCGCGCTTCGAGCCGGCGTTGCGGGACATCGGCTTGCTGGCGGCGCAGGCGCTGCGCGGCCGCTGAATCAGCGCAGCTGGCTGTCCTTGCTGCCGCGGCGGTTGTAACCGCTGACCGGGCCCTGCTCGCTGTCGGCGGCGGCCTGGCATTGCACGCACAAACGCACCCCGGGCAGCGCGGTACGGCGGGCGGCGGGGATTTCTTCTCCGCACTGTGCGCAGAACTCGAGGCTTTCGCCGGCCGGCAGGTTGCTGCGGGCGCGGTCGATCGCGTCCTTCACCGTCGCATCAATCTGTTCCTGTACCGCGCCTTCGCGCGCCCAGCCGGTGGCCATAGGCTGCATTCTACCTCCGCACACAGTAGGCTTGGGCCATGGGCCCGCGTCGCAGAACCGCGTTGCTGGTGGCCGCCGGGCTGATGCTGGTGGCTGGCGCTGCGTGGGCCGAGCGCGAGTTCCGCGTGCTGCGGGGCTTCGAGGCCCACGCCGACTACACCGAGCTGCCGCCCGACTGGGACAAACCCGCCGGCTTCGTGGTGGCCCGCCTGATGTACCCCTCCGGCGGTTTCGGCTTCGGGTTCGGGCGCGGCGGCGGCAACTGGCGCCAGGGCGGCACCACGTGGGCCGTCGACTACCCCAAGGGCGATCGCTACTACGCCAGCATCCTGCGGCGCCTGACCACCATCGACGTGCGATCCGTGGAGCAGCCGGTGAACCTCGAGGACGGCAACGATGTGTTCGACTGGCCGTACCTGATCGTCGGATTGGCCGGCAGCTGGAACCTCGATGACGACATGGTGGCCAAGCTGCGCGATTACCTCGAGCGTGGCGGTTTCCTGTTCTGCGACAGCTTCTTCGGCTCGCAGCAATGGGAAGGATTCGTCGAGGGCATGAACCGCATCTTCCCGGACCGCCCCATCCAGGACCTGCCCGACGATCATCCGCTGTTCCACACCGTCTATGACCTGTCGAATCGCCAGCAGGTGCCGAACATGAACAGCCTGCTCGGTGACGGGCGGGGTTACCTGCAGGATGGGGCGATCCCGCTGTGGAAGGGCATCCTCGATGACCATGGCCGCGTGATGGTGGCGATCGCGTTCAACAACGACATCAGCGATTCGTTCCAGTGGGCCGATGATCCCGACTATCCGGCCGATGCGGCGACGATGGGGCTTCGCCTGGGCGTGAACTTCGCTGTCTATGCACTGACGCACTGAGCGTCGCAGGTCCATGCGGCAGATCCTGGTGGTCGAGGACGAGGTCGCCATCGCGGACACGCTGGTGTTCTCGCTGGCCGGCGAAGGATTCGCCGCCAGGCATGTGGTGCTGGCGCGCGAGGCGCTGGAGCTGCTGCGTGACGGCAGCTTCGACCTGGTGATCCTCGACGTCGGCCTGCCGGACATGACCGGCTTCGAGGCCTGCAAGCAGCTGCGCAGATTCTCCTCGGTGCCGGTGATCTTCCTGACCGCGCGCGGCGAGGAGATCGATCGCGTGGTGGGGCTGGAGATCGGCGCCGATGACTATGTGGTCAAGCCGTTCAGCCTGCGTGAGGTGATGGCGCGGGTGCGGGCCATCCTGAAGCGCAGCACCGGGCAGATTGAGGCGCAAGCGCCTGGCGCCGCGGCGCCGCCGGAGTTTGTCGTGGACTCCGGGCGGCTGACCATCCGCTACCTGGGGCAGCCGCTGAAGCTCACTGCGCTGGAGTTCCGCCTGTTGCAGCAGCTGGTCATGCAGCCGCAGGTCGTGCAGAGCCGCGAGCGGCTGCTGGCGGCGCTGGGTATCGCACATGACGTGGGGTACGAGCGCAACATCGATACCCACATCAAGGCGTTGCGGGCGAAGCTGCGCGAGGTGGCGCCGGCGCGCGAACCCATCCAGACGCATCGCGGCTTCGGCTACAGCTACCAGCCGGAGTCCGCGGCGAAGGCCGGCGCGTGAAACCCCTGTCGCTGACGCTGCGGCTGTTCCTGGTCGGCACGGCGCTGGTGGCGCTGGCCGGCTGGTTCGCGCTGGATCGCGTGCTGGGCAATGTCGCGCCGGCGGTGCGCGAGTCCACCGAAGAGACGCTGGTCGACATGGCCAACCTGCTGGCGGAAGTGCTGGCGCCCCAGGTGCGCGATGGCACCCTCCAGCAGGGTGACCTGCCGCGCGCGCTCGGGGCATGGACGAAACGGCAACCCGGCGCCGAGATCTGGGGCATCCGCAAGGATGCGGTCACGCATCGGGTCTACGTCACCGATGCCGAAGGCATCGTGCTGGCGGATTCCGCAGGCGAGGCGGTGGGCCAGGACTATTCGCGCTGGAACGATGTGTACCTGACGCTGCGCGGGCAGTACGGGGTGCGCAGCACGGCCGCCGTGCCGGGAGATGACAGCAGCACGGTGATGCATGTCGCCGCGCCGGTGCGCGACGGCGACCGCATCATCGGCGTCGTCACGGTCGCCAGGCCCGGCTCCAGCGCGCAGCCCTTCATCGAGCGCGCGCAACGCGGGCTGATCAAGCTGGCGGCCGGCCTGATGGTGGCCGGCATCCTGCTCGGCGGCCTGCTGTCCGGCTGGCTCAGCCATGCAATCCGGCGCCTGACGCGTTATGCCGATGCGGTCACCGCCGGGCAGCGGCCGGCAGTGCCGAAGCTGCCCGGGTCGGAGCTGGCGCAGCTGGCCACGGCGCTCGACACCATGCGCGCGCGACTGGAGGGCAAGGCCTATGTCGAACGTTACGTGCAGACGTTGACGCATGAGCTGAAAAGTCCGCTGGCCGCGATCCAGGGCGCCGCGGAGCTGCTGCGGCGGGACATGAGCCCGGAGCAGCGCGAACGATTCCTGTCGAATATCGAGGCCGAGACGGCGCGGCTGCGTGCGATGTCGGACCGTCTGTTGCTGCTGGCGCAGGTGGAGCAGCGGCGCGCGCTGGAGGAGCGGACTGAGCTGGCATTGCGGCCGCTGGTGGATGAATTGATTGCGGAGAGCGCACCGCGCATCGAGCTGGAGGGTGTGACGGTGCGCAACGAAGTGCCGCAGGAAACGCAGGTGATGGGCGAGCGCTTCCTGCTGCGGCAGGCGGTGCTGAACCTGATCGACAACGCCATCGACTTCACGCCGCGTGGCGGGAGCATCCAGGTGGGCGCGGAGGCGCGGGCCGCCGCGGGCACCGTCACGCTGTGGGTGCGCAATGAAGGGCCGGGCATTCCCGGATATGCGCTGCCGCGTGTGACGGAACGCTTCTATTCGCTGGCGCGGCCTGGAAGCGGGCGCAAGAGCACGGGCCTGGGACTGAACCTGGTGCAGGAAGTGGCGCAGCTGCATGGCGGGGAGTTCCGCATCGGCAATGAGGCCGGCGGGGTGCGGGCGGAACTGGTGCTCCCCGCTGGCTGAGGAAGCCGGCTGCCTGATTCGCCGGACCGCCAGGGTTCCTCCACACAATCTCCACACGGACTCCACCGTGCCGGTGCGCGCGCCGCGCCACAGTACGGGCCAGTCACAAGGCCGTGGAGAGGACCGTGCTGCAACGCCTGATGCCCCTGTTCAAGATCGCCGCCATCCTGTTCCTGACCCTGCTGTTGCTGCTGCCGATGGTGCGCATCCGCGACCTGATCCACGAGCGGCAGGGCCTGCGTGACCAGGTGATGGCGGAGGTGGCGCGCAGCTCGGCCGGATCCCAGACGCTGACCGGGCCGGTGCTGGTGGTGCCCTTCACGCGCACCGTGCGTGAGGGGCGGGATGGCCGGGCTGTCGACGTCACGCGCGAGGTGACCGGGCAGCTGCATCTGCTGCCGGCCTCGCTGAACATCGATTCGACCCTGGCCACCGAGGAACGCAAGCGTGGCATCTACCGCGCGCGCATCTATCGCGCCGATGCGCGCCTGCATGGGGTGATCGAGGTGCCGGCACACTTCGGCGTTGCCGAGGATGCGCAGAGTTACCGCTTCGGCAGGCCGCACCTGGCGCTGGGCATCAGCGACATCCGTGGCATCGGCAATGCGCTGGCGTTGCGCACCGATGCGGGGGAGGTCGCGTTCCAGCCCGGTACCGGCACGACGCTGCTCGCCAATGGTGTGCACGCTCCACTGCCGATCGAAGGCGCGGATGCACCGCACCGCATCGCCTATGACATCACGCTGGCGCTCACCGGGACCGGCGATTTCAATGTCACGCCGCTGGGTCGGGAGACACAGGTGCGGCTGCAGTCGGACTGGCCGCATCCGGGCTTCACCGGCAATTACCTGCCGCGCGAGCATGCCATCAGCAGCGAGGGGTTCACGGCCGCCTGGCAGACCTCGTTCTTCTCCACCAACATGGAAGAACTGCTGCATCGCTGCCAGCAGGGCGGCAAGGATGCCTGCGGGCAGTCCGGCGCGCGCGGCTTCGGTGTCAGCTTTGTCGATCCGGTGGACCATTACCTGAAGAGTGAACGCGCCGCCAAATACGCCTTCCTGTTCATCGGCCTGACCTTCGCCGGTTTCTTCCTCACCGAAGTGCTGCGCCGGGTGAGTGTGCATCCGGTGCAGTACGGACTGGTGGGCCTGGCGCTGGCCATGTTCTTCCTGCTGCTGCTCTCGTTCTCCGAACACATCGGCTTTGCCGCGGCCTACGTGGTGTCGGCCCTGGCCTGCGTCGGGCTGATCAGTTTCTACGTCACGCATGTGCTGGCCAGCCGGGCGCAGGGGCTCGGCTTCGGTGCGGCGCTCGCCGGTCTCTACGGCCTGCTGTACGGAATCCTCAGTTCGGAGGACTACGCGCTGCTGATGGGATCGCTGCTGGTGTTCGGCTTGCTGGCGCTGGTGATGGTGCTTACACGACGGGTGAGCTGGAACAGCATGGAGGTGTCGCGATGAACGGGGATGCTGCACCGGACGCGGGTGGCGATGTCCGGGCGGCCGAGGGTGCCCGCGGTCGCGCGCTTCGCTTCGACTGGAAAGGGGAATGGGTGCTGCAGTTGCCGTGCCTGCCACGCATGTCCGGCCGATTGAGGGCGGGAGCAGTGCTGGGCCTCAGGCGCCTGCCCGGAACCGATCTGCCGGAACAGATTGCACAGCGCATCCTCGAGAAGCTGGATGCAAGCGGTGGTCGCTAGTTGCCGGTCATCAATCGT
>CAYNEX010000041.1:0-19731 GCA_964396335.1 uncultured Steroidobacteraceae bacterium | reverse complement strand
CATCCTCGAGAAGCTGGATGCAAGCGGTGGTCGCTAGTTGCCGGTCATCAATCGTTTCGCTGCCGCATCGCCGGCGGCGGACTGCTCCTGGTTGCGCGCCTGCAGGATCCCGACCTGGGTGGCATCCAGGTACGGAGTGACTGTCGAGAGCACCCGTCGGTTCATCTCTTCGGTCCGCTCGTTTGCGCGCGCGAGGAGGGTGGCCGGATCCTGCTGGCTGCTGCCGGATTGAAGGTCTGTGACCTGCTGCCTGTGACGCTGGAGCTCTCCAATCAGGGACTCCTTCATTGCCCTGGACTGGGCATCCGAAAGCGGCTGGCCGGCGGAAGCAAGGGCTCTTTCCAGGCGCGCGAATTCCATCATGGCCGGCTGAACTTCCAGTCGGTAGGAAGCGAGTCGAGCGTGGCGGGCGTCTCCGAGGATCCGGCGCAGCGCTTCGTCCTGCGCGGTTGACTGGCGTGCCAGGGCGTCGGACAGGTCCTTGATGGATGCCTTCCCGTTGTTCGTCGGAATGCTCTCCACCATGGCCAGCTGGCTCTCGGCCATGGCCGCGAACAACCCCTCTGCCTCTTCCTTCGACAGGCCAAGGAACTCCGAAAGCCCCGGATGGATTGCCTCCTCCGTGAGGCGCAACTTCGTGAGTTGCGCCATCCGATATTCCGCATCCTTCAGCAGTTCGCGTTCCGGAGGGATGCCAAGTTGCAGGAGGGGCAGTCGGTCGGCCAATTGCCCGGCGATCGCGATGATTTCCGGTCGGGCTGGTGCATCGCCGTCGCCATCGGTGTGATCCATTGCAGGGTGGCCCGACCCTTCCGTGCCTGGAATCGAATCTGGTGCTTTCGTTCTCCCGTCACGATCTTCCATTGCAGCCGTAGCTTCAGGCGGAGAGCCCGGCAGCTGGCGCTGCGCCTCCAGCTGCCGCCACAGGCTGAATGAAAGCGCTGCGGATGCACCCAGCAGCAGCGAGAGAGCCAACGTGGATGTCCGCATCTGCGCTCTTCCGTAAGTCGCAATCGAGACACGAGGGATCGGCTGGTGCCCCCACTCGGAATCGAACCAAGCTCTGCGGTTTACAAAACCGCTGCATCACCACAATGCTTTGGGGGCTTCGGGGAGGCGGGGATTATAGCCCCAGCGATCCGGTGACTTTACGGAACTGAGGCGCCGTTCGGCAGGATGGCGTCGACGTGGACGTCGTCGTCCGCGTCGCATTCCTGCACCCGCAGCGGGCGGGTGTCGACGCCTTCGGCGGCGAGCCGCGAGAGGCTGACGGCGGCAGGTGCCGTGCCGGGCAGCACGAACCAATGCGCGGTCTCTTCCTTCATGCGCTGGCCCACGCCGGGCTCCAGCTGCAGCGCGCGGACCTGTTCGGCGCGCGCCATTGCGCGGGCCGGATCGGAAAACACGCCCACGGAGATGCGGTACTGGGGGTCTTCGCGCAGCGCCACGGCATCGCCGAGGCCGGCGTTCTCGATGGTGCGCAGGGCGCGTGCGCGGGCGGCTGCATCGGCGTTGTCCAGGTACACCCACCAGCCATCGGGCACCTCGCGGGTGACGGTGCGACGCAGCGGCACCAGCTGCATGTCACGCAGCAGCGCATCGATTTCGAGTGCGGCGGTTTCGTCGGCCACTGGTCCCAGCGCGGCGCAGGCGCGCGTGTTGCCGGCCGGCTGGCGGGCGGCGCTTGTCGCGCCCGGCTCGGGCGCCACCAGGCGGGGTGTCTTCTGACCGATCCACTGCGACCAGCCGAAGAACAACAGGTTGGCCGCGGCCAGCACCAGCACGAGGATGCGGATCATCCGCAAAGCCTATCAAGCCCGACGGCGGATGGGCACTTCGGCGATGGTCGCAACCCCGCGCAGCACCAGATCGTCGCAGGGCTTGCAGGCGCTGCGGATGCGCTCGATCACCGGTGCGGCGCCGCCGCCGGTGATGAACACCACCGGCCGCGCGCGCAAGGTGCGTGTGACATGGGTGACGGTGCGGTCGATGAATGCCGCGGCGGTGGTGAGGCAACCCTCGCTGACGGCCGCGGCGGTGTCGCCGCCGAGTGGCGGCAGCAGTGGATGCAGGCCGCGTGAGCGGCGCGGGCGTCCGGCGGATGCGGCGCGCGTGGCGATGTCGGCGGTGCGGCCGAGCAGGGATTCCTGCATCAGCGCGGGACCGGGCGCGATCAGGCCGCCGCGGTGGTGGCCGTCGTGGTCCACCAGGTCGAAGGTCAGCGCCGTGCCGATGCTGATGGCACAGACGCTGCGGTAACAGCCGCCGCGGTGCCAGGCGGCCACGGCGGCTGCCCAGCGGTCGGCGCCGAGGGTTTCCGGCCGGGCGTAGGCATTGCGCACACCCGCGGCCTCGCGGCTGCTGGTGATGAACTCGGGTCGCGGGCCACCGGCCTTCTTCAGCGCCGAGCGCAGGAATCGTTCGACGGTGGTGCCGGCGACATTCACACCGACCACACGGTCTAGTGCCGGCGCACGCTGCAGCCATTGCGTGAAGGCGGGCAGGTCACTGCGCAGGGTGGCGCGCTGCGGCTCCAGGTGACCGTCCCGCACCAGCGCCCACTTCAGCCGTGTGTTGCCGGCATCGAACAGCAATGTGTTCATGCGTTTCCTTCCGCGCGTACTGAAACCTCGCCGGCGATGATGGGATGCAGCCGGCCGGCGTGTTCCACCAGCAGCGCGCCGTCGGCATCGACGCCGCGCGCGATGCCACCGGGCACGCTGGCCGCGCCGCCGAGGATGCGCACCGGCAGGCCGCGCAGCGCGTCGGCGGCCAGGTATTCCTCGCGTGTGGCGGCGAAACCGTCGCGGGCGAAGTCCTGCAGCAGGCGGATGTTCTCATCCAGCAGCCCGGCCACCAGTGCCTCGCGCAGTGGCGGGCGACCGTCGGCCAGCGACGCCAGATCAGCGGCCTGGTTGCCGCCACTGGCGCCGATGAACCCGCGCATGGCTTCGCCCAGCGTGACATTGAGGCCCAGGCCGACCACCACCTGCAGCGGACCGGCCGCTTCCGAGCGCATCTCGATCAGGATGCCGCCGAGCTTGCCCTGCGGGGTAACCAGGTCATTGGGCCACTTCAGGCCGACGCCTTCGATGCCCAGCGACTTCAGCGCGCGCAGCACGGCCACGCCGGTGGCCAGGCTCAGCGCGCCGGGCCGATCACCGATGGCTTCGAAGCACCAGGACCAGGACATGCACACGGCGCCGCCCGGCGGCGCCAGCCAGCTGCGTCCCAGCCGGCCGCGGCCGGCGCTCTGGTATTCGGCGGTGAGGAAATCGAACTGGCCCGCCGGTGGCGCGCCGCGTTCCATCAGGGCGCTGTTGGTGGAAGCGATTTCCTCGGCGCAATGGCCCTCGCGCAGGCGCGCGCGCACGGCCGGAGACAGGCGCTGTACCACGCCATCGCGGGTGAGCGGGCTGGTGGGTTGCAGCAGACGATAGCCGCGATGGGTGATGGCCTCGATCTCGGTGCCGCGTTCACGCAGCACGCCGATGGCCTTCCACACCGCGCTGCGGGTGACGTTGAATTCCGTCGCCAGTGCGGCGCCGGACACGAACAGCGGCGCAGCCTTGTCTTCGGCGGCCCGCGCGGCGGCCAGCCGCTGCAGCACCTGCATGGCCAGCGTCATGCGCAGGCCGCCAGTGGCACTTCGGCCATCATGCAGCGCACGCTGCCGCCGCCGAGTCTTTCGATGGTGGGAACCGCGGCAACCAGCGGCTGGCATTGCGCGCGCGCGAGCTGCACGCGCTGCGTGTAGTCCAGCGACGCGGCCGCCCGCGCCGACATCACCAGGTGCTGCGAGGCATCGGGTGCGGTGACCTCGAACATGTTGCCGGCGAAGTCCCGCAGCTGTCCGCCGCGCAGGTTGAGGATGTCGCGCCCGGATGCGGTGAGGCGCTTCAGCAATGCGCCCCGCTGCGCGGGCGGCACCCAGTCGAGGCCCACGCCGGTGATGTCGGTGCCCATCCACATCACCACATTGGTGTGATAGACGGGGGTGCCATCGGGCGTGGCCGCATCGAACAGGAAGGGTTCGTAATCCATCAGCCGGGCCCACTCCTGCACCAGCGATGCATCGGTGCGCGGTGAGCGGCAGGCATAGGCAACGCGTTCGCGATGATCGAGGACCAGACTGCCGGTGCCTTCGAGGAAACGGCCGCGCTGCTCCTCGGCGGAAAGATCGATGCGCCGCTGTTCGATGAAACCGAGCTGCTGCTTCACCGCATCGATCACGCTTTCGCGTCGTTCGGCGCGCCGCAGCGGATCGTGCATGGGGTAGACCACCACCGTGCCGTCGGCATGGAAGCTGACCCAGTTGTTCGGGAACACGGCATCGGGATTGGGCGGCTGCGGCGTGTCTTCGGCGACGGCCAGCGGGATGCCGGCCGCGCGCAATGCATCAACCAGGCCGGTGCATTCACGGCGCGCGGCCGCGGCGGCCACCGCGGGCGTCAGCTCGGGCGCTTCCTGCTGGAAACGATTGGTGACGGCGGTCTGTGCATTGAAGCCGAACGCGACCGGTTCGACCAGGCACAGGCCGGCGGAGAAAGGATTCATGGCGACGGGTGCGGCATCGGGCCGCCCCGCAGATGATCAGTCAATGGAGCGAAGGAAACGCGGGCGCGTTTCAGCGCGCCGCGTAGGCTTCCATCATCAGGCCGGTGCCACCGCCGGAAACATGCGCCACCACGGCGGTGCGCCGATGCAGCTTGGTGATGGATCCGAGGTTGATGGCGAAGGCCAGTTCGACCTTCTGGCCCTTGCGCAGGCCGAGGCCCGAGGTGCGGATGAAGACACCCGTGGCGCTCAGGTTGACCGCCTTGCACAGCGAACGGCGACCGTCCGGCATGATGATGTACACCAGCGTGCGTGCCCGATGTCTGGTGTGTAAGCGACGTTCCACTCGGTTCCCCGTCTTCTGGTATCCGGAACTGCGTCACATTATGCATGTCGATGGTGCAGCGCGAAGTCGCGACTTCACTTATTAAGGCTACTACACGACCAGATCGCGAGAGAGCGAAACCTTGACCGGGCAGTGGTCGGGGAGCTGGTACCGGGTGGTTTTCGCTACGGGAAAACGCAGCTGGCCGAAGCCCTCCGGGTGCAGTCCGGGCATCAACGCGCGATCAACGAGGATGTGGTCGATGAAGGCCTCGTAAGGGGCACCGAACACGCAGTTGCGGAAGGGCAGGTGGGTGGCTGCCGCCTCGAAACGCGAGGCATGCAGGTGCAGCCAGAAGGGGTCGTCCGAGTCGGGCGGGCTGGCACGGTTCAGGTCCCCCAGAACCACGAAGGGTTCACCGGCTTCGGTGCGTTCGGCGATCCAATCTCCCAGCGCGATGGCCTGCGCATGCAGCAGCTGGCAGGCGGCGGTGCCGGAGTCGATGGGATCGCGGGAGCAGCCGGACTTCAGGTGCACGGACAGCAGGTGCAGCGGGGCGCCATCGCGCCGGTCGAGGCGCAGCGTCTGGCCGGCGCGGCCACGTCCGCCGGCAGTGAGGCTGTCGAGCGGAGCGGCGCAATGCGCGCCCAGGTTGCGGCGATATGCAAAGCCGGCGTGCTGCACGCCGGGACCGTCGGCCATGCAGATGGCATAGCCGCGGAACACGCGGCGCGCGATCGAGGGCGCTTCCACCTCCTGGAAGGCGATGACATCGGCGCCGAGCCGGCGCACCTCGCGGGCGATGGCGCGCAGGTCGGCGCTGTCGCGGCTGGTGTTGCGGACCACATCGCAGGGCAACGGGCTCTGCCTGCGGTCGCGGCAGGCGATGCGGGCCTGGCGCAGGGTTTCGGGTGTGACCAGCCATTCCATGTTCCAGGTCGCCAGGCGCAATGGCCGGCTGGGGGAAAAAGCATCCCCGCCCCGCAGCAGCATCCACACGAGCAGAGCCGGCAACAGGGCGAGGACGAGGGCGAAGAACAGCGGACGGGTCGGGAGAGTCACGGCCGCAAGATTGGCAGCCCCGCAAGCCCCCGTGGCGGGGCATAACTGGCCGGTTCGGGCTAAATCGAACGCGACCGGCAGGAATGTTGCATCCTGTCCGGCATGAGCTCACCGGCACCGCTGGCCCAGAACGAGGACATCCGCTATCTGGGCCGCTTGTTGGGCGATGTCATCCGTGCCTTCGGCGGCCAGCCCCTGTTCGAACGCATCGAGGCCATCCGCGCCAGTTCGGTGCAGGTGCACCGCGGTCTGGCAGACGAGGCCACGCTGGGACAGAACCTGACCGCGCTGGGCCCGGACGAACAGCTCGATTTCGTGCGCGGCTTCATGCTGTTCTCGATGCTGGCCAACCTGGCCGAGGACCGGCAGGGCGGCGCCACCGAAGTCGGCGCGACGCTCGAAGCGGCCATCGAGGAACTGGCGCAAGCCGGCATTGACTCCGCGCAGGTCGCCGAGATGCTCGAGGCGGCGCTGGTGGTGCCGGTGCTGACCGCGCATCCCACCGAGGTGATGCGCAAGAGCATGCTCGATCATCGCGCGCGCATCGCCGAACTGATGGCGCAGAAGGATTCCGGCGCCGCCGAGACCGCCGCGGGTGATGAGATCGAGCAGGCGCTGGTGCGCCAGATCGCATTGCTGTGGCAGACGCGGCCGCTGCGCCGCGAACGCATGCGGGTGCAGGACGAGGTGGAGATCGCGCTGGCCTACCTGCGCGATGTACTGCTGCCGGTGCTGCCGCGCCTGTACGCACGCTGGGACCGGCTGCTGCCGCGGCGCACGGGCGCGTTCCTGCGGCTGGGTACATGGATCGGCGGTGACCGCGACGGCAATCCGAACGTCAATGCGGAAACACTGCGTTATGCATTGCGCAGTGCCTCGCGCGCGCTGCTGGGCAGCTACCTGGTGCAGCTGCATGCGCTGGGCAAGGAACTGTCGGTATCGACCGAGCTGGCCGAGGTCAGCGACGACGTGCTGCGGCTGGCGGATGCCAGCGGTGACGATTATGCCGGTCGCCGCGATGAACCCTATCGCCGCGCGCTGGTGGGCATCTATGCGCGCCTGGCGGCGACCTATGTGGAAATCGCTGGCCAGCAACCGCCGCGGCTGCCGAACTCGCAGGCGCGGCCCTATTTCAGCGCGCAGGAACTGCGCGCCGACCTCGTCACGATTGCGCACAGCCTCGCCGCCCACGGCGCGGGCCTGCTGGCCAGCAGCGGCGCACTGGGGCGTCTCATCCGCCAGGTCGAGGCCTGCGGTTTCCATCTCGCCACCATCGACCTGCGGCAGAACTCCGACGTGCATGCGCGTGTGGTGGCCGAACTGCTGCGCGTTGCCGGCTTCGAGGAGGACTATGCGGCGCTGGATGAAGCCGCGCGTACCGCGCTGCTGCGGCGGGAGCTGTCCAGCCCGCGCCTGCTGTGGAGCGCATTCGCGGAATACGGCGAGGAGTGCGCGTCGGAGCTGGCCATCGTGCGCGAGGCGGCCGCCTCGCATGCGCGTTACGGCGCCGAATGCATCACCACCTACATCATCTCGAAGGCCGAGAGTGTCTCGGACATGCTCGAGGTGAACGTGCTGCTGAAGGAGGCGGGTCTCTACCGCCCGCAGGATCCATCTGCCGCGCCGGTGATGGTGGTGCCGCTGTTCGAGACCATCGGCGACCTGCAGCGCGCGCCCGGCATCATGCGCGACTGGCTGGCGCTGCCGGAGATCAGGGCCGCCGCCGAGCGGCGCGGATTCCAGGAAGTGATGGTCGGTTATTCCGACTCGAACAAGGACGGTGGTTACCTCACCTCGGTGTGGAGCCTGAACGAAGCCGGCCGCGCGCTGGCGAAGGTGTTCGATGCGGCCGGCATCCGCATGCAGCTGTTCCATGGCCGCGGCGGCAGTGTCGGTCGTGGTGGCGGACCGGCCGCGGCGGCGATCCGCGCGCAGCCGCAGGGCACCGTGCAGGGACGCATCCGCATCACCGAGCAGGGCGAGGTGATCGCGGCCAAGTACGGCACGCCGGAAAATGCCGCCTCGAACCTCGAGACCATGGCCGCCGCGACGGTGCAGGCCTCTCTGATGCCCACCACCGCGGTGCAGGGCGAACGGCCCGCCTTCCTCGCGGCGATGAAGACCATCTCGGCCGATGCCTTCCGGCATTACCGCGAGCTGGTCTACGGCGATGATTCCTTCCGGCGCTTCTTCCGCGAGTTCACGCCGCTGCAGGAGATCGCGCAGCTGAAGATCGGCTCGAGGCCGGCCTCGCGCACGAAGTCCGACCGCATCGAGGACCTGCGCGCAATCCCGTGGGTGTTCTCGTGGGCGCAGACGCGGGTGATGCTGCCCGGCTGGTATGGCGCCGGCCATGCGCTGGCCGCCTTCCCCGATCGCGGCCTGCTGCGCGAGATGGCGCAGGGCTGGGCCTTCTTCCGCACCACGCTCGACAACATGGAGATGGTGCTGGCGAAGGGCAACCTGGCGATCGCGCGCCGCTACCTGACCCTGGTCACCGACGGTGACCTGGCCGACCACTATTTCTCGCGCATCGAGGCGGGCTGGTTACGCACCCGCGACGTGCTGCTGGAGATCACCGGCCAGTCGCGGCTGCTGGAGAACAACCCGAAGCTGGACCGCTCCATCCGGCTGCGGCTGCCCTACATCGAACCGCTGAACCTGCTGCAGGTGGAACTGCTGCGCCGCCATCGCGCCGGGGACCAGGACCCGCGCGTGGCGGAGGGCATCCACCTCAGCATCAACGCGGTGGCCACGGCGCTGCGCAACAGCGGCTGACGCCCCAACGCGGGGCATTGCCGGGGCGGATCTGCCCCGCGCTGGTGCCTTGACCGCCTGCAGCGGCCCGCCCGGCGCTTGCACGCTACTTGCAAGACTTTTCCGGGCCATCAATGGATCGAGTCAACATGCTTCAGCCTGTCGAAACCCCCGGCGTCGTGGCCCGCGACGCCTTCAAGCACGCCTTCCTCGATAACCTGCTGTACACGCAGGGCAAATTCCCTGCGCTGGCGACGCAGAACGACTATTACCAGGCGCTGGCGCACACGGTGCGCGACCACCTGCTGCAGCGCTGGATCAGCACCGCGGCGGTGTATACGCGCCTGGGTTCGCGCACGGTGGCCTACCTGTCGGCCGAGTTCCTGATGGGCCCGCACCTGGGCAACAACCTGGTGAACCTCGGCATGTATGACGAGGTCAAGGAGGCCATCACCGAGCTGGGCCTGGACTTCGACGCGCTGCTGGCGCTGGAGACCGAACCGGGCCTCGGCAATGGCGGCCTGGGGCGCCTGGCCGCCTGCTTCATCGATTCGCTGGCCACGCAGGAGATCCCCTGCCTGGGATATGGCATCCGCTACGAGTTCGGCATCTTCCACCAGGAGATCGTCGACGGCTGGCAGCAGGAGCGCACCGACAACTGGCTGCGTTATCCCAATCCCTGGGAGATCCAGCGGCCGGAATGGTCGGTGGAGGTGAAGCTGCGCGGCCACACCGAGGTGTATCGGGACGAGCTCGACCGGCACCGCGTACGCTGGGTGCCGGGCAAGGAAGTGGTCGGCGTGCCCTATGACACGCCCATCCTGGGCTATCGCAACAACACCGCCAACACGCTGCGCCTGTGGACCTCGCAGGCCACCGAATCATTCGACTTCGCCATCTTCAACCGCGGCGACTACTACGGCGCGGTGAACCGCAAGGTGGAGTCCGAGAACATCAGCAAGGTGCTGTACCCGAACGACGAGCAGCTGTCGGGCAAGGAGCTGCGCCTGGAGCAGCAGTATTTCTTCGTCAGCTGTTCGCTGCAGGACATGCTGCGCATCCTGCGCACGCAGCGCATCCCGATCGAGCGCTTCCACGAGAAGTTCGCCATCCAGATGAACGACACGCATCCGGCCATCGCGGTGGCCGAGCTGATGCGCCTGCTGGTCGATGAACACGTGATGCCGTGGGATCAGGCCTGGTCCATCGTCACGAAGAGCCTGGCCTACACCAACCACACGCTGCTGCCCGAGGCGCTGGAGTGCTGGTCGGTGGACCTGTTCGCGCGCATCCTGCCGCGCCACCTGGAACTGGTGTACGAGATCAACGCGCGTTTCCTCGATGCGGTGCGCATCCGCTTCCTCGGCGACGAGGAGCGGCTGGCGCGGCTGTCACTGATCGACGAGAACGGCGGCCGCAGCGTGCGCATGGCGCACCTGGCCTGCGTGGGCAGCCACACCATCAATGGCGTGGCGGCGCTGCATTCGCAGCTGCTGAAGACCGACGTGTTGGGCGACTTCCACGCGCTGTGGCCGGAGAAGTTCCAGAACAAGACCAATGGCGTGACGCCGCGCCGCTGGATGGTGCTGGCCAACCCGAAACTCTCGGACCTGATCTGCTCCACCATCGGCCCGGGCTGGATCACGCACCTGGACCAGCTGAAGAGCCTCGAGCCGTTGGCCGGCGATGCCGCATTCCGGGCGCAGTGGCGCGACATCAAGCAGGCCAACAAACGCGCCTTCGCGCAGATGGCGCTGGATCGCACCGGCGTGTCGCTGGACCCGGAGTCGATCTTCGACGTGCAGGTCAAGCGCATCCACGAGTACAAGCGCCAGCATTTGAACATCCTGCACGTGATCGCGCTGTACCTGCGGCTGAAGGCCGAGCCGAACGCCGGGTTCACGCCGCGCAGCTTCATCTTCGGCGACAAGGCCGCGCCCGGCTACCGCATGGCCAAGTTGATCATCAAGCTGATCAACGCGGTCGGTGACGTGGTGAACCGCGATACCGCCGTGCGCGAGAAGCTGCGGGTGGTCTACCTGCCGAACTTCAACGTCGGCAATGGCCAGCGCATCTATCCGGCGGCGGATCTCTCCGAGCAGATCTCCACCGCCGGCAAGGAGGCCTCGGGCACCGGCAACATGAAGTTCACGATGAACGGCGCGCTGACCATCGGCACGCTGGATGGCGCCAATGTGGAGATCCGCGACCAGGTGGGCGCGGAGAACTTCTTCCTGTTCGGCCACAGCACCGAAGAGGTGGCCGGGCTGTGGCGGCGCGGTTACCGGCCGGAGGCGGCCGCCAGCGCGGATCCCGAGCTGTCGGAGGCGCTGGAGCTGATCGGTGACGGGTTCTTCTCGCGCGGCGATACCTCCCTGTTCCGGCCGCTGCTGGACAACCTGATGTATTACGACCCTTACCTGGTGCTGGCCGACTTCGCCTCGTACCGCGACTGCCAGAAGCAGGTGGCCGCGGCCTTCACCGACCAGGAAACCTGGACGCGCATGTCGATCCTGAACTCGGCGCGCTCAGGCCTGTTCTCCTCCGACCGCACCATCCGCGAGTACTGCGAGGAGATCTGGCACGTGAAGCCGGTGCCGGTGCGGCTGCTCTCGGAGGAAGAGGTGAAGGTCGGCTTCCTGCAGTAACGCCTCAGGCGCGCATGCTGCGCGCCGGGCGGTTGGCCAGCGAGGCCGGCCGCAGGAAACTGCCGCGGCCCTCGCGCAGCAGGCTGGCAAACTCGGCGGCGGTGACCGCCGGGCTGTGCAGGTAACCCTGCGACTTGTCGCAGCCGAGGCGGACCAGCAGGTCCAGTTCCTCGGCGCGTTCCACGCCCTCGGCCACGGTGCGCATCTCCAGCGCCTGCGCCAGCGCGATGATGGTGCGCACCAGGCTGCTGCCGGAATTGCCATCGAGGCTGCGCGACACGAAGCTGCGGTCGATCTTCAGTGTGTCGATGGGCAGCGAGGCGAGGCGGCTCAGCGATGAGTAGCCGGTGCCGAAATCATCGATGGCGATGCGGATGCCCGCCTCGCGCAGCTGCCGCAGTTTCTCCACCTCGAGCGGCGCGTCCTCCTGCAGCAGGCCTTCGGTGATCTCGATGTCCAGGCCCCAGTCCGGCGTCGACCAGCCGGCCACCGCGGCGAGGAAGTGCTGCACGAAGTCCGCCTGGCGCAGCTGCAGCGGCGAGATGTTCACCGCGATGCGCACCGGCGGCAGGCCGGCCTGCATCCAGCGCTGGCAGTCGGCGGCCGCCTGGCGGATCACCCAGTTGCCCACCGGGATGATCAGGCCGGTGGCTTCCATCGGCTGCAGAAAGGTGGCCGGAGAAACCAGGCCCTCGTCCGGCTTGCGCCAGCGCAGCAGCGCCTCGGCGCCGCGCACGCGGCGCGAAGCCACGCTGACCTTCGGCTGGTAATGCAGCTCGAACTCCTGCCGGTCGAGCGCGAACCGCAGGCGGTGTTCCAGCGCCAGCTGGCCGACGCGGTTGGAGCGCGCCGCGGCGTTGTAGCGCACATGCGTCTCGCCGGAATGGCGCGCGTACTGCAGTGCCGCCTCGGCGTTCTGCACCAGCGTCATCGCCTCGCTGCCGTCATCGGGCCACAGCGCCGAGCCGGCGCGGGCGGTAACCGGGATGGCCTGGCCCTCGATCTCGAACGGCTCGCCGAACACCTTCTGCGCCTGCCTGCGGCCGTAGACCAGCACCTGCTCATCGTCGCGCTCGCCCTGCGAGCGCAGCAGCGCGAAGGTGCCACCGCCGAAATGGGCGATCTGGCCGCCCGGGAAGTTCTGCTTCAGCCGGTCGGCCACATGCTGCAGCAGCAGGTCGCCGATGCGCCGACCGAAGGAGTCGTTGATCATGCTCAGGTGCACGATGTCCATCACGATCACCGCGTGGCGCGTGCGCGGACTCACCGGCAGCGAGACCAGGCGCTGCACGCGCTCGCAGAACAGCGGGCGCTTGGCCAGGCCCGTCTGCGGATCGAAGTGCGACAGGAACCGCGCGCGGGTATCGCGCTGCAGGTACTGCAGCCCGAAGGAGATATTGCCGGCCACCTCGCGCAGCATGGCCAGCTCCTCCTCGCCGACGCCGCCGGCATCGCGCGCGGTCAGCACCAGCAGCGCGATGGTGGTGCCATCCACGCACAGCGGCAGCACCACCAGCGTGCGCATGCCGGTGTCGTGGATCAGCGCGCTGATGCCGGCGTCCTCCGTGCACCCGGCGTCGTTGCAGACGAATTCACGGCCTTCATGGATCACGTTCGCCACCGGGCCGTGGTCGCTGCTGATCGCGGCCGCGACACGGTGGCTGAGGGTTTCGGTCATGACGGGGTCGAGGCCGCTCCATGCCACCGGCTGGATGGTGGCCGAGCCGGGCACCTCGGCCGCGCCGATGGCGGTGGCATAACCGCCTTCCGCGACCGCCAGGCGGCAGGTCTCGCGCAGCAGTTCATTGCGGTCGCGGATGCGAAGCACCAGGCTGTTGACGCCGCTGAGCATGCGCAGCACGCGGTTCAGTCGCGCGATCTGCGTCTCCTGCCGCGCGCGTTCGCGGCGGACTTCCGCCTCCGCCAGCGCGCGGCGGATCGCCGGCACCAGGCGCGCCAGGTTCTCCTTCAGCACATAGTCGACCGCGCCGGAGCGCAGCGCCTCGATGGCGCGTTCCTCGCCGATGGTGCCGGACAGGAACAGGAAGGGAATGTCGGGCGCATGCGCGCGGGCCACGCGCAGTGCCGACATGCCGTCGTACTGCGGCAGCGAGAAATCGGAGAGGACCAGGTCAGGTGAAAATTCCTGCAGGCAGGAAATCAAGTCCGGTTCGGTCTCGACGCGTCGCCATTCACAGTCCAGTCCGGACCGCTTCAGGTGATAGATGGCGCGCTCGACATCCTGCTTCATGTCCTCGATGAAGAGGATGCGCACGGGTGGAACAGCTCCCTGACCCATATCTGGAAGCTACCATGGTCTCCGTCATGCGGCATTCACCTGCCGCGCGCCACAGCGCAAATGCTTCGCATAGCGAGATAATCCGGCATATGTCATCCGGAGTGCCCATTTGATGAGTCAAATGGCCGCATCGCCGCTTGCCGCGGATGCTGTTGGTGATCGACGACCCGCTGCCGCTCAACGCATTGCGCGATACATTGGTGCAGAGATGAATACCTCCCCCGCAACGACGGCCCGTGGCCGGCTGCTGATCGTCGATGACGAGCCGCTGCAGCTGCGCGCGCTCTGCGACACGCTGGAGATCGAGGGTTATTCCATCCGTGGCTTCGGCTCGCCGCGCGAGGCGCTGGCGGCGCTGCGGCCGGGCGATTTCGACCTGCTGCTGACCGACCTGATGATGCCGGAGATGGACGGCATCGAGCTGATCGCGGCCATCCGCGGGATCGATCCGGATGTGGGCGCGGTGGTGATGACCGGCCACGGCACCATCGACACCGCCGTGCAGGCCATGCAGGGCGGGGCGCTCGACTACATCCTGAAGCCCTTCAGCCTGAACATCGCGCGGCCGGTGATCTCGCGCGCGCTGAACCTGCAGCGCCTGAAGCGCGAGGTGGCGCAGTTGCAGGCCGCCGAGCGGCAGCGCGCCGAGGAGCTGGCCGCGGCCTATGCGGACCTGGAGTCGTTCTCCTATTCGATCTCGCACGACCTGCGCGCGCCGCTGCTGTTCGTGAAGGACTTCGCGCAGCGCCTGCACGATGACTATGCCGACCGCCTCGGCGAGGAGGGCGGCCACATCGTGCAGGTCATCCACGACGGCGCGCAGAGCATGGACCGCATGATCGTCGGCCTGCTGGCGTTCTCGCGGTCCACGCGCCAGCCGCTGCAGCTGTCGCGGGTGGAGATGGAGCCCATCGTGCGCGCCGTGATCGCCGAGGCGCGCGCGCTGTACCCGGATACGGATCCGCGCGTCGAGGTGGGTCCGCTGCCGGCGGCGATGGCCGATCCGGGCGTGATCCGCCATGTGTGGGCGAACCTGGTCAGCAATGCGCTGAAGTTCAGTTCGCGCCAGCCCGATCCGCGCGTGCGCATCGGCGCCAGCGTGGAGGGCGGGCAGGTCACTTATTCCGTCGAGGACAATGGCGTGGGTTTCGATGCCCGCCATGCCGACAAGCTGTTCGGCGTGTTCAAGCGCCTGCACAGCGTCGATGATTTCCCGGGCACGGGAGTGGGGCTGGCCATCGCGCATCGCATCCTGGCGCGCCATGGCGGCCGCATCCGCGCCGAATCCGAGCCCGGCAAGGGCGCATGTTTCCGCTTCACGCTGCCGCTGGCGCGTGAAGACAACGGGAAGAACGGCGGTTGAAGCAGGGGCCGGCGTCGCCGGCCGGGCTCACTCGTTCAGGAAACCGCGGATCGCGGCGTCGAATCGCGGCAGGTCGACGAGGAATGCATCATGGCCCTCGATCGACGGCAGCGGCACGAAGCGGGTGTCGATGCCGCCCTGCTTCATGCCCTCGGCGATCAATGCCTGCTCCTCGACCGCGAACAGGAAGTCCGATTCCACGCCGATCACCAGCGCGCGCTGCGCGCCGCTGCGGCGATAGACCTCGGCCGGTTCGCCATGCGCGGCGATGTCGAAGCAGTCCATCGCGCGCGACAGGTACAGGTAGCAGTTCGGGTCGAACACCCGCACGAACTTCTCGGCCTGCGATTCCAGGTAGGTCTCGACCGCGAAGCGCGGGCCGAATCCGGCGGGCACGCGCTTCAGCGCCTGTTCCATCGCGCGCCGGCCCACATCGCCGATGCCCTGGCGCGAGAACCGTCCGGCCCATTCGGCGGCCGAGCGATAGGTGATGGTGCCGAGCTTGCGCGCCAGGCGCATGCCGGACTGCGGGCCGGACTCGGCGCTGGCGTACTGGCCGTTCTTCCAGGCCGGATCACTCATCACCGCCTCGCGCTGCACGCTGCGCAGCGCGATCGCGAACGGCGAGGAGGCCGAGGAGCCGGAGATCGACACCAGGCGGCGCGCGCCACCGGGATTCATGGCCGCGAAGGCCACCACCACCATGCCGCCCAGCGACGGGCCGATGACGGTGTCGAGCTGTTCGATACCCAGCGAGCGCGCGGCCTCGAAGCCGGCGCGGGCGATGTCTTCCACCGCCAGTTCGGGGAAGTCGAGGCGATACAGGCGGCCGGTGGCCGGGTTCACCGAGGCGGGACCGGTGGACCCGAAGCAGCTGCCCAGCGAGTTCACGCACATGACGAAGTAGCGGTCGGTGTCGATGGCACGACCCGGGCCGATCATGTTCTCCCACCAGCCGGGCGATGGATCCGCCGGCGAGGAGGCCGCATGCGCGGAGGGCGACAGGCCGGTGAACAGCAGGATGGCGTTGCTGCGCTCCGCGTTCAGTTCACCCCAGCACTCGTAGGCCACCTGCGCGCGCGGCAGCGAGCCGCCGCGGAACAGGGCAAACGGGGCCGGCAGCTCTGCGATGCGCAGCGCTGAGGCGGTCACTTCTTCCTGGCGCACTGCCGTCACGGTCTCAGGACTCAGGGTCGCTACCCTCGTTGATGCCTTCGGCAAGCGCCGTCGACAGGTATCGCTCGCCGGTATCGGGCAGCATCGCGAGGATCACCGCACCGGGCTTCGATTCGCGCGCCACCTTCAGCGCGGCGGCGAACGTGGCACCGGAGGAGATGCCGCAGAAAATGCCTTCGCGCGTGGCCAGCAGGCGTGCCGTCTCGATGGCCTCGGCATCACCTACCTGCACGATCTGGTCGGCCACCTTCGGATTCAGCACCTTCGGCACGAAGTCCGGGGTCCAGCCCTGGATCTTGTGCGGGGCGAAGGGCTTGCCCGACAGCAGCGCGGCGTTCTCCGGCTCGGCCACATAGACTTTGGTCTCCGGACGCGCCAGCTTGATGATCTCGCCGGCGCCGGTCATGGTGCCGCCGGTGCCCCAGCCGGACACGAAGGCGTCCAGGCGCTTGCCCGCGAAGGCGGACACGATCTCGGGGCCGGTGGTGTTGCGGTGATAGGCCGGATTGGCCGGGTTCTCGAACTGGCGGGCCAGGAACCAGCCGTTCTTCTGCGCCAGCTCCTCGGCCTTCTTCACCATGCCGGTGCCGCGCTCGGCGGCCGGGGTGAGGATCACCTTCGCGCCCAGCATGCGCATGATCTTGCGGCGCTCGATCGAGAAGGTCTCGACCATGGTGGCGACAAAGGGATAACCCTTGGCGGCGCAGACCATGGCCAGCGCGATGCCGGTGTTGCCCGAGGTGGCCTCGATCACCGTCTGGCCGGGCTTCAGCGCACCGCTGCGCTCCGCGTCCTCGATGATGGCGAGGGCGAGGCGGTCCTTCACGGAGGCGCCGGGGTTGAAGAACTCGCACTTGGCATACATGGTGATGCCTTCGGGTGCGATGCGATTGATCTTGACGATCGGCGTGCGGCCGATCGTGTCGAGGATGCTGTCGTAAATCATCGGCGCACCAGCCTCTGTCGGGAGAGGTCCTTGTCCCGGTTGGGAGGGCGACTCTAAGTCCGGGAATCGTCGGCAGGAAAGGTAAAACAGAAGCCGTGAATCGCTAATTACTGTTTGTTATAATAATTCTGCGTCATGGTAGGGGTCCTTATATGAACTTCCATCAACTGCAGTATGCGCTGGCCGTGGCCCGCAACGGCCTTTCCGTCACCAATGCGGCCGCCGCGCTCGGGACCTCCCAGCCCGCCATCAGCCGGGCCCTGAAGGAGCTGGAAAAGGAGCTGGGCTTCGACCTGTTCGTGCGCGAGGGCCGCAGCTTCGCGCGCGTCACGCCCGAAGGCGCGAAAGTGCTGGAATATGCCTCGCGCGCGCTGGCCGAGATCGAAAGCCTGCGCTCCATCGCCGCCGACCTGAACCAGGACGCGCGCGGCACCCTGTCGATCGCCACCACCCACACCCAGGCGCGTTACGTGCTGCCGCCGGTGGTGCAGGCTTTCCGCAAGCGATATCCGGAGGTGGACCTGCACCTGCACCAGGGCACCTCCGAGCAGATTTCCGAGATGGTGGCGGGTGACCGGGTGCAGCTGGCCATCGCCACCGGCTCCGAGGCACTGTTCCCCGAGCTGGTGCTGCTGCCGGTGTACCGCTGGCACCGCCAGGTGATCGTGCCGAAGCACCATCCGCTGGCCCGCCCGGGCGCGCCGAAGCTGACGCTGGCCACGCTGGAGAAATACCCGCTGGTCACCTATGTATTCAGTTTCTCCGGTCCGTCCTCGCTCGAAACCCTGTTCGCCCGCGAGGGCCTGCGTCCGCGCGTGGCGCTGACCGCGCGCGATTCGGACGTGATCAAGACCTATGTGCGCCTCGGCATGGGCGTGGGCATCGTCGCCAGCGTGGCCTTCGAGCCGGAGCTCGATTCGGACCTGGTGATGGTCGATGCCTCGCACCTGTTCCCCATCCACACCACCTGGGTGGGCTTCCGCCGCGGCACGCTGCTGCGCAATTACGCCTACGATTTCATGCAGTTGTTCGGCCCGCACCTGACGCGGCGGCTGATCGACGAGGCCATCGAGGCGCGCGACCCGGAAAGCAAGGCGGCGCTGCTGGGCAAGCTGCACCTGCCGGTGCGATAGTCCCGAGCGCCTGCCGGCGCCCACCATGAGCGAACGTATCCAGAAACTGCTGGCCGCCGCGGGCCTGGGCTCGCGCCGCGGCATCGAGGAATGGCTGGCCGCCGGCCGCCTGCGCGTCAACGGCCAGGTGGCCAAACTGGGCGACCGGGCCACCGCCAGCGACCGGTTCGAGCTCGACGGTCGGCCGCTGACCCTTGGATTACAGCCAGAAACGCAACAATCGGCGGGCCCTGCGGTGATGCTGTATCACAAACCCGTCGGTGAGGTGACCACCCGCAGCGATCCGCAGGGACGCCCGACGGTGTTCGACCACCTGCCGCCGCCGCCCTCCGGGCGCTGGGTGGTGGTCGGGCGGCTGGACGTGAATACCTCGGGCCTCCTGATCTTCACCAACGACGGCGCGCTGGCCCACCGGCTGATGCATCCCTCGTTCGAAGTGGAGCGCCGCTACCTGGCGCGGGTGCGCGGCACCCCCGGCCCGGAGCTCATCGAGCGCCTGCGGCGCGGCATCCAGCTCGAGGATGGCCTGGCGAAATTCGACCGGGTGGAGCCCGCCGGCCGTTCCGAAGGGCATTCCTGGTACCAGGTGACACTGCGGGAGGGCCGCAATCGCGAGGTCCGGCGCCTGTTCGAGGCCGCCGGCCACGAGGTCAGTCGCCTCAAACGCCTCGCCTACGGCCCCTGGCAGCTGCCCGAGGACCTGCCCGCCGGCAAGGCGAGAATTCTGCCTGCAGCAGACACGGCAAAAATGGCCCGCTTTTTGCGTTGACACTGCACGAGCACGAAATCAGAATACGCGGCTCGTTTTTGCGCGGAGGGGTACCCAAGCGGCCAACGGGAGCAGACTGTAAATCTGCCGGCTCACGCCTTCGTAGGTTCGAATCCTACCCCCTCCACCAGAACGAGGCTTCCGGGCGTAAGTCCGGTGGCTTTCGGGTTGAAGGCGGCATGACTTGGCGGGTGTAGTTCAATGGTAGAACCTCAGCCTTCCAAGCTGATGACGCGGGTTCGATTCCCGCTACCCGCTCCATGTCCTGCCCGGTTCGGCGTTCGAGGTATCCGTTCGCAGTAAGGGTTTCGTTTCCGTCGTGTCGCTCACGTAGCTCAGTTGGTAGAGCACGTCCTTGGTAAGGACGAGGTCACCGGTTCAATCCCGGTCGTGAGCTCCAGCGACGTTTTGGTTTGAGTCTTTTTTAACAGCTTGATCTTTTAGAGGAACTCGCCGTGTCCAAGGGAAAATTCGAACGCAGCAAGCCGCACGTGAACGTTGGCACCATTGGTCACGTTGACCATGGCAAGACGACGCTGACGGCAGCGTTGACGAAGGTGATGGCCGAGAAGCACGGCGGCGAGTTCCGCGCCTACGACCAGATCGACAAGGCGCCGGAAGAGAAGGCCCGTGGCATCACCATTTCCACCTCGCACGTGGAATACGAGTCGGATGAGCGCCACTACGCGCACGTGG
>CAYNEX010000040.1:0-20873 GCA_964396335.1 uncultured Steroidobacteraceae bacterium | reverse complement strand
CAGGTGGGCACACTGCAGCTCACCGACTTCGTCAAGCCCGCCGGCCTGCAGCCGCGCGGCGAGAACCTGCTGGTGGAATCCGCGGCCAGCGGTCCGGCCCAGAGCAGCACCCCGGGCCTCAACGGCCTCGGCCTGCTGCAGCAGGGATTCCTCGAAGGTTCGAACGTCAATGTGGTGGAAGAGCTGGTGGCGATGATCGAGACCCAGCGCGCCTACGAGATGAACTCCAAGGCCATCTCCACCACCGACCAGATGCTGCAGTACGTGAGCAACAACCTGTGAACGAACGTCGCCTGATGATCCTGGCCGCCGGTGTGGCCGCAGCCTGGCTGCTGGCCGGCTGTGCCACCACCGGTGGTTACACCGAGGACTTCGCCGCCACCTGGCCGGAGGAAATGCCGCGCGACACGCCGGCGCAGGGTGCCATCTTCCAGGCCGGCTACGATGTGCCGCTGTTCGAGAATGTGGTGGCGCACCGCGTCGGTGACACGGTCACCGTCATCCTTTCGGAGCAGACGGCGGCGCAGAAGAGCTCCAGCACCTCCACCTCGAAGGAAACCTCGGTGGACCTGCCGGCGCCGCTGTTCGGCGGTTCGCCGCTGCGGATCGGCGGCAAGGAGATCTCCGCCAGCATGGACAACAGCCGCAGTTTCGAGGGCTCGGGTGACAGCAGCCTGTCGAACCGCCTGCAGGGCAACATCACCGTGACGGTGGCAAAGCGCCTGTCGAACGGCAACCTGGTGGTGCGCGGCCAGAAGTGGATCGAGATCAACCAGGGGCGCGAGTTCGTGCGCATCCAGGGCGTGATCCGCCCGATCGACATCCAGCCCGACAACACCATCGCTTCCTACAAGGTGGCCGACGCCAGCATTGCCTACGGGCAGCGCGGTGCGCTGGCCGACGCCAACCGTCCGGGCCTGCTGTCCCGGTTCTTCAATTCCATCTGGAACCCGCTGTGATGTACCGGACGCTCTCCCGAGTCCTCGCCGCCGTTGCCGGCACCCTGTTGCTGGTGCCGGTCGTGCAGGCCGAACGCGTCAAGGACCTGGCGCAAGTGGCCGGCGTGCGCGGCAACCAGCTGGTGGGCTACGGCCTGGTGGTGGGCCTCGATGGCACCGGCGACCAGACCAGCCAGGCGCCATTCACCATCCAGAGCATCAAGAACATGCTGTCGCGATTCGGGGTGGCCGTGCCGCCGAACGTCAATCCGCAGCTGAAGAATGTGGCCGCCGTGGTGGTCACCGCCGACCTGCCGCCATTCTCGAAGCCGGGGCAGAGCATCGACGTCACCGTCTCTTCGATCGCCAATGCTTCCTCCCTGCGTGGGGGCACGCTGCTGATGACGCCGCTGCGCGGCGTCGATGGCGAGGTGTACGGCATCGCGCAGGGCAGCCTGGTGGTCAGTGGTTTCGGGGCGCAGGGCAGCGACGGCTCGAAGCTGTCGGTGAACGTGCCCTCCAGCGGCCGGGTGCCCAATGGCGCCACGGTCGAACGTGAGGTGCCGAACAACTTCACCGCCCAACCCTATGTGGTGCTGAACCTGCATACGCCGGACTTCACCACCGCCGCCCGCCTGGCCGGCGGCATCAACGACCTGCTGGGCCCCGGCACCGCGCAGGCCATGGACGCCGTGTCGGTGAAGGTGGCCGCGCCGCTGGACCCGAACCAGCGCATTGCCTACCTGTCGACGCTCGAGGCCATCGAGGTGGAGCCGGGCGATGCCCCGGCGCGGGTGATCGTCAATTCGCGCACCGGCACGGTGGTGATCGGCTCACGCGTGCGCGTGTCGCGCGCCGCGGTGGCGCATGGTTCGCTGTCGGTGACCATCACCGAGCGCTTCGACGTCAGCCAGCCGGCGGCCTTCTCGCGCGGCGAGACCGTGGTGACGCCGCGCAGCGAGATCTCGGCCTCCGAGGAACAGGCGCGCATGTTCATGTTCGACGCCGGCGTCGACCTCAACGAGATCGTGCGCGCGGTGAACCAGGTGGGCGCCGCTCCCGGCGACCTCGTGGCCATTCTTGAAGCCCTGAAGGAAGCCGGCGCGCTGCGCGCGGAGCTGATCGTCATCTGACCATGACCATCAATCCGGTCAATCCCTCGTTCTTCGCGGATCCGGCGGCGCTGGGTTCGATCAAGCGTGATGCCGCCGCCAACACGCCGGAGGCGCTGCGCGAGACCGCGAAGCAGTTCGAGAGCCTGTTCACCTCGCTGCTGCTGAAGAGCATGCGTGATGCCTCGCCGGGTGATCCGTTCGCCAGCGACCAGCAGGATTTCTACCAGGACATGTTCGACCAGCAGCTGGCCACGCAGCTGTCGAAGGGCAAGGGCCTGGGCCTGGCCGATGTACTGGTGCGCCAGCTGATGCAGGGGCAGGGCATGGGCGGTGTCGAAGCCCTGCCCGGCAGCGCGCCCTCGACGCCTTCGCCAACCACCGCAAACTGGCCGCCACGCAATGCGGATGAGTTCGTGCAGGCCATCCGGCCTGCCGCCACCGAGGCGGCACGTGAGCTGGGCGTTGATCCCGAGGTGGTGATCGCGCATGCCGCACTCGAAACCGGCTGGGGCAGATCGGTGCCGACCGACGCCCAGGGCCGGCCCGGCTTCAACCTGTTCGGCATCAAGGCCGGCGGCAGCTGGAAGGGCCCGGTGAATGCGTCGGCGACGCATGAATTCATCGATGGCCGGATGCAGTCGGTGCGCGACAGCTTCCGCGCCTATGGATCTCCCGAAGAGTCGATCCGGGATTACGCCCGGCTGCTGAAGTCCAGCCCGCGTTATGCCTCGGCGCTGAACACCGGCGGCGATGCCGCGGCTTTCGCCCGTGGCCTGGCGGGCGGTGGTTATGCCACCGACCCGGACTATGTCACCAAACTCACCGCCGTGGCCGCGCGACTCAAGTCCGCCGCTGCCGCGCCGATAAACCAGGCGACCCCAGCCTGAAAGGTCCGTGACCGATGCCTGACATGCTGAATGTCTCTGTTTCCGGGTTGCGGGCCTTCCAGCGCGCGCTGGAGACCACCAGCCACAACATCGCCAATGTGGCGACACCCGGCTACAGCCGCCAGGTGGTGAGCCTTTCGACCAGCACACCGGAGATCTTCGGCAGCTCGGCGCTGGGCACCGGCGTGACGGTGCAGGGCATCCGTCGCTACAGCGACGAATTGCTGACGCTGCAGCTGCGCCAGGCCACCAGCGGCTTCTCGCGGCTGTCGGTGTATTCGGAAAAGGCCGGCGCGCTTTCGAACCTGTTTGCCGACAACTCGACCGGCATCTCCGCTTCGCTGCAGCGTTTCACCAATGCGCTGCAGGAAGTGGCCAATACGCCGACTTCGACTGCGGCCCGCCAGGTGTTGATCTCGGAGGCCCAGGGCCTCACTGCCCGGCTGCAGAGTTATGAGTCGCGCCTCAACACCATGGACTCGCAGATCAATGAGCAGCTGCGGGCCGAGGCAGGCACGGTCAACAGCATCGCCTCGAACATCGCGAAGCTGAACCAGGAGATCATCCGCACCAGCAGCCAGACCGGCTCGGCGCCGGCCGACCTGCTGGATGCGCGCGACCAGCAGCTGGCGCTGCTGTCGGCGCGCATCGATACCTCGATCGTGCGCCAGGACAATGGCGCCATCAATGTGTTCATCGGCAACGGCCAGCCGCTGGTGCTGGGCAATGACGCCGCCCAGCTGGTGGCACAGCCGGACCGCTTCCAGCCGGATCGGGTCACGCTGGCCTTCCGCACCTCCAGCGGCTCTGTGGACGTGTCTTCGTCGCTCAGCGGCGGCAGCATCGGCGGCCTGCTGGATGCGCGGCGCGAACTGATCGACCCGGCCCGCAACGAGCTCGGACGCCTGGCCGTGGGCCTGGCGGAAGTGACCAACCTGCAGCATGCGCGCGGCGTCGACCTGCATGGCGACCCGGGCGGAGACTTCTTCGCCGTCGGTGGCGTCGAAGTGCTGGCCGCGCGCGGCAACGATGGCAATGCCACGCTGGCCGTGACGCGCACCGGTTCCGGCGCGCTGACCACGCAGGATTACATCGTGCAGCAGAGCAATGGCAGCTGGACGGTGCGCCGCGCCGACACCGGCGCGGCCGTCTCGTTCGCCGACAATGGCGGGGTGCTGGAGTTCGACGGGTTGTCGGTGAACATCAGTGGCACCGCCAGTGACGGCGACCAGTTCCTGGTGCGGCCCACCGCCGATGCCATCAGCGGCCTGCGCACGCTGGTTTCCGATCCCTCGCGCATCGCCGCCGCAGCGCCGGTGCGCACCCAGGCGGCCGCCGGCAATACCGGCACCGCCACGATCTCGGCCGGCCAGGTGATCGATGCCGGTGATGCCGCGCTGCGCGACAGCGTCACCATCCGGTTCACCGATGCCGGCAACTGGGAGGCGCGCGACGCCGCCAACAACCTGCTCGGCGGCGGCGCCTATGTGCCCGGCGGGGACATCGAATTCAACGGCTGGCGCGTCAGCGTCGATGGCGTCGCCGCGGCCGGTGACAGCTTCACGGTGTCGGCCAATACCGGCGGCGTCGGCGACAACCGCAATGCGCTGGAGATGGCGGCCATCCTCGGTCGCGGCGTGTTCTCGGGTGGCACCGAGTCGTTGGATGGTGCGGTCAGCCGCTTCGTCGGCAGCGTGGGTGTGGCCGCGGCCGGCGCCAATGCCAGCCTCGAGGCCGCGCAGATCATCTATGACGACGCCGCCGCCTCGGTGGATGCGCTGTCGGGCGTGAACCTGGACGAAGAGGCAGCCAACATGCTGCGCTTCCAGCAGGCCTACCAGGCCGCCGCGCAGATGATCCGCGTCACCCAGGAACTGATGGACACCCTGATGAACGCGGTGCGCCGATGATCAATCGCATGTCGACGCCGGGGCAGCATTCCTCGGCCATTTCGCAGATCCTGAAGCAGCAGGTGGCGCTGGCAAAGACCCAGGTGCAGGTGGCATCCGGTCGTCGCATCCAGACGCCGGCGGACGATCCCATCGCGGCCACGCGCATCCTCGGCATCGAGCGCGCGCAATCGCAGCTGGAACAGTACGCCCGCAATGCCGGCATGGCCGAGCAGAGGCTGGGTTTTGCCGAGCAGGCGTTCACTGACATGAACACGCTGCTGCAGCGGGTGCATGTGCTGGCCGTGCAGGCCAACAGCGGCGCGATGGACGATGCCTCGCTGCGCACCATCGCGACCGAGCTGCGCACCCGTGCCAATGAGTTGCTGCAGATCGCCAATCGCCAGGATGGCAATGGCGAATACCTGTTTGCGGGTTTCTCCACCGGCACGAAGCCGTTTGCTGCCGCCGGCGGCAATGTGGGTTATGCCGGCGACCAGGGCACGCGCCAGCTGGCCATCAGTGCCACGCAGAGCATCATCGACGGCTTCAGTGGCGACCGGGTGTTCATGCAGGTGCCGCAGGGCAATGGCGTTTTCAGGGTCGACATCGGCACGCATGCCGGCACCGGCCTGGTGAGCACCTCGCAGGTGACGGATCCGGCGGCCTGGAATGCCGCCGGGGCGGCCGCCGCCGCCGTGCCGCAGGCGCACGGATACACCATCAGCTTCACCGATCCGGATGCCGATGGCATTGCCGATACCTGGGAGGTGACTGATGCGGGTGGCACGCAGGTGGCCACCGGCCCTTACACCGACGGCGGCGCGATTGCCTTCCATGGCATTCAGGTGACCATCGAGGGCATCCCGGCCGTCGGCGATACCTTCGAAGTGACTCCGGCCGGAACCGAGGACGTGTTCCGTACCATTGACGACCTCGTCAATGCGCTGCTGCGCGGTTCGGACACTCCCCAGCAGCGTGCGCGGCTGGGCAATGACATCAACCGCGCACTGGGTCAGCTGACCACCGCGATGGACCATGTGGTCAACCTGCGCGCCGAAACCGGCGCCCGCCTGGCGGCGCTGGACGCGGCCGCCATCCATCGGGATGACCTGGACTATGAATTCACCGCCTCGCTCAGCGCGCTGCGCGACCTCGATTATGCCGAGGCCATCAGCCGCCTGAACCAGCAGGTGGCGGGCCTGCAGGCGGCGCAGGCGGCCTATACCCGCATCGGTCAGATGTCGCTGTTCGACATCCTGTAAGGCCCCCGCCTCGCTGCGCGCCAGTTTGTGAGCCGTGTCTCACTCCCCCGGAAAAATCTGCGGAATGCGTCTTCAAGTACCGACAGGACGCGCCGTTAACCCTCTCGAAGAGCGCACTGGGAGGCGGCAGCCCACCAGGGCTATCGCCAGCCGCAAGGCTTGAACCTGGAACTCACGGATTTCAACAGGAGCATCTAAATGGCACTTGTCATCAACACGAACGTGATGTCGCTGAACGCCCAGCGCAACCTCACGACTTCCAGCAGTGCGCTGGCCACCTCGCTGCAGCGCCTGTCCTCGGGCCTGCGCATCAACAGCGCCAAGGACGATGCCGCGGGTCTGGCGATCTCCAACCGCATGACCACGCAGATCAACGGCCTGAACCAGGCCGTTCGCAACGCCAATGACGGCATTTCGCTGGCCCAGACCACCGAGGGTGCCCTGCAGGAAGTGACCAACAACCTGCAGCGCATCCGTGAACTGGCCGTGCAGTCGGCCAACGCGACGAACTCGGACAGCGACCGCAAGGCCCTGGACCAGGAAGTGCAGCAGCGCCTGGAGGAGATCCAGCGCATCGCCAGCCAGACGTCGTTCAACGGCCGCAAGGTGCTGGACGGTTCGTTCGGCAACGCCACCTTCCAGGTCGGTGCGAACGTGGGCGAGACGATCTCGATCGGCCTGAACACCAGCATGAAGACCAACGCGATCGGTCAGGTCGCGCATGCCACTGGCAATGTCAATCTTGCGCAGACCTTGGGGTCCACGCAGGCTGCCGGTGCTTTCACGACCACCGCCGCCTCGTCGGCTGCCGGCGAAGTGTTCTCGATGACCGTGGGTGGTGTGGAGGCCTTCTCCTTCACCGCGAGCGCGGCTTCCGAGACCGTTGCGGCCGCCGCCGTCGATGCGGCCCTCAACATCGACGCGCTGAATGCCGCCGGCTTCACGGTCACCGGCACCGCTGCGGGCGGTGACCTGCGGTTCTCACGCCTCGATGGCAAGGCCTTCGACGTCGTCGTGACCAACACCTACAACGGGACGCCGGCGGGTGGCTTCGCCACCACGCAAACAGGCACGACTTCGGCCGCCGCCGCGGGAACGATCAACCTGGGCGCCGTGGACATCGCCATCGGTGATGGCTCCGCCACGTCGCTTGCGGGTTCCTACTCCTCGGTGCAGGAGCTTGTCGATGCCATCAGCGGTCTTGGCGTCCACGCCGCCGTCGATGTCGAAACCGGCTACCTGTCGATTGTCTCTTCGGAGGCTCTCCAGGTCAGTGGCGGCGCGGTTGCGAGCCTTGGTCTGGCAGCCCAGACCTACGGGGTCGGCGGCAGCCTCGCGTCGGTGAACGTGCTTGACGTGGACGGTGCCAATGACGCCATCCTGCGCATTGACTCGGCCCTGACGGCGGTGTCGGAGCTGCGTGGCACCCTGGGCGCAATCCAGAACCGCTTCGAGTCCACCATCAACAGCCTGCAGACGGTGGCGGAGAACCTGTCCGCTTCGCGCAGCCGCATCCTGGACACGGACTTCGCTGCCGAAACGGCTGCGCTGACCCGCGCCCAGATCCTCCAGCAGGCCGGTACGGCCATGGTGGCGCAGGCCAACTCGGTGCCGCAGAACGTTCTGTCGCTGCTGCGCTGATCGGGGCATGGTTCAGGCACATTGATGGGAATGGCGGGGGCCGCAGGGCTCCCGCCTGTCCTTGTTAGCGAGGGAACATGGAAATCGCGGTTACCAAGGTGAACCCTCCGCCTTCCGTCGTGACGCCGGTCGAGAGGCCCGCCGTGCAGGCCAATGTCGCTCCAGCGGACGCGGCACCGGATGTACCGCCTGCCACCCGGCAGGTGCAGACGCAGGAGGCAATCGCGGAGCAGGTGAGCCGCTTCCTGCAGACTTCAGCCCGGAACCTGGAGTTTCAGGTGCAGGGCGATGCGGCTGCCCCGGTCATCATCGTGCGGGACGGCGAGGGAAATGTCGTGCGGCGCATCCCAGGGGAAGCTGCCTTGCAGATGCTGCGTCTTGCGAATGCGCAGTCCGGCACACTCGTGAATTCTGTCGCCTGAGATACTCGGCAACATGGCGACCATTTCATCCCCGGGCCTGGGCTCCGGACTCGACATCGCAGCGCTGGTCGAGCAGCTCGTCGCTGCCGAAAGGGCGCAGAAGGACCGGCAGCTCACGAAGACCGACGCCAGGCTGACCGCCGAGTTTTCGGCACTGGCAACCCTCAAGGGGGCGCTGTCCGGGCTGCAAGGCGCGGTCAACGGCCTGAAGGGGCCTGACGCCTTCACCGCCCGCCGGACGACGGTGGGCGACGAGCAGTATTTCTCGGCCATGGCAACCAGTGCCGCCGTGGCCGGCGACTACACTGTCCAGGTGGCGCAGCTCGCGACCGCGGCCCGGTTGGGTTCGGCGGCTTACGCTGCGGGACCTGGCAGCACGGTCGGAGGCGGAATGCTGACGATCGATTCAGGAAGCCGGTCGTTTGAAATCGCCGTTGCCGAAGGCGCCACCCTCGCGCAGATCCGCGACGCCATCAATTCCGCCGAAGGCAACACGGCGGTCCGCGCCACGCTGATCCGTGATACGTCGGGTACCTACCTGGTGCTAACAGGCACCCACACCGGCTCCGAACACGGCATCACCGTGGCTGCGTCAGGGGATTCCTCCGCTGGACTCGCGCAGCTTGCCGACGACCTCACCGCCTTCGATCCGGATCGAGACGTCGCGGCGCAGGACGCTATCGCATATGTGTCCGGATACGAGATCCGCAGCAGCACCAATACGCTCGAAGGCGCCATTGACGGCGTCACGCTAAGCCTGAAGAAAGTCACGCCGGACGGCGAGACGGTATCACTCGGCATTCAGCGCGACGACGCGGCCATCCAGAAGAAGGCTGAGGGTTTTGTCGCCGCGTACAACACGCTGGCGCAGCAGGTTGCGGCGCTCGGACGATACGATGCGGCAACCAAGACGGCGGGCCCGATGCTCGGCGATTCCATGCTGCGCAACATCGATACACAGCTGCGGCGCATGTTGTCCGATCCGGTTCCGGGTGCAACCGGTTCCTATCGGACGTTGACCAGTCTCGGTATCGAAATGTCGGTCTCCGGCACGCTTCAGCTGGATGCGACGAAATTCAAGGCGGCTATGGCTGCCGACCCTGAAGCTGTCAACCGGATCTTCTCCGGTGAATCGGGCGTTGCGGTTCGCATGGGCAAGTTTCTGGACGAACGTCTGTCGGCCAGCGGCGAGTTTGCCGCGCGCGACGAGCGGATTGCATCGCAGCGCCGCCGCCTCGACCTGGACAAGGAAGCCCTCGAAGCACGCATGGTGGTCGTGCAGCAGCGCTACCTGAAACAGTTCACCGCCATGGACGCGCTGCTGGCGCAGATGCAGAACACATCCGGCTATCTCAGCCAGCAGCTGGAAGGCCTGCAGAAGCTGGCGAGCGGTTCGCGAGGCTAGTTTCCCTCAAGTTCCGGCGCCCCGCGCCGTTAAGTCGCATGTAGAGCAGGAGTGTTCACATGTCGGCTTATCCAAGATCCAGTCTCGCCGCCTATCGTTCCGTCGCCGCCCACAGCGGCGTGGATGCGGCCGATCCGCACCGCCTCATCACCATGCTGATGGACGGCGTGCTCGAGCGCGTGGCTTCGGCCCGCGGTGCCATGGAACATGGCGAGACCGAGGCCAAGAACCGCTTCATCCATCGCGCCGTGGCCATCGTTGATGAGTTGCGTGCCAGCCTGAACCTGCAGGCCGGCGGCCAGATCGCCGCCAACCTTTCGGATCTCTACGATTATTGCGGCCGCCAGCTGGTGCGCGCCAATGCGGAGAACCGCAGCGAACTGCTCGACGAAGTGGGCAACCTGATGCGCGAGATCCGCAGCGCCTGGGTGCAGATTCCGGCAGCGCGATGAACCCCGCGGGTGCGCTGCCAGCCGAAGGACGGCTGCTGGCGCAAAGTGTGACGGCGTCCACATTCCAGCTGGTTCGTGGCCTGCGCGACGCGGCAGACCCCGAACGGCTGCGTTTCCTGATGGCCGAGCGCCATCGCCTGCTCGACGAGCTGGCACGCTACATGAATACTGACAGGCACGTCGGTTCACTGACGGCCCTGAAGGCTGCGGTGGCCGAATCCGACCGGACGCTGGAGGTTCTGCTCGCATAGGTCCTCCCGGCGCAAGCGAGGGGACATGTACGAAGGCGTCGACACCATCATCCTGAACAACGAGCTGGCCTACCAGGACCTGCTGCCGGTGGCATTCAAGCCGCTGGCGCGCCCGATGGACCTGGCCGCCGTGGCCGCGCTGACCGACCGCAATGTGCGCATGCTGCAGGTGTGCGCGGTGCTGGAGGAGCAGGGCGCGGTCGAGAAGAAGGACGATGCCTCGCCGAATGCCGCCGATGTGGCGCGGCTTGAGGTGAAGGTGAACCTGCTGCTGGACCTGGTCGGCCAGTTGCTGGCGGCCCAGGTGCCGCGACCGGTGCCGGCGCTGGTGCGATTCAATGCGCTGGGCGCGTTGTGGAAATCCGCCAATCCGCCGCGCGTCGGGCAGCAGGGCCTGCTGGAGATCTGGCTGCGCGACAGCCTGCCGCAGCCGCTGGCCCTGATCGCCAATGTGACGCATGTCGCAGCTGACGGCCATGTGAAGGCCAGTTTCGTTCCGCCAGGCGAAGCCACCGCCGACCTGCTTGAAAAACTGGCGTTCCGCCGTCACCGGCGTCAGGTTGCCGGCTCCCGGCAGCCGCGTCGGCCGGGAAATGAGACAGCGATCACACGCATCCTGCGTTAGTTGACGCGCTGCGTCACTTTTCCGTCACTCGGGTTTTGCGAGACTGGCCATCCTCGCTGAGCAGACATAACAAGACCTCATGGCCACTGCCGAATTCGACGTACGCGCCGCGCTGACGACCCACCAGGGTCCCACCGGGCAGTCCCCCGCGATCCGCCAGATCCTGACGCTGATCGACCAGGTCGCGGCGCATGATTCCAGCGTGCTGATCCTGGGCGAGTCGGGCACCGGCAAGGAAGTGGTGGCGCGTGCCATCCACAACGCCAGCCCGCGCCGGCATCGGCCGTTCATTGCCGTGAATTGCGGCGCGATCCCCGCTGACCTGCTCGAGAGCGAGCTGTTCGGCCATGAGAAGGGCTCCTTCACCGGCGCGGTCGCCACCCGCAAGGGCCGCTTCGAGCTGGCCGATGGCGGCACGCTGTTCCTCGACGAAATCGGCGACATGAGCCTGCCGATGCAGGTGAAGCTGCTGCGTGTGCTGCAGGAGCGGGTGTTCGAGCGCGTCGGCAGCGCGCTGCAGTACCGCTGCAATGTGCGCATCATCGCGGCCACGCATCGCAACCTGGAAGATTCCATCACCCGCGGCACCTTCCGCGAGGATCTCTTCTACCGCCTGAACGTGTTCCCGATCGACATGCCCTCGCTGCGCTCGCGCAAGGAGGACCTGGCGACGCTGATCGGTGACTTCTCGGAGATGAACGTGGCGGCCGGCCGTGCCCGCGTGGTGCTGACCGCCGGTGCGATGGAATGCCTCGAGCGCTACAACTGGCCGGGCAACGTGCGCGAGCTGGGCAACCTGATCGAGCGCCTGTCGATTCTCTGCAATGGCCGCCCGGTGGGCGTGGCGGACCTGCCGCCGCGGTATCGCCCGGCTGACTGGACGCCGACGGCGGACCATGACCGCCTGGCCGATGTGTTCGCCGCCACTGCGCCGAAGGCGCCGGCGGTGGAAGAAATCGTGGCGCCGGTGGCAGACACCACCGCGCTGGAGCACGAGACCCGTCTTTCCGAGCGCGAAGTGCTGCTGATGCTGGAAGACCCGGAAGTCAGCCGCGGCACGGTTTTGCCGCCCGGCGGCATCGATCTTCGCGCCCATGTGTCCGGCATCGAGGAATCGCTGATCCGCCAGGCGCTGGAGCGCAGCAATGGCGTGGTCGCGCAGGCCGCGAGGCTGCTGCAGCTGCGCCGCACGACGCTGGTGGAGAAGCTGCGCAAGTACGGCATCAACGGCGTGGACGAAGCGACGGCGGATTGACGCATTTCGCTGCCATTTCGTGACACGCGTCACGGGATGGGCAGCCTCTGGCCGGCACGGAAATTGCTCTTTCCTCCGGCATGACCAATCAGGAAGAACTGCCGCAGCTGGGCCGCTCGCCCGTCGTCGTCGATGCGGCCACGCGGGCCCTGTACACGCTGGCGGCGCGCGTTGCCGCCACCGACTGCACGGTACTGATCAACGGCGAGTCCGGCACCGGCAAGGAAGTGCTGGCGCGATTCATCCATGACCGCTCGCCCCGCGCCACCAGGGCCTTCGTCGCCATCAATTGCGCGGCCATTCCCGAGTCGATGCTCGAAGCGATGCTGTTCGGCTACGAGCGCGGCGCCTTCACCGGCGCGCATGCCGCGCATGCCGGCAAGTTCGAACAGGCGCAGGGCGGCACGCTGCTGCTGGACGAGATCACCGAGATGCCGCTGGCGCTGCAGGCGAAGCTTTTGCGCGTGCTGCAGGAACGCGAGGTGGAGCGCCTTGGCGGCACCTCGCTGGTGAACCTGGACGTGCGTGTGATCGCGACGACCAACCGGGACCTGCGCGAGCAGGTGCGGGCCGGGCGCTTCCGCGAGGACCTGTATTACCGCCTGTGCGTGTTCCCGATGACCATTCCTTCGCTGCGCGAGCGCCGCGATGACGTGCTGCCGCTGGCGATGCGGCTGCTGGAACTGCGCAGCCCGCGTGGTGGTCGCATCCCGGCACTGTCCGCCGATGCCGCGCAGATGCTGCTGACCTATCCATGGCCGGGCAACATCCGCGAGCTCGACAACCTGCTGCAGCGGGCCATGATCCTGGCTGGCGACACGGTGATCGAGGCCTGCCATATCCGCTTCGAGAGCCTGGTCGAGGCGCCGGCGCGTCGTGAGCCCGCCACGGCCGTGAACCTGCATGGCCGGCCGCTGCGCGGTTCGCTGCGCGCCGCCGAGAGCCGCATCCTGATCGACGCGCTGCGTTCCGGCGAAAGCCGTCGCGACATCGCGGCGCGTCTTGGCATCTCCCCCCGCACGCTGCGCTACAAGCTGGCGCAGCTGCGTTCCGCCGGCATTGAAGTGCCGGCCGCCTGAGGTCACCGATGAGCAACATGCAGATCGACAGCGTCTTGGCCCAGATCCGCGCGCTGCAGCAGCAGACGAAGATCGGCGCGCCCTCGCTGCAGAGGCCGGCGGCCCTGGATGCGCCTGCCGGCGTCAATGGCAGCGGCCAGGTCAGCTTCGCCAATGTGCTGAAGCAGGGCCTCGAGGCCGTCAATGCCACACAGTCGCAGGCTGCCTCGCTGGCCACCCGCTTCGAGCGCGGCGAGCCGGGCGTGGAACTGTCGCAGGTGATGCTCGAATCCCAGAAGGCCTCGGTGGCGCTGCGCGCCACGGTCGAGGTGCGTAACCGCCTGGTCAGTGCATACCAGGAAATCATGAACATGCCCATCTGAACCTAAGGTCCACCAAGCTCCATGAGTGCCGAAGCCGAAGCCGTACCGATGAAGATGCCCGCCGCCGCGATGGCGGGCCTGAAGCCGCTGTTGATGCTGGTTGCGCTGGCGGCCGCCGTGGCCGCGGGCGTGGGCATCGCCCTGTGGTCGCAGGCGCCCAGCTACAGCCTGCTGTTCGGCAACCTCAGTGATGCCGACGCCGCGCAGCTGACCCAGTCGCTGGACCAGTCCGGCATTCCCTACAAGATCGAGCATGGCGCCGTGCTGGTGCCCGCCGAGCGGGTCACCGAGGCGCGCATGAACCTGGCGGCCAAGGGGTTGCCGGCTTCCGGCGGCTTCTCGCTGATGGAGAAGGACCCGGGCTTCGGTGTCAGCCAGTTCATGGAGAACGCCCGCTACCAGCACGCCATCGAGACCGAACTGGCCCGCACCATCGCCAGCCTGAAGCCGGTGCAGGGCGCGCGCGTGCACCTGGCCGTTCCGCAGCAGTCGGCCTTCGTGCGCGATCGCCGTCCGGCCAGCGCGTCGGTGTTCCTGCAGCTGCATGGCGGCGCGCGCATCGATCGCGGCCAGGTGGCCGCCATCGTGAACCTGGTGGCCTCCAGCATTCCGGAACTGCGGGCCGAGCATGTCACCGTGGTCGACAGCCAGGGTCGCCTGCTTTCCTCGCCGGACGAGGACAGTGAATTCGCCGCGCGCGAGCAGCAGCTGGAGCTGGCGCGTCGCATCGAGGAAGACTATTCGCAGCGCATCGTGTCGCTGCTGACGCCGCTGCTGGGACCGGGCCGCGTGCGCGCGCAGGTGGTGGCGCAGATCGAGATGGCCACCACTGAAGAGGCGCGCGAGCAGTACAGCCCGCAGAGCCAGGTGGTGCGCAGCGAGCAGACCAGCGAGGATGTCAGCCGTGGTGCCGGTGGCCCGCAGGGTGTGCCCGGTGCGTTGACCAACCAGCCGCCGGAAGGTGGCACGGCGCTGCCGCCGGGCGTGCAGCCTGCCGATGGCACGCAGGTGGCGCAGGCCGCAGGTCCCGAGAACAGCTCGCGCCAGGCGACCCGCAACTACGAGATCGACCGCACCGTGGCCTATACGCGCATGCCGGCCGGGCGCCTGCAGCGCCTGTCCGCCGCGGTCGTGATCGACAACCTGCGGACCACCACTGCCGATGGCACCGTGGCCGAGACGCCGCTGACCGAAGAGCAGCTGGCGCGCATCACCGGACTGGTGCGCGATGCCGTCGGTTTCGACGAGAACCGTGGCGACCGCGTGTCGGTGGTGAACCAGAGCTTCCTGCCGGAGAACGTCGAAGTTCCGGAGATCAGCGCGCCGCCGATCTGGGACAACCCGATCGTGCGCGACATCGCGCGCCTGGTGGCGGGCCTGGTGATCGTGCTGGTGCTGCTGCTGTTCGTCGTGCGTCCGCTGATCCGCAACCTGGCCGCACCGGTGAAGGCTGCGCTTGCGCCGCCGGCGCCGCTGCCTGCCCCGCAGGCCGCGCTGGCAGCGGCCGGCGCGGCGCCCAGCCGTCCCGCCGACACCATTGCGTATGAACAGCAGATCGCGCAGGCGCGCGGACTGGTGGCCAAGGATCCGGCGCGTGTGGCGCAGGTGGTGAAGGAATGGGTGGAGAAGGATGAGTGATGAGCTCCGCCCTGCAGTTTGTTGAGCCACTGCGCAACCTCGATCCGGCCGTCACGCAGCCCTGGACCGCGCCGGTCCTGGATGGGCAGCTGGTGCCGGGTGGCCGTCGTCGCCTCAGCGACGAGGTGCGCGAAGAAGAAAAGCGCGTGCTGGCCGAGGCCGAGGCCCGCGGCCATGCCGCGGGCATGGCGGCCGCCAAACGCGAGATCGATGCGAAGAAGGCGGCGCTGGACGCCCAGTCCCGCGCGCTGCAGTCCGCCATCGATGCGCTGGCCCGCCCGCTGGCACAGCTGGACGACCAGGTGCATGAACAAATCGCGCTGCTGGCGATGCGCATCGCGCGCTCGGTGGTGCGACGTGAGTTGCGCACCGATCCAACCCAGGTGGTGGGCATCGTGCGCGACACGATCGGCCTGCTGCCGGCGGCGACGCGTGGTCCGCGCGTGCTGCTGCATCCGGAGGACGCCGCGCTGGTGCGCGAGCGGATTGCCACAGGTCCCGATGCCGGCTGGTCGCTGATCGAGGATCCGACCCTGTCGCGCGGCGATTGCCGCGTGGTCACCGACCATGCACAGATCGACGCCCGCATCGAAACCCGCCTTGGCGAGGCGCTGGCCGCATTGCTGGGCGAGGAACGCGCCCGCCCGCGCGGCGAGGCCGAAGCGTGAGCGAAACCATCCGTCACCCGGTTCCCTGGCGCGAACAGCTGGCGCGCTCGTTGCGCGTGGCCGCCGAACTGCCGCCGCCGCCGGTGGAAGGGCAGCTCACCCGCATGGTGGGATTGACGCTCGAGGCGCTGGGTTGCCAGGCCGCCGTCGGTGACCGCTGTGAGGTGCTGGCCACCGATGGCCATGTCATCGAGGCCGAAGTGGTCGGATTCGCCGGCGAACGGCTGTACCTGATGCCCACCGGCGATGTGCACGGCGTGAAGCCCGGTGCGCGGGTGATCCCGCGACCCGGCGCCGGCCATGTGCGTGTCGGGCCTGAGTTGCTGGGTCGCGTGATCGATGGTGCCGGCGAACCGCTGGATGGCCGTGGTCCGCTGTACCTGGAAGACCGCGTGCGCCTCACCGGCACGCCGCTGAACCCGCTGCAGCGCGAGCCCATCGAACGCACGCTGGACGTGGGTGTGCGCGCCATCAACTCCCTGCTCAGTGTCGGCCGCGGCCAGCGCCTTGGCCTGTTCGCCGGCTCCGGCGTGGGCAAGAGCGTGCTGCTGGGCATGATGTCCCGCTACACCGAGGCCGACGTGATCGTGGTCGGCCTGATCGGCGAGCGCGGTCGCGAGGTGAAGGAATTCATCGACAAGATCCTGGGGCAGGTGGGCCGCTCGCGCGCCGTGGTGGTCGCGGCGCCCGCCGACAGCACGCCGCTGATGCGCCTGCACGGCGCCTGGCGTGCCACCGCCATCGCGGAATACTTCCGTGACCAGGGCAGGAACGTGCTGCTGATCATGGATTCGCTGACCCGCTTTGCCCAGGCGCAGCGCGAGATCGGCCTTGCCATCGGCGAGGCACCGGCCACCAAGGGTTATCCGCCGTCGGTGTTCGCCAGGTTGCCGCAGCTGGTGGAGCGCGCCGGCAATGCCGGCCCGGACGCCGGCTCGATCACTGCGTTCTATACCGTGCTGACCGAAGGTGACGACCAGCAGGATCCGATCGCCGACAGCGCCCGTGCCATCCTTGATGGCCACATCGTACTGTCACGGCGCATCGCCGAATCCGGCCAGTATCCCGCCATCGATGTCGAAGCCTCGATCAGCCGCGTGATGCACGACATCGTGCCGCACCGGCAGCAGCTGCAGGCGCGACAGCTGAAGCGCCTGTTGTCCCTGTATGAACAGAACCGCGACCTGGTGGCCATCGGCGCCTATCGCGCCGGCACGGACCCGCGCATCGATGCCGCCATCGCGGCGCATCCGGCCATCACCGCCTTCCTGCGGCAGGACCTGCATGACCAGGTCAACTTCGCCGACAGCGTGACGCAGCTGGATGCCCTGATCGGAGACGTGGAATGAGCCGCGCCGACCGCATGGCGCCGGTGCAGCAGGTGTTCGGCAATGCCGAGCGCGACCGCGCGCGCGAACTGGGTGAGGCGCAGCGGCAGCTGGCCGACGCCGAGGCGCGCCTGGTGGAACTGCGCACGTATCACGGCGAATACATGGGGGCCTTCCGCAAGCGCTGCGAGGACGGAACTTCCATCCGCGCGCTGCGGGATTTCCAGGCATTCCTGGCCCGCCTCGACAATGCGGTGCGCCAGCAGGAGCAGCTGGTGGAACAGGCACGCCAGCGCGTCGCCGGCAGCCGCCGCGACTGGCAGGGCGCGGCGCAGAAGGTCAAGGCCGTGGGTGCCGTGGTCGAGCGCTGGCAGAAGACCGAGGCGCTGGTGCTTGACCGGCGAGACCAGAAGGATTCCGACGAGCGGGCGCAGCGTCTTGCGTTCGCGGCACGGGGCAACGCGGAGTGATGATGATGGCAACCCCCATGGCGATGCGCGTCGCCGCGAATGCACGTGGTGGCGCGGATTCCGCGCCGACGGATGCGAAGTCCCGAGCTGGCGGCTTTACGGCCGCGCTGTCTGCGGCGCGCACGGACAAGCCCGCCGACCCTGCGCCTGCAGGCTCCGCACCAGCCGAGCGTGACGAGAAGTCGGCGGCCTCCGATCCCGGCGTCGCTGCCGCGCTGGCCGCGTTGCTGGCGGGCGGGCAGGCCCCGGAACCAGAACCGGAAACGCCCGATGACCTGGTGCTGGAAGGCCTGGATGCGATCAGTGGTGAGCAGGCCGCCCGGTCACCTGACGAGGCCCTGGCCGCATCGCTCGAAGCGCAGGTCGGCGAAGACTTCGATGCGCAGCTGGCGGCAATGAACGAATCCGCCGGCACGCAGGAAGAGGGCGCCGACCGCCTGCTGCAGATGCTGTCGCGCGAGATGGCCCGTTCGCGTGAGCCCGGCGCGCTGCGCACGGCCAGCACCGAAGCGCGGATCAATGCACCTGACCTCACTTCCGGCAGTGCGGGCACGCACGCGGCCACCCAGCTGGCCGGCATGGCCGTCCCCGCCAGCACCGCCGTGGCAACCGCCAGCGCGCAGCTGCTGCACGCCACCGTGGGTACGCCACGCTGGGCGGATGAACTGGGCTCACGCCTGGTGATGATGGGCACGCGCGGCCAGAACGAAGGTTCGCTGACGCTGAATCCAGAGCACCTGGGGCCGCTGGAGGTGCGCATCAGCATGAACCAGAACACCGCCAACGTCTGGTTCGGTGCCCAGCACGCGGACACGCGCGCGGCCCTGGCCGAAGCGCTGCCACGGCTGCGCGAGATGCTGGCCGAGTCCGGCCTGTCGCTGGGACATGCGGGTGTTTCGCAGGAGGCGCCGCGCGGGCAGGCCGATCAGACCCAGGCGATGCAGCCGCGCCCGGGTTCCCACCCCGGCATGCCGGCCGTTGATGCCGAACCGTTGCCCGTTCGCCGCGCCGTGCGGGGGCTGATCGACCTCTACGCCTGAAGTCCGTCACGCCTCGCGTCCGGTTCTTGACACTGTGCGGCATTTCACACTCTGTTTCTGGCAGAAAACAAAGTCGATTCAATGACTTGAGCGCAGGCGCGAGGTCGTGGCACAGGCCTTGCTTAAGCAGTGGCAACCATTCACTGCTTCAAGGCCCCGCACTTCATGTCCGATCAAGCTGCCAGTGACGAAACTCCCCGCAAGTCGAACAAGGGACTGATCCTCGGCATCGTCGGTGTCCTGGTGCTGGGCGCGGCCGGCGGCGCCTGGTTCATGTTCGGCGGCAAGTCGTCCGCAGAGGGCGAAGCGCCCAGGGCAGTGGCGAAGCTGCCGCCGCAGTTCGTCGAACTGGACCCGCCCTTCGTCGTCAATTTCCAGCCCGGTTCCTCGGCGCGCTTCCTGCAGATCGCCGTGCAGCTGATGACGCGCGACCCGCAGACCGTGGCCAAGCTCGAACACCTGGCTCCCATCATCCGCAACGACCTGCTGCTGCTGTTCGGCAACAAGTCGGTGGCCGAGGTGTCGTCGCCCGAAGCCAAGGAGGCGCTGCGTGATGCCACGCTCGCCGCCGTGCGCAAGGTGATCGAGTCCGAGGATGGCAGGCCCGAATCCCTCGAGGCCGTCTATTTCACCAGCTTCGTCATGCAATAGGACCTCGTTCCATGAGCAACGAAATGCCTGTCAATGCCGGCGCGCACGCCGAAGAACTGGCCGCCGACGCGCTGATGTCCGGCGGGGCGGTCGAGCCGGCGTCACGCGACCTGAACCTCGATGTCATCCTCGATGTGCCGGTGACGCTGTCGCTGGAGGTGGGCCGCACGCGCCTGCCGATCCGCAGCCTGCTGCAACTGAACCAGGGTTCGGTGGTGGAGCTGGAACGCGCCGCCGGTGAACCGCTGGATGTGTATGTGAACGGCACGCTGGTCGCGCATGGCCAGGTCGTCGTCGTGAACGAGAAGTTCGGCATCCGGCTCACCGACGTGGTGAGCCCGGCCGAACGCATCCGCAAGCTGCGCTGAATTCCTGCATGAATCCTTCGTTCTCCCGGGTGCTGGTGGCCGTGATGGGCCTCGGTCCCACGCTCATCGCCGCTGCTGCCGAGGCACCGCGGCGTTTTGCCGCTCCCGAGGCGGCTTCCGCGCCGACCGCGACCGGCGCCACCGGTGTCGGCCAGGTGATGCTGGCACTGGTGATCGTGCTGGCCGCGGTGTTCGCCGCCGGCCTGCTGATGAAGCGACTGCGCGGGTTCACCACCGGCGGCAGCGAGGGCATCGAAGTGCTGTCGCAGGCGCTGGTGGGCCCGAAGGAACGTGTGGTCATCGTGCGTGTCGCCAGTGATCGCCTGCTGCTGGGTGTCGCCAGCGGGCAGGTGACGCTGCTGAAGACTCTGCCGTCCGAGCCGGGCCACGCCCCGGCAACCGAGCCGGCGACCACTTCCGGCAAGCCGCGCTTCGGCGAGATGCTGCGGCGGAGCCTCGGTCGGTGAAAAACCCCTCCCGCCTGCTGCTGCTGGGCGCTGCACTGCTGCCGCTGGTCGCCGAAGCGGCCGCGCCGGGCATCCCGGCCGTGGTGATCGAAGGCCAGCCCGGTGCGCAGAGCTATTCGCTGACGCTGCAGCTGCTGATCCTGATGACGGCAGTGACGCTGCTGCCGTCGATCGTGCTGATGATGACCTCGTTCACGCGCATCGTGATCGTGCTGGCCATCCTCAGGCAGGCACTCGGCGCCGGCCAGGCGCCGCCAAACCAGGTGCTGATCGGCCTGGCGCTGTTCCTGTCGCTGTTCGTGATGGGGCCGGTGATCAGCACCATCAATGTCGAGGCCGTGCAGCCCTACATGGCCGGCACGATCGAATCGACCGAGGCGCTGCAGCGCGCCGTGGTGCCGCTGAAGCAGTTCATGCTGCAGCAGACCCGCGAGAGCGACATCGCCACCTTCGTGGGCATTTCTGGCGGGCAGGGGTTCGACGCCCCCGAGGACGTGCCGCTTTCCATCCTGGTGCCGGCCTTCGCCACCAGCGAGCTCAAAACCGCCTTCCAGATCGGCTTCCTGCTGTTCATTCCGTTCGTGATCATCGACCTGGTGGTGGCCAGCGTGCTGATGTCGATGGGCATGATGATGCTCTCGCCGGTGCTGATCTCGC
>CAYNEX010000039.1:0-21298 GCA_964396335.1 uncultured Steroidobacteraceae bacterium | reverse complement strand
CGAGGTCTGCGCCCTGGTACACGTTGGAGCCGGGGTTGCGCTGCACGTTTTCCAGCACCGCCGGCAGCCGGTCGGCCCAGGCGGCGAGGTAGCGGTTCTCGGCGCCATCGCTGATCTCGGCCACGTCACCGAGCCGCAGCGGCGCGTCGTTGCGCCACGCCACGATCAGCGACTGGTATTCCTCCACCGAGCGGATCTGGTCGTTGGCGTCCAGCATGGTGAAGCGGTACGGGCCGTCGAAACTGCCCTTCGGCTGGTTCACGTTGGCCGCGGAGATGGCATTGCGCACATCCTCGAGGCTCAGGTTGTGCGCGGCCAGCGCGGCCGGATTCACCTGCACGCGGATGGCGGGCCGCTGCCCGCCGCCCAGGCTCACCATGCCCACGCCCGGCAGCTGCGCCAGGCGCTGCGCGATGCGCGTGTCGACCAGGTCGTAAACCTGCGGCAGCGGCAGGGTCCTGGAGGTCACCGCCAGCGTCAGGATGGGCGCGTCGGCGGGATTGACCTTGCGGTACACCGGTGGCGCCGGCAGGTCATTGGGCAGCAGGTTGTCGGCTGAATTCAGCGCTGCCTGCACCTCCTGCTCGGCCACGCCCAGGTCGACTTCCAGCGAGAACTGCAGCGTCACGACGGAGGCGCCGCCGGAGCTGGTGGAGGACATCTGCTTCAGGCCGGGGATCTGCCCCAGGCTGCGTTCCAGCGGCGCGGTGATGGCGCGGGTCACCACGTCCGGGCTGGCGCCCGGATAGAAGGTGAACACCTGGATGATGGGATAGTCGACCTGCGGCAGCGCCGCCACCGGCAGCATCCGGTACGCGAGGATGCCGGACACCATGAGGGCCAGCATCAGCAGCGTCGTTGCAACGGGCCGCTGGATGAAGGGCCGCGAGATGGACATGTGTCAGCTTCCGGCGGGAGCGGCGGGCGCCGAGCCCGGCGCCGCAGGCGCATTGGCCAGGTTCACCGGCGCGCCCTCGCGCAGGCGGTCCATGCCCTCGAGCACCACCTCCTCGCCGGCCGAAAGGCCCTCGAGGATGGCGGAGCGGCCGTCGACCGTGGCGCCCACGCGCACGTCGCGCAGCGCCGCCTTGCCGTCGACCACGGTGTAGACATAGGTGCCGCGCGAGCCATGCTGGATGGCGTCGGAGGGAATGGTGATCACGTCCTCGAGCACGCCTACCTCCAGCACGGTGTTCACGAACTGGTTCGGGAACAGCGCATCGTCCTTGTTGGCGAACTCGGCCTTCAGCCGCAGCGTGCCGGTGGCGGTGTCGATCTGGTTGTCGAAGGTGCGCACGCTGCCCTCGGCCAGCAGCGTCTGGCCGCTGCGGTCATAGGCGCGCACGGGCAGCGCCTGCCCGGCCGACAGCGCCTGCCGCACCGGCGGCAGCTCGGCCTCGGGAATGGACATCAGCACCGAGATGGGCTGGGTCTGGGTGATGGTGAACAGGCCCTCGGGATCCCCGGCGCGCACCAGGTTGCCCGGGTCGACCCGCCGCAGGCCGATGCGGCCGGAGATCGGCGCGACGATGCGCGTGTACTCCAGTTGCAGGCGCGCGGTGTCCACGTTCGCCTGGTCCGACTTCAGCGTGCCCTGCAGCTGGTTCACCAGCGCCTGCTGGCGGTCCAGGGTCTGCCGCGGGATGGTCCCGGCAGCAATGACCCGCTGGTACTGCTCCAGCTCCAGTTCCGCGTGGCGCAGCTGCGCCACGTTCTGCTGCTGCGCACCTTCCGCCTGGGCCAGGCGGATGCGGTACGGCTCCGGGTCGATTTCGGCCAGCAGCTCGCCGGCCTTCACCTGCTGCCCCTCGCGCGGCAGCACCCGCAGCAGCGGGCCCTCGACCCGGCTGCGGACGACCACCGAGTTGTAGGGGACGACGGTGCCGATGCTGCGCACCTGCAGCGTCAGGTCCTCCCGCACCGCCGGGACGGTGCGGACCGTGACCGGCTGCTGCCAGGGGTTGAACCCCCGTCCTTCGTAATCAGAGGGTGCCTCCCTCGAAATCAGGTACCAGCCACCACCGACCAATGCCGCGGCGGCTCCGAGAATGAGAATGGTTCTGGGAGACATGTAGGAACAGACAACGGGGTTGGCGCATGATTCCCCGCGACGACGTCCGGGGGCGAAAAAAGTTCATCCTAGCTGAGAACCGTTCTCGATTGCACCCGGGTGAAAGGCTTTATGCCGGATCAGGCATGCCCGGCCAGGACCTGCCGGAGGTCGGCGAGCCGGTCCGCCTCGGCCGCGGGCTTGTCCCGCCGCCAGCGCAGGATGCGCGGGAAGCGCACCGCCAGCCCGGACTTGTGCCTCGCGGAAGCCGCAATGCCCTCGAAGGCCAGTTCGAACACCTGCACCGGCTCGACGCTGCGCACCGGGCCGAAGCGCTCACGGGTGTGGGCGCGCACCCAGCGGTCCAGTTCGCGGATCTCGGAGTCATCGAGGCCGGAGTAGGCCTTGGCCACGGGCACCAGCTGGTCGCCGTCCCAGACCGCGAAGGTGTAGTCCGTATAAAGATTGGAGCGGCGCCCCTGCCCCGCGGCGGCATACACCAGCACCCCGTCGAAGGTCAGCGGATCGATCTTCCACTTCCACCACGCACCGCGCTGGCGGCCGGCGCCGTAGGGTGAGTCCAGGTCCTTCAGCATCAGGCCTTCCACGCCCAGCGCCCGGGCAGTGTCGCGGCGGGCGGCCAGCGCGGCCCAGTCCGGATCAGTGAGCGGCGCGGAAAGGCCGAACTCCGGCGGCGCCGTGGCCAGCAGTTCCACCAGCGCTTCACGGCGGGCGTGCAGCGGCATCTCGCGCAGGTCCCGCCCGCCGCGCTCCAGCAGGTCGTAGGCCAGGAAACGCACCGGGGCCTGCGCGAGGATGGCCGCACCCGGTCGCTTGCGGCCGAGCCGCTTCTGCAATTGCGCGAACGGCAGCGGCGCAGCGTCGCGCCAGGCCAGGATCTCGCCATCCAGCACGGTGCCGGGGGGCAGTTGTCGTCCCGCCGCGATCAGTTCGGGAAACTGCGCCGTGACGATTTCCTCGCGACGCGACCAGAGCACACATTCATCCTCGCGCCGCACCAGCTGGCCGCGGATGCCATCCCACTTCCACTCCGCCAGCCAGCGCGCGCGATCGCCCAGTTCCGTGGCCGGGCGGTCCAGCGGCGAGGCGAGGAAGAACGGATAGGGATGCGAGATCGCGGCGGCGGCATCACCGCGCGCCAGCGCATGCCAGAACTGCGCCGAGGGTTGCCAGTCGCCGATCAGGGCACGCTCGATGTCGACCCGCGGCCGCTGCAGTGTTTCCGACAGTGCCCGCGTCACCAGCGTGCGCGACACCCCCACACGAAGCGCGCCGGTCAGCAGCTTGTTCAGCAGGAAACACTCGCGTGCGGGCAATGAGCGCCACCAGCGCGTGACGGCCGCACGCTGAAGCGCCTCATCCTGCCCGCGCAGCGGCAGGATGCGCGCCTCGAACCAGTCGGTCAGGCTCAGCGTCGCGGATTCCGGCAGCAGTGCAGGATCCGGGTCGAGCAGCAATGCAATCGTCTCGGCCAGGTCGCCGACCGCGGCCAGTGAGTCCTCGACCAGCCAGTCCGGCAGGCCGGACTCCTCGCCCAGCCAGCGCCGCAACTGCGCCGGCCCCACGCTGCGGCGGGGACGACGGCCGATCAGCACCCAGGCGGCCCAGGCCGCATCGGCCGGATCCGCGGTGTGGAAATACGCCACCATCGCCGCCACCTTGGCGTTGGTCGAGGTGGTGGTGTCCAGCGCTTCGAAGAGGTCGGCAAAGCGCCGCATTCATTCCACCGCGCCGAAGGCGGTGGCAAGCGCGGCGGCGTCGCGGCCCTGCTCGCGCAGGTAACGCACCATTGAATCACTGTGGCCGTGCGTGAGCAGGATGCGACCTGCGCCGCTGTCATCAAAGGTGCGCAGCAGCGACGGCCAGTCGGCATGGTCACTGAGCACGAAACCGCGGTCATGGCCGCGCCTCCTGCGATCGCCGCGCACGCGCATCCATCCCGAGCAGAAGCCGCTCTCGTGCTCGCCGAAACGGCGGATCCACGGCGAACCGCCGGCACCGGGAGGCGCCAGCACCAGCTGGCCGGCATATTCGCGCGGCTTCGACACCGTGGCCGGCAGGGTGGGCAGCATGCGCACGCCGGCGGCGCGATACAGATCGGTGATCGCACCGACCGCACCGTGCACGAACACCGGCTCATCGGTGAAGGCCGTCAACTCCGCCAGCACCCGCTGCGCCTTGCCCAGCGCATAGGCGTACAGCACGCTGGCAATGCCGCGCTCGCGGTTGCGCTGCCACCAGTCGAAGATGCCGCGCACCACCTGCTGCGGTGGCTGCCAGCGGTAGATCGGCAGCGCAAAGGTGGCCTCGCTGACCAGTACGTGGCAGCGCAACGGTTCAAAGGCCGCGCAGGTCGGATCGCGTTCGCGCTTGTAGTCGCCGGTGACCACCCAGACCTCACCGGCATGCTCGATCCGCACCTGCGCCGATCCGAGCATGTGACCGGCAGGATGCAGCGAGATGCGCGCATCACCGATGGTGAGCGCCCGACGGTACGCCAGCGGCTGCAGTGAGGCGTCCGGTGGCAGGCGATGGCGCGCGATCGCCTCGCCTTCGGCGGCCACGATGCACACGGCATTGCCGGCGCGCAGGTGGTCGCTGTGTGCATGCGTGATGACCGCCCGGTTCACCGGCTGCCAGGGATCGATGTAGAAATCGCCGGCGGCGCAATACAGGCCGCGGGGCGTGGCCACCACCAGCTCTTGCATGCCTGCACGCTAACCCGCGCGCCGCTTGCCGCGCCATGGCGTGCGAGTCGCCCGGGACGACGCGTGTCGTAGGAAGCGACCTACCCGTGGCCCGAGTGTTGTACCGCTGTGCGTGGTTTCAGGCCGAAGCTAGATTGGCCGGCAGGAGCAAGGGAGACGACATGGCCATCCTCAAATACCTCGGCATCGCATTGATCGTCCTGTGGCTGATCCTGTGGCTGGCCGTGAAGATCACGGTGGGAACCATCCACCTGATCCTGCTGATCGGTGCCGTGATGCTGCTGGTCGGGTTGTTGAAGCGACCCTGAGTGTGCGGAGCCGGATACCGGCTCAGTCTTCCTCGACCGCCATCGCCACCCGCACCGCAGTGGGCTTGGGCACGATCCGTCCATCGCGCTTCATCACGCCCACGCGGGTCAATGCGGTGCCGAAGAACAGGATCAGCGAGGAGTAGTACACCCACAGCAGCACCAGCACCAGCGAGCCGGCCGCGCCATAGGTGGAGGCCGGCGCCACGCGCGTCAGGTAGAAGGCGATCAGGTACTTGCCGATCACGAACAGCACCGCGGTATAGAAGGCGCCGCGGCGCACGTCGCGCCACTGCAGCCGCACATCCGGCAGCACCTTGAACAGCAGGGCCAGCAGCACCGAGGTCACGAACAGCGACAGGCCCAGGTCGAGCAGCGACACCACCACCGGCGGTACCGGGATCCATTCACTGGCGTACTTGATCACCCCGGTGACCGCCACGCTGAGCGCAAACGAGGTCAGCAGCAGGAAGCCGATGATCAGCACCATGCCCAGCGACAGCAGGCGCACGGTGATGAAGGTCAGGATGCCGCTGCGCGCCGGCCTGGCACGCACGCCCCAGAAATGGTTCAGCGAAGCCTGCATCTGCGCGAACACGGTGGTGGCGCCGAAGACCAGTGCACCGATGCCCAGCACGGTGGGCAGGAAACCGGCCACCTCGGGCTGCGAGCGACGCACCGCCTCCTCGACCGCCGCGGCGGCCTGCTCACCGAGCAGGCTGCTGATGCCGGCGGATATCTCGCCGCTGGCCGCCTCCTGTCCGTACACCGCGCCGACGATACTCACCAGGATGATGACCAGCGGCGCCATCGAGAACAGCGTGAAGAAGGCCAGGGCGCCGGCATGCTCGAAGGCATTGCGCTCCAGCCAGACATTGACGGCATCGATGAAGGTGCGGATCGGAGAAGGCAGGTTCATTGCGGTTTGCGTCGCTCCCGGATCAGCCGCTCGCTGAGCTCCCACAGTCGCTGGCGCGCGGCGGCGTCATAGGCCTGGTCATTGGCGCGGGCTTCGGCCAACTGGTTGAAGTAAAGGCCGGTACGGCCATTGAGTGCGGTGCCGACGGCCAGCTGCATCACCGCATCGGCGCCCTCTTCCACCGACGACATCGGGCGACGGCCGGCACCGGTGACCATCGGCGTGTCCATGAAGGTGGCCGGGTGCAGCGCATTCACGGTGACCTTTGCCGGGTCGAGCTTCTCCGCCAGCGAGATGGTGAACAGGATCTGCGCCAGCTTCGACTGCGAATAGGCCGCGGTGGTCTGGAAGCCCTTTTCCATCATGACGTCATCGAAATTCACCGGCCGCTGGCCGATGGATGCCACGTTGACGATGCGCGCCGGCGCCCCGGCCTCCAGCTGCGGCAGCAACAGGCGCGTCAGGTGGAAATGCGACAGGTAATTGACCTGGAACACCAGCTCGTAGCCGTCCCGGCTCAACTGTCGCGCCTCGTTGCTGGCGCCGCCGATACCGGCGTTGTTGACCAGCAGGTGCAGGCGCGGATGGGCCTCACGCACGCGCTCCGCCAGCGCCTCCACCTCGTCCAGTGAGGCCAGGTCGCCGGGGTAATACACCGCCCTGCCCGGGCCCGCGCGCGTGATTTCGGCGGCGATCTGTTCGCCACGTTCGGCATTGAGCCCGTGCACGATGACCGTGGCACCCATGCGGCCCAGCCGCCTCGCCACGGTTTCGCCCAGGCCGCTGGTGGAGCCGGTGATCAGCGCCGTCCGGCCATTCATGTCGAGCGCGGCCGCAGGCTCCCCCGCGGTCGCCGACAGGGCGAAGGCCGTCAGGGCAGCAAGGATGGCAATTCGTCGTGTGAACATGCGGCCTCCCATGGCAACGCCGCAATTATGCGCTGCGCGGCCAGTCCGCGTGTCCCTCAGCGCCGTCCCGCGCCGCGACGCAGGTCCGGATTGGCCAGGCCCGGCGAGATGCTCTGCACCGCGTCCGGCACCCCGACCGCGGCATCGTAGCCGGCATCGGTCTCGGCATCGTCCATCAGCTGCACCTTGCGGCGCTCCAGCCGCGGGCCGAGCAGGTCCAGGTCCATGCCGATGGCTTGCGCCTGCTCGAACATGCCACCGGGTTTTTCCTCTTCCTCCACATGGTGCCGGACCATCTCCTCCAGCACCTTCACGCGCGCATCGAAGAAATCATCGGCAGCGGCGCCCCCCGAATGCCGGATCTTCGCAATCAGGTCCCGCGCGGACTCATGTTCGATGATGGATTCGTGATGCAGGCCGGCATCCCCGCCAGCGTCGATGAAGGCGGGATAGAAGATCTCCTCCTCGATCTGCGCATGCACATCCAGCGCCTTGCAGATGTCGCGCGCCAGGGATTCCTTGCGGCCGGCATCATCGGTCCTGCCGAACTGTTCGAACCATTCCTCCACCTGGCGGTGGTCCTGCTCCAGCAGCTCGATGGCATTGACGCTCGTGGTGATGCCCGCGTCGGTCACCTGGGATTCATCTGTACTGCGGTCAGCGGGGTAACGCGTGGCCATGCTGGTCTCCTTCAATCGTGGATGATGAAGGTAGGCAGCAATGCCTGCCGCTGTCAGGCGTGGTGGCCGGCAGGTCCTGTAGTCCGCTGCCGACGGCCCTTTTTCAGCGCATCGCGCTGTCCGCGCGGAACCCCTTGGCCACGAGGTACACCTCGCGCGATTCCTTGCGCGAGGCAGCGGGCTTCCTGATGCTGACCTTCTCGAAGTGCTTGCGCAGCTCCCTGAGGTAATCGTCGGAACCGGCGCCCTGGAACATCTTGGCCACGAATGGCCCGCCGGGCTTGAGCGTCCGGCGCACAGTGTCGAGCGCCAGTTCGAGGAAGTAGATCGAGGCCGCCTGGTCGGCCGAATCGATGCCCGACAGGTTCGGCGCGATGTCGCAGATCACGCAGTCGAAGCGGCCCTCGCCGAGCCAGTCGAGCAGCTGCTGCACGATGCCCTCGTCGTGGAAGTCACCCTGGATGAAATCCACGTTGGGCATCGGGTCCATCGGCAGGATGTCGGTGGCCAGCACCCGGCCCTTCGAACCCACCAGCCGGCCGGCCACCTGCGACCAGCCGCCCGGCGCCGAGCCGAGATCCAGCACCTTCATGCCGGGCCGGATCAGCTTGTCCTTGTCGTTCAGCTCGATCAGCTTGTAGGCGGCGCGCGAACGATAGCCGTCCTTCTGCGCCTGCTTGACGAAGGGATCGTTGATGTGCCGGGAGATCCAGCTGGCACTGCTCTTGGTTCGGGCCATGGCAAAGCGGGGACGTTAGAATGCGCGGCAGTTTACCCCCTCTGCCGGAGACACCGGCCAGGAAGAGCATTCTGATCCGCATCACCGAGCTGCCGCTGCCGCTGGATTACACGCCCGAGATGCTGCGCGAGGCCGTGCTGGGCCGCCTCGCGCTCACCGAGGCAGAACTGCTGGACGTGCACCTGTTCAAGCGCAGTCCCGACGCCCGCCGACGCAATGCCGCCATCCTTTTCATGTGCATCGTCGACGTCAGCGTGCGCGACGAGGCCGCGGTGCTGCGCCGGTTCGCGCAGGACCCGAAGGTGCGGCCCAGCCCCGATACGCAATACCACCCGGTGGCCCGGGCCCCCGCCGGCCTCAAGGAACGCCCGCTGGTGGTGGGTTTCGGCCCCGGCGGCGTGTTCGCGGCGCTGATCCTGGCGCAATGCGGCTTCCGCCCCATCGTGCTCGAGCGCGGCAAGGACGTGCGCCGGCGCACCCAGGACACCTGGGCGCTGTGGCGGCAGAGCATCCTCACGCCCGAATCGAACGTGCAGTTCGGCGAGGGCGGCGCGGGCCTGTTCTCCGACGGCAAGCTCTACAGCCAGATCAAGGATCCGAAGTTCTACGGCCGCAAAGTGATGGCCGAGTTCGTGCGCGCCGGCGCGCCGCCGGAGATCATGTACGTGAACCGGCCGCATATCGGCACCTTCCGCCTGACGCGCGTGATGCTGGGCATCCGCGAGCAGATCCTGGAGCTGGGCGGCGAGATCCGCTTCGAAAGCCGGGTCACCGACCTGCTGATCGACAATGGCCAGCTGCGCGGGGTGGTGCTGGCCGATGGCGAGGAACTGCACAGCCGCCATGTGGTGCTGGCGCCGGGCCACAGCTCGCGCGACACCTTCCGCATGCTGGAACGGCGCGGCGTTCACCTGGATCCGAAACCCTTCTCGATCGGCTTCCGCATCGAACACCCGCAGTCGATGATCGACGCGGCGCGACTGGGACGTTTCGCCGGCCACCCGGCACTGGGCGCGGCCGATTACAAGCTCGTGCACCACGCCCGCAATGGCCGCGCGGTGTACAGCTTCTGCATGTGCCCGGGTGGCACGGTGGTCGCCGCCACGTCGGAACCAGAGCGCGTGGTCACCAATGGCATGAGCCAGTACTCGCGCAACGAGCGCAATGCCAATGCCGGCATCGTGGTGGCCATCAACCCGGAGCCGGATTATCCCGGCGGCACGCTGGCCGGCGTGGCCCTGCAGGAGGAACTGGAATCGCGCGCCTACCTGCTGGGCGGCGGCGGTTATTTCGCGCCCGGCCAGCTGGTGGGTGACTTCCTGAAGGGCCGCGCCTCGACCCAGCTCGGGGAAGTACAGCCTTCGTACAAACCCGGCGTGCGGCTGGGGGACCTTTCCACGGCCCTCCCGGAGTACGCCATCGAAGCGATGCGCGAGGCCCTGCCGGCCTTCGGCCGCCAGATCCGCGGCTTCGATCGCGATGATGCCGTGCTCACCGGCGTCGAGACCCGCACTTCCTCGCCGGTGCGCATCACGCGCGATGATGAAACCCTGCAGAGCCTGAACCTGCGCGGCCTTTACCCTTGCGGCGAGGGTGCCGGTTATGCCGGCGGCATCCTTTCGGCCGGCGTCGATGGCATCCGTGTCGCGGAGGCGGTGGCCCGGAGCCTGGCATGAAGATCGATGAGGTCCGCAAGCTCCAGCAGCGCAAGCACCGCGAGGAAACCGGCCTGTTCCTGGTCGAGGGCGAACACCCCGTGCAGGAACTGCTGAAAGTGCTGGATGAGGAACCGCGCCTGCGCGCCAGCACGCTGTACTGCACGCGCGAGTACGCCACGTTCACCGCCGCGCTGCCGGTGCAGGTGGTGAATCCGAAGCAGATGGCGCAGATCTGCGAGACGCGCACACCGCAGGGCATCGTCGCGGTGGCGCCCATCCTGCCGCCGCCGCTGCCGCGCGCCGGCGAACGCGCCATCTACCTGCATGGCCTGCAGGACCCGGGCAACCTCGGCACCATCCTGCGCACGCTGGCCTGGTTCGGGGATTTCCGTTGCCTGCTCGGGCCGGGCAGCGTCGACGTCCACAACGGCAAGGTGGTGCGCGCCAGCATGGGAGCGATCTTCCATGTGCCGGTGGAGGCCGACGTGCCGGTGGAATCGCTGCCCGCGCGCTTCGGGCGCATTGCCTGCCTCGACCTCACCGGCACGCCGATCGCCAACCCTGACTTTCACCAGCACGACTGCTTCGTGTATGGCAGCGAGGCGCACGGCCTGCCGGTGGAATTCTCGGCCGGCATCAAGGCCACGCGTTTTTCCATCGCCGGCGAGGCCGCCATCGACTCCCTGAATGTCGCGATGGCGGTGGCGATCAGCCAGTACGAACTGCATCGCGCGCCAGGCTGAGCTTTCATCCTGCAATCCGGAACGCCCATGACCGATTCATTGACCGCGATCGAACGCATCGGGATCCAGCTGGCCTGCGAGCGGCTGGTGCATGCCTATTGCCGGGCGCTGGACCAGGGGGACATGGATGCCGCCGCTGATCTTTTCGCGGCCGACGGCAGCTTTGCGCGACCGACCGCTCCGGATGCGATCATCGCCGGACAGGAAGCAATCCGTGCCTCGCTGCGCGCGCGGCCGTCCACGCTGCGGACCAGGCACCTGTCCACCAATGTGATCATCGAGGTGGATGGACCGGACGCGGCGCACGGCGTGTCATACCTCACCATGGTGTCCACCACGCCGGCCGAGGGCGCGGCGCCGCCGCATGAATCACGCGGACCGATCTGGTTCGGCGAGATGCGCGACCGTTTCGTGCGCGAGAATGGCGAGTGGAGATTCCTGGAGCGGCGTGGATCGGTGCAGATCAGGCACGTCTTTCCGTAGCACGTAGGAACCACCCGACACCGCAAGGTGCGTCGCCGTCCGCGCTGTTGCGGACTGGACCGATTCACCGTCGCACCGGCGCCCGTGAAACTGTGGCCATCGCGTTGCAGCCGGAGATGGCCATGAGGATCCGTTCTTTCAGCAGTGTACTGCTGCTTCCTTTGCTCGCCGCAGGCCTCGTGCAGGCGCAGGACATACCGATGGAGCCCGCGCCACCGGATGCGCCGAAGCTCGACTTCGCCACCGCCGATGAGGATGGTGACGGCAATATCTCGAAGCAGGAGGCCGGCAAATTCGCCGACCTGCAGGCCTCCTTCGACCTGCTGGACGTGGACCGCAACCAGGCGCTCTCGCCCACCGAGTTCGCGCGCTTCAGCCGCGCAGGCAGCCCGGCGCCGAAGGTTCCTGCCGATCCCACCACGGCACCGGGTGGCAGCGCCGGCGCGCAGCACGTGCCCGATCGGCAATAACCTCCCGGAGCCCTTCATCCCGCGCTGCTTGGTAGACTCGTCCGTCCAAGGGGGGAGGAACCATGGACAGGCGGGGATCCTTGAGGAATCTGGCGGCACTGGCCGCCGCGGTCTTGCTTTCGGCTGCCGGCGCACAGTCGCCGCCGGACACATCCCGGGTCAACGCGGCCGACTGGCCCACCACCCGCCAGGCCTTTGCCCCTGACGCCGCGCTGGAGCGGCGCGTCGCTCAGATCCTCTCGCGCATGACGCTGGAGGAGAAGATCGGCCAGGTGATCCAGCCGGACATCGCCAGCGTCACGCCCGAGGACATGCGCCGCTATCGCTTCGGCGCCATCCTGAACGGCGGCAATTCGGCGCCCGGCAACGACGAGTTCGCGCCGCCTGAAAAATGGCTGGAGCTGGCCGACGCCTTCTACCTGGCCTCGGTGGACAAGAGCCAGGCGGGCGCTGCGATTCCCTCGATGTGGGGCACCGACGCGGTGCATGGCCACAGCAACATCATCGGCGCGACGCTGTTCCCCCACAACATCGGCCTGGGCGCGATGCGCAACCCGGAGCTGGTGGAGCAGATCGGTCGCGCCACCGCGGCGGAAATCCGCGCCACCGGCATGGAATGGACCTTCGCGCCGACACTGACGGTACCGCAGGACACGCGCTGGGGCCGCACCTACGAAGGTTACTCCGAGGATCCATCCGTGGTGGTCTCCTATGCCGCCGCGATGGTGCGCGGCCTGCAGGGTGACCCGCGCAGCCCGAACTTCCTGAAGCCACCGCGGGTGATCGCCACCGCCAAGCATTTCCTCGGCGACGGCGGCACCACCAATGGCCGCGACCAGGGCGACACGCGCGTCACCGAGGCCGAACTGCGCGATGTGCATGGCGCCCCCTATGTGCCGGCCATCGAGGCGGGCCTGATGTCGGTGATGGCCTCGTACAACAGCTTCAATGGCGAGAAGCTGCATGGTCATCGCGGCCTGCTCACCGACGTGCTGAAGGAGCGCATGGGTTTCAGCGGCTTCGTGGTCGGCGACTGGAACGGGCACGGACAGGTGCGTGGCTGCCGGCCCACCAACTGCCCTGCCGCGCTGCTCGCCGGACTCGACATGTACATGGCGCCGGACAGCTGGCGCGGTCTCTACGACAGCATGCTGGAGCAGGCCAGGAAGGGCGAACAGGCGCCAGCAAGGCTCGCTGACCTGGATGCGACCCTCTTCCGGGCGCGGCTGGATGACGCGGTGGCGCGCATCCTCCGTGTGAAGATCCGCATGGGACTGTTCGAGGCCGGCCTGCCGTCGCAGCGCCCCGGCGCCGGCGACTTCCGCACGCTGGGCCATCCCGAGCACCGCGCGCTGGCGCGCCGCGCCGTGCGCGAGTCGCTCGTGCTGCTGAAGAACAATGGCGGCCTGCTGCCGCTGGATCCGAAGCAGCGCGTGCTGGTCACCGGCGATGGCGCGCACAACTACGCCAAGCAGTCCGGCGGCTGGACCCTCACGTGGCAGGGCACCGGCGCGGACAACAGCAGGTTCCCGGGCGCCACGTCGATCTGGGAAGGCATCCGCGATGCCGTGCAGGCTGCCGGCGGATCGGCTGAACTCACACCCGATGGCCGCTTCTCGCAGCGACCGGACGTGGCCATCGTGGTGTTCGGCGAGAACCCCTACGCCGAGGGCGTGGGTGATGTGCGCAACCTGATGCTGCGCACCGATGACCACCTGGAGATCCTGGCGCGCCTGAATGCCGCCAACATCCCGGTGGTGGCCGTGTTTTTGTCTGGCCGGCCGCTGTGGATGAACCGCGAACTGAATGCCTCGCAGGCGTTCGTGGCCGCCTGGCTGCCCGGCTCGGAAGGCGCCGGCGTGGCCGATGTGCTGCTGCGCCAGCCGGATGGCCGCGTCGCGCATGACTTCAAGGGCAAGCTGTCGTTCTCGTGGCCCCGGCACGCCGCGCAGTTCGGGCTTCGCCAGGGCAAGCCGGGTTATGACCCGCTGTTCCCCTTCGGTTTCGGCCTCACCTACCAGGATCGCCGCGAACTGCCGCGCCTCGACGAGGATCCGCGCGTGCAGGCCGATGATGTGCCGGGCACGACGCTGTTCGATGGCAACACGCCCGCACCATGGAGCGTCGAAGCCAGCGGCGGACTGCAGCTGGCGCGCGTGGATCGCCTGCGGCAGGAGGACAGCCTGCGCGCCATCTGGCCAGCCGGCGGCCGGGGCGCACTGGTGTTCGCCAGCACGCGCGGCGAGGATTTCAGCCGCGAGACCAATGCCGACATGATGCTGGTGCTGACGCTGCGCGTGGATGCGGCGCCGGCGGGCAGCCTGTCCGCCGCGGTGGCCTGCGGCCCGGATTGCAGTGGCGAGGTGAACCTGCGTGATTCGCTGCGCGCCCTGCCGGGTGGCCAGTGGCATCGCCTGGGCATTCCGCTCAAGTGCTTCACGGCCCATGGCGCCAGCCTGCGGCAGCTGCGCCGGGTGGAACTGCGCGGAGAAGGCGCCGCGGGCCTGACCATCAACCGCGCATTGCTGGGTACGGATGTGGATCGCCGGGTCGACTGCGCGACCACGCCAGCGCCCTGATCAACCACAAGAACGAATAAGGGTCGCGGTGCCCATTGATCACCGCACGGAGAATGCAGATGAGCGTGAAGTCCTTTCTGGTGGTCGCATCGCTTGCGCTGAGCGTGCTGATCGGCGTGGTGCTGGGTCGACATGGCGCGGATGCCGGCCCGGGCGTCGAGTCCCGGCCGGTGCGCATCGGCCTGTCGCTGGACACCCTGAAGGAAGCACGCTGGACCCGCGACCGCGATGCCTTCGTCGAACAAGCGCGTTCACTCGGTGCCGAGGTCACGGTGCTGTCCGCCAACAGCGATGACAACCGCCAGGTGGCCGACGTGGAATCGCTGGTCACCGCGCAGATGGACGTGATCGTGATCGTGCCGCACGACGGCCGCGCCATGGCCCGCGGCGTGGAGATCGCGCACCGGGCCGGCATCCCGGTGATCTCCTATGACCGGCTGATCCTCGACAGCGAGCCGGATCTCTACCTCACCTTCGACAACGAGCGGGTCGGCCAGCTGCAGGCGCAGTACATCCTCGATGCGCTGCGCGATTCGCGTGGTCCCATCCGCCTGGTGCGCATCTACGGCTCGAAGACCGACAACAATGCGGCGCTGTTCAAGGCCGGCCAGGACGCCGCGCTGCGCGAAGCCATCGCCGCCGGCCGCGTGCAGGTGCTGCATGAGGACTGGGCCGATGACTGGAAGCCGGAGAATGCCAAGCGCATCATGAACGCGGCCATCACCCGCCATGGGCGCAACATCGATGCCGTGCTGGCGTCGAATGACGGCACTGCCGGTGGCGCCATCCAGGCGCTGCGCGAGGAAGGCATCACCGATCGTGTCATCGTCACCGGCCAGGATGCGGAGCTGGTGGCCGTGCAGCGCATCGCCAGCGGCGAGCAGGCCATGACCATCTACAAGCCGGTGCAGAAGCTGGCCAGGCAGGCCGCCGGGACCGCCGTGGCGATGGCACGCGGCAGGCCCGTGGTCGCGCGCGATACCGTCGACAACGGCCGCACCCAGGTGCCTTCGCTGCTGCTGGATGTGGTCACCGTGACGCGCGACAACATCGAAGACACCGTCATCGCCGACGGCTTCCACGCACGCGAGGACGTGTTCCAGGCCGCGCGTTGAGCACGGTGCAGGGAACGCGGCAGATGACAGCTTCCACTGATTCCGACGTGGTGCTCGAGGCCCGCGGCCTCGCCAAGCGCTTCGGCGGCGTGGTGGCACTGGATGGCGTCGATTTCGTCCTGCGGCGTGGCGAGGTGCATGCGCTGTGCGGCGAGAATGGCGCCGGAAAGTCCACGCTGATCAAGATCCTCTGCGGCGTGCACGCGCACGGCGGCCACCAGGGACAGATCTTCGTGGCGGGCACCGAGCGCCAGTTCGGCACGGTGGCCGATTCGCAGCAGGCAGGCGTCGCGGTGATCCACCAGGAGCTGGCGCTGGTTCCGGAAATGACGGTGGCCGAGAACATCTTCCTGGGGCAGGAGCCCCGGCACTTCGGCCTCGTCGACCACGAATACATGCATGAGCAGGCCCGGCAACTGCTGGCGCGCCATGGCATCGACGTGCCCGCCGAGGCCGTCGTCGGCACCCTCGGTGTGGGCCAGCGGCAGCTGGTGGAGATCGCCCGCGCGCTGCGGCGCGAATCGCAGGTGCTGATCCTCGACGAGCCCAGCGCCGCGCTCACCGAGCGCGAGGTGCAGGTGCTGCTGAAGATCGTGCGCGAACTGGCCGACCGCGGCGTCGGCTGCATCTACATTTCGCACAAGCTGGAGGAAGTCTTCGCCATCAGCGACCGCATCACGGTGCTGCGCGACGGCCGCAGCATCGTCACGCTGCCCACGGCGGAGGCCAGCCGCACCGAAGTCATCGCGCACATGGTGGGCCGACGCATCGAGGACCTGTTCCCGCGGCGCCGGCGAGAACCCGGCGATGTGCTGCTGCAGGTACGCGGCCTCAGCGTCGCGGCGACGGAAAATGCCCCGCCACGCCTGCGCGACATCCACCTCAGCGTGCGCGCCGGCGAAGTGCTGGGCATCGGCGGACTGATGGGCGCAGGCCGCAGCGAACTGCTGATGCACCTGTTCGGCATCTGGGGCCATCGTGTTGCCGGCGAAGCCCGCCTGGAGGGACAGCAACTGGCCCGTTCGCCCGGCGCCTGCATCCGCCAGGGCCTGGCGCTGATCACCGAGGACCGCAAGCGCTTCGGCCTGGTGCTGCAGCAGACGGTGGGTTTCAACCTGTCGCTGTCGGACCTGCGCCGCATCGCACGGCGTGGCCTGGTCGACCGCGACCGCGAGGCGGCCGCCAATGACCAGTACATTCAGCGCCTGCGCATCCGCGCCGCCAGCCAGGAGACGGTCACGCACACGCTGTCCGGCGGCAACCAGCAGAAAGTGATGCTGGGCAAGGCGCTGATGACACGCCCGAAGGTGGTGCTGCTGGATGAGCCCACGCGCGGCATCGACGTGGGCGCCAAGCTGGAAATCTATGAACTGATCAATGACCTCACCGACCAGGGACTGGGCGTTCTGCTGGTCTCGAGCGAGCTTCCGGAGCTGATGGGAATGAGCGATCGCATCGTGATGCTGGCCGACGGCCGGATGGGCGGCGAATTCGACGCAAAGGGCGCCACGCAACAGGCGCTGCTGGCGGCGGCCATGGGCATGCAGCAGGTGGCCTCATGATCACCTCCTCCCGCATCGGGCTGCGCGATTTCTCGATGCTGATCGCGCTGGTGGCGATCTCGCTGTGCTTCTGGATCGCCGATCCGGCCTTCCTCAGCGCCCGCAACCTCTCGCAGCTGTCGATCGAGGTGGCCGCCACCGCCGTGCTGGCGCTGGGCATGCTGCTGATCATCCTGCCGGGGCACATCGACCTGTCGGTGGGCAGCGGCCTGGGCCTGATGGGCGGCATCGCCGCGGTGCTGGTGGTGCAGCAGGGATTCCCGGCGCCGGCGGCGCTGCTGCTGACCACGCTGCTCAGCGTGCTGCTGTATGCGGCGATGGGCACGCTGATCGTGCGCGAGAAGATCCCCGCGTTCATCATCACGCTGGGTGGCCTGCTGGTCTTCAAGGGCGTGCATTGGCTGGTGATCCGCAGCGAAACCGTGCCGGTGGTACGCGGCGGCGAGACCAACCTCTATTCACTGCTGACCACCTGGTATGTGCCGCCGCTGTGGGGTTATGTGCTGGCCGCGCTGCTGGCGCTGCTGCTGGGCGTCTCGGCCTGGAGCGCCCACCGCCGCCGCCAGTCACGAGGCCTGCCCTCCGATGGCGAGGCGTTGTTCCTGCGCTGGTTTGTCTCGGCGCAGGTGCTGCTGCTGGTGACGCTGGTGCTGAACCAGTACCGCGGCGTGCCACTGAGCCTGCTGATCCTCGCCGCCACCGCCTTCGTGGTGCATGTGATCTGCCAGCACCTGCGGCTGGGCCGTTACCTGTTCGCCATCGGTGGCAACGAGGAGGCCGCGGTGGTCTCCGGCGTGCCCACCGGCCGCGTGGTGATCGCGGCCTTTGCCATCATGGGCGTGATCGTCGCCATCGCCGGATTCCTGCAGACCGCGTTCGCCGGCGCCTCGACCACCACCACCGGCCAGCTGATGGAACTGGATGCCATCGCCGCCTGCGTGATCGGCGGCGCCAGCCTGAAGGGCGGGCGCGGCACCGTCACCGGCGTGCTGTTCGGCGCGCTGATCATGGCCACGCTGCTGAACGGCATGACGCTGCTGGCCATCTCGCCGGAGATGCGCTTCATCGTGCGCGGCGCGGTGCTGGCGGTGGCGGTGTGGATGGACGTGCGTCTTTCCCGCACCGCCCCCTGAAGGCTCAGGCCGCCGCCGCGTCGAGGCCGAACACCCGCTTCCAGTTGGCCGGCGTCATGCTGCGCCGGTATTCATCCTGCATGGCCGGGTCGAGCACTTCCAGCATCTGCACGCCGTCCACCCACACCTCGATCACGCGGAAGAAATCGGCGCGATGGCAGATGCGGGCCGGCCAGCCGGCCTCGGCGGCGATGCGCAGCACGTCGTCCGCGGCCACCTCGGTGCCGATGGCGACATGCCATCCGGAATGGCGTGGCGAATCCTGCCCACCCACCATGTCCACCTCGCTCTCGCCGCGCACGAACTGCATGCCGCGCGGCATCAGCTCCAGCTCGGTCGCGCCGTCCTTCGACCAGGCCATCCAGCTGCCCGGCCCCGGCGGAAACGGCATGGCTTCACCGCCCAGCATGCGCGCCAGCGTGCGGGCGGCGTTCTCCGGGTGTTCGGCCGGCAATGCGGCGTGGAAAATCATGGGGATCCCTCCTTCCTCTTGTTGTTGGCGGTATGGCGATCAGCGGACACGCCGAGCAATGCGGCGATGGCTTCGGAGGCGGCGCGGCCGGCCTCGGCACCGTCCAGGTCCCAGTAGTCGGTCATGGTCGCCCAGCCGGATGCGCTGTAGAGCAACTGGACCGCCGCGCACAGGCGGGTGAAACCCGGCTCGCGCAGTTTCGGCCTGGCATCGCGCACGGCGGCACGGATGGCGGCCTGCCTTTCGCGGTTCACCCGCAGCCGCAGTTCGCGGCCCTGTGGTGAGGCCAGCATGGCGCGGATCACCTCGGCCTGTTCCTCCAGGGCCGGGAACACCGTCAGCGGCCGTTCGACCAGTTCGGCCGCGGTCTTCGGGAACTCGCGCATGCCGAGCTTTTCATTGACCGCCGCCCAGGTGGCCTCGAGCAGCTGCTCGCGGGTGGCGAAATGCCGGTAAACGGTGCGTTCGGTGATGCCGGCCTCGCGTGCCACCAGTGCCAGCGACAGGTCGGTGAGCTCGCGGTTGCGCAGCAGGCGCGTCACTGCCTCGAGGATCAGCTCGCGGGTGTCGGCCTTCTGCCGCTCGCGCAGCGGACTGGTATAGGTGGGCGCACTCGTCATGTCATTGATACTGACATCAATACACGATGACTGTCAACGCGCCACTTCCAGTAGACTCGCGCCCCAGTTCGCCCGTGCGCCCGTGCGCCTGACGCGCCATGACCCCGCCTGATCCTGCCGCCCCGCCCTCCATCGACCAGTGCCTGAGACGTGACCAGTTCCGCCTGCGCCGCGAGCGGGACCGGCTGCGCGGCGAACGGCAACGTGGGCGGGATGTCTCGGCGGGAGAAGCGGCACTGGCGCAGAAGATCGAGGCTTCGATGGCCAGCCGCGCGGCGCGGGCGGCCAGCGTGCCGCAGGTCAGCTACCCGGAAGAACTGCCGGTCTCGGCACATCGCGAGAAGATCCGCCGCGCCATCGAGCAGCACCAGGTGGTCATCGTCTGCGGCGAGACCGGCTCGGGAAAGACCACCCAGCTGCCGAAGATCTGCCTTGAGGCGGGCCGCGGCATTGCCGGGGCGATCGGCCACACCCAGCCGCGGCGCATTGCCGCGCGCACGGTGGCGGCGCGCATTGCCGAGGAGCTGAAGGCGCCACTGGGGCAGGTGGTCGGCTACAAGCTGCGCTTCCAGGACCGCACCCACCCGCAGGGCCTGATCAAGCTGATGACCGACGGCATCCTGCTGGCCGAGACGCAGGGTGACCGTTTCCTCGACTACTACGACACCATCATCGTCGACGAGGCGCACGAGCGCTCGCTGAACATCGACTTCCTGCTCGGCTACCTGAAGTGGCTGCTGCCGCGACGGCCGGACCTGAAGGTCATCATCACCTCGGCCACCATCGACCCGGAACGCTTCTCGAAGCACTTCGGCGATGCGCCCATCATCCAGGTCTCCGGCCGCAGCTACCCGGTGGAGGTGCGCTACCGGCCGGTGCAGCAGGACGATGACGAGGATGACGAGACCACCGCCGACCAGCAGCAGGCGCTGCTGAATGCGGTGGATGAGCTGTGGCGCGACCAGGCCGGCGACATCCTGGTGTTCCTCAGCGGCGAGCGCGAGATCCGCGAGACCGCCGAGTCGCTGCGCAAGCACCATCCGCAGGGCTGCGAGATCCTGCCGCTGTACTCGCGCCTGGCACAGAACGAGCAGGAACGCGTGTTCCGCCCTTCCGGACGGCGCCGCATCGTGCTGGCCACCAACGTGGCCGAAACCTCGCTGACGGTGCCGGGCATCCGCGCCGTGATCGACACCGGCGTGGCGCGCATCAGCCGCTATTCCCATCGCAGCCGCCTGCAGCGCCTGCCGATCGAGAAGATCTCGCGCGCCTCGGCCAACCAGCGCTCCGGCCGCTGCGGCCGCGTGGGACCGGGCATCGCGATCCGGCTGTATTCCGAGGAGGATTTCCTCGCCCGGCCCGAATTCACCGAACCGGAGATCCAGCGCACCAACCTCGCGGCGGTGATCCTGCAGATGCACGCGCTGAAGCTGGGCGCCATCGAGGACTTCCCGTTCGTCGAACCGCCGGATGGCCGCTACATCCGCGATGGCCAGCGCACGCTGCGGGAACTGGGCGCGCTGGGCGAGGACGGCCGCCTCACCGACATCGGCCGCAAGCTGGCGCGGTTGCCACTCGATCCACGCCTGGGCCGCATGCTGCTGGCCGCCGCGAAGGAAGGCGCGCTGGAGGAAGTGGCCATCATCGCGGCGGCGCTGTCGGTGCCCGATCCGCGCGACCGTCCCGCTGACAAGCAGACTCAGGCCGACCAGAAGCACGCGCCACTGCGCGACGAGCACTCGGACTTCCTGTCGCTGCTGAACCTGTGGCGCGCCTTCGCCGGACAGCGCGCGCAGCTGTCGCGCGCGAAGCTGCGCGGCTGGTGCCGCGAGAATTTCCTCTCCTACCTGCGCCTCACCGAATGGCATGACGTGCACGGCCAGGTGATGGAGGTGGTGAAGGGCGAGCTGGCCCTGATGCCGAATTCACAGCCCGCCAGCTATGAATCCATCCATCGCGCGCTGCTGGCCGGCCTGCTGTCGCAGGTGGCACAGAAGCGCGAACAGGGCGAATACCTGGGCGCGAACGGCACCAAGCTGTTCATCCACCCCGGCTCCGGCCAGTTCAAGGCGCGGCCGGCGTGGATCGTCAGCGCCGAGCAGGTGCAGACCACCAAGGTGTATGCGCGCA
>CAYNEX010000038.1:0-21995 GCA_964396335.1 uncultured Steroidobacteraceae bacterium | reverse complement strand
ACTCCTCGGTCACCGACCGCATCGCCTCCGGCACCGGAGGCTTGTTGCGGCAGAGACTAGCGACGCGTCATCACGATCAGAAATGACGATTCGCCGCATGAACTGCGCGTTCAGGCATGTGACCGCGCTGTAACCGGGAGATCACCGGAATCGGTGCGGAATGTAACCGCGACGCCGATTCATATGCATCGAGCAGATGTGCAGCAAGCGCTTCGGCATGAGTGCGCAGCTCCGCGACCGCTGTGGTTTCCCAATGATCAGCGCGCAGCATCGGGCCGAGGCAGTACAAACCGTCCTGCACTCGCCCGTCATCGTTCATCAACGCGCCATGCTGACCGGTGCGCAACCCCAGGCCGCATTCATCCGGCACGATCAGGCCGTCGCGGATCGCCGTGCGGAACAACGGATCCTGCGAACGCCGCAGGTCATAGTCGGGACCGGTGCAATTGACGATCCAGTCCACCGTCAGGGTCCGCGGCGCCTCCGCGCCACGCGGACGCCACGTCACCTGCAGGCGCGAATCATCCTCGCGCGCGGCGATGATGCGACCCGCGTGCACATGCAACCTGCCGGCATCCCGCAGCACCGAGAGGCGACCTGCGGTGCTGGCGGGCAGGCGGTGGCGATGCACATCCCAGTAGGCGCGCAGGTGCCGCAGGAACTGCCGGCGCTGCGACGCGTCGAATCCATGCCACAGGGCCGGCGCATGCTCGCGGATCTCGTTCACGACACTGCGCCAGTCACCGCCGGCCGCCTCGTGTTCCTGCGCCAGCCGGCGCGCCAGGCGCAGCAGCTCGCGCGGCGAGCGCGCTTCCGCGAGGCGCGGCCGCACGCGCAGGTCGTGCACGACATGCGTGCCGGCGGCCTGCGACGGTGGCACCAGGCCATGGCGCGAGATCGCGAACACGCGCTCCGCGCCGCGCGCGCTGGCGGCCAGCGCCGCATCCGCCATGGTGAGGCCGGTGCCGACCAGCAGCACTTCTCCCGGCATCTGGTGCGGACCGTTTTCGCGACAGCCGTCGCCCACATAACGCGGGTGGCCCACCAGCGGCTCGAATGCGGGCAGCTGCGCCGGCGGCGGATTGCCACAGGCCAGCACCACCTCGTCGGCGCGCAGGATGCGGCCGTCACGCAGCGCGACGCGATAACACGCGTTCTCGCGCGACAGGTGCGCAGCGTCGCCCTGCAGGCGATGCAGGCGCGCGAAGGCGGAGGCAGCCTCGGTCTCCACCAGCATCTGGCGCAGGTAATCGCCATACCAGCTGCGCGGCACGAAATCCTCGGAGCCGGTGGCCGGCGCGCGACGGCGCGCGAACTCCATGAAGGCCTCGGGCCGGCGCGAGTCGGCCGACATGCGCGCCACCGGCACGTTCAGCAGGTAGGGATAGTCACGCGATGCATAGGCCGGGCCGCCCAGTTGCGCTGTGCGCTCCAGCAGCGTGATTTCCAGCGGATGTCTTGCGCCGCGCAGCAGGTTGGCCGCGAGCACGATGCCGGAGAAGCCGCCTCCGACGATGATGATGGACCGGGGTCTGCGTGCCATGCCCGTCCTCCTTCTTGCGAACTGCCATGGAGGTTAGGCGGTGCCGGGTATGAAGTAAGTCGCGCTGCCGTTACAGAACGGTGACGAAAACGTTGCTGGCACGGACTGGAATATGCACAGAGCGTTTTGGCCTTTCACCGGCATGTGCCGACGCTGCTATCTTGCAATCCGGCCCTCAATGCAGTCCGTCGATCGCAACCCCGACGCCGTTGACGGACGCTTGAGAGGCCACCAGTTTCCGCCGAAATGCGCAAGTCCCCCCAAGCGATTCGGCTTTCCTCGCGGCCCGTTTCCACGGGCCGCATTTTTTTGCTTCAGGGGATGGCTCGCGAACGCAGCGCCCGCACGCGCGGGCGCCGGCTTCATCGCTCCGGCAACTCGATGTCGCGGAACAGCTTGTCGGCCTCGGCCTGGCTCGGGCAGGCGCGCGCGCGGTCGACCAGCCGCTTCGACAGATGCGGCGCAAACAACGACATGAAGTCGTACACATAACTGCGCAGCAGCGCGCCCCGGTCCAGGCCCACCCAGGTGGTGTGCTCGGGGAACAGGTGGCCGGCCTCGAGCACGGCCAGGTCCTGGTCCTCTTCCGGATCGATGGCCATGTTGGCGACGATGCCGACGCCGATGCCCAGCCGCACATAGGTCTTGATCACGTCGGCGTCCCGCGCCGCCAGCGCGATGTTCGGCCGCACGTTGTGCGCCATGAAGGCATTGGTCAGCGACGAGGGTCCGGTAAAGCTGAAAACGTAACTGACGATGGGATGCTCGCCGAGCTTCTCCAGTGTCAGCGGCGTTTCGCCCTCCAGCGCGTGGCCGCGCGGCACGATCACCTGCCGGTGCCAGCGGTAGCAGGGCAGCAGCAGGAAGCCGTCGAACAGCGGCGCCGCACCCGTCGCGATCGCAAGGTCGATGCGACCGGTACGGGCCATCTCCGCGATCTGCTCCGAGGTGCCCTGCAGCAGGTTCAGCTGCACGCGCGGGTAACGCTCGCGGAAGGTCTTGATCACCGGCGGCAGCACGTAACGCGCCTGCGTGTGGGTGGTGCCGATCGACAGCGTGCCGGAGCTGTCGTCCTTGAAGTCGGTGGAAATGATGCGGATGTTCTGGATCTCGCGCAGCACGCGCATCGCGCACTCCACCACGCGCTCGCCCGGCGCGGTCACGCGCGAGAGCGCGCGTCCATGGCGCTCGAAGATCCGGAATCCCAGCTCGTCCTCCAGCTGGCGCAGCTGCTTGCTGACAGCCGGCTGGGTGGTATGCAGTTTCGCGGCGGCGGCAGTGACGTTCAGCTCGCTCTGGGCCACCGTGGCGAGGAACCTCAACTGTTGCAGCTTCATGGCGGTGAAGTAGGCAGGTTTCCTTGTTGGTTCAGCGCGCCAGCAGCCCGTCGAACACTCCGCCATCGGCGAAATGCACCTGCTGCACCTTCTGCCAGCCACCCAGGTCCTGGATGGTGGCCATGCGGATGGGCGGGAAGCGCTCGGCGTACTTCGCGGCCACTTCCGCATCGCGGGGGCGATAGAAATTGCGCGCAATGACCTCCTGCCCCACCGGGCTGTAGAGGTATTTCAGGTATTCCTCGGCCACCTGGCGCGTGCCGCGGCGGATCACGACCTGGTCGACCACCGCCACCGACGGTTCGGCGAGGATGCTGACCGACGGCGCGATGACCTCGAACTTGTCCTGGCCGAACTCGCGCAGCGCGAGATAGGCCTCGTTCTCCCACGAGATGAACACATCACCCACGTTGCGCTGGGCAAAGGTGGTCAGCGAGGCGCGCGCACCGGTGTCGAGCACCGGCACGTTGCCGTACAGCTTGCGCAGGTAGTCGCGCGCGGACTGCTCGCTGCCGCCCGGCTGCTCCAGCGCCCAGGCCCAGGCCGCGAGGTAGTTCCAGCGGGCGCCGCCCGAGGTCTTCGGATTCGGCGTCACCACCTTCACGTCGTCGCGCAACAGGTCATTCCAGTCGCGCACCTGTTTCGGATTGCCCTTGCGGACCAGGAACACGATGGTCGAGGTGTAGGGGGCGCTGTTGTCGGGCAGCCGTGACTCCCAGTCGGGAGCCAGCAGCTTGCCCTGCGTGACCAGCGAGTCCACGTCGGCGGCCAGCGCCAGCGTGACCACGTCGGCCTCCAGTCCATCGATCACCGAACGCGCCTGCTTGCCCGATCCGCCATGCGACTGGCGGATGCGCACCGCCTGGCCGGTCTTCTGCTGCCAGTAGTCGGCGAACGCCGCGTTGAAGTCCACGTACAGTTCGCGCGTGGGGTCATACGAGACGTTCAGCAGCGTCAACGTGCCGTCGTTGCCGCCGCCGGAACCGCAGCCCGCGAGAGCTGCGAATCCGGCGCCGAGCAGCAGGGCCGCTGCGCCGCGTCGGGAGAACAGGGACGCGTTCATTGAAGGCTCCGATCAGAACTTGGTCTGCACCGTCACACCCCAGGTGCGCGGGTCGGCGGGCTGGCCGGCGACCAGGCCGGTGTTGCCCGGGGTCGTGGCGAGCTGCTCGAAGTACTGCTTGTCGAAGGCATTCTTCACCCAGCCGTAGACATCCCAGCTGCCGTTGCTGCGGAAGCCGAAGCGGAAGTTGGCGACGCCATACCCTCCCACGTCGGTGTAGATCGAACGCGAGGCGTTCGAGGAGAAGCGGCTGCGGGCGTTGCCGTCATAGGCGAAGTACACCTGCGCGTCGCGGCCAAGAATGGTCGCCGGGCGCTTGTACTGGAAGCCCCAGGAGCCCGCCCAGCGCGAGATGCCGGCGATCCACTGGCCCGAGATGTCGCAGTTGGCCGGGCTGAAGCCGCCGGGCGTACCCGGGGGGCTGGCCGGATTGGCATCCGAAGCAGTGGTGCCGCCAGCCAGTTCCGGCGGGCACGGCGCGTCGGTGAACTTGTCGTACTTGCCGTCGGTGAAGGCGGCATTCACGTACAGGCTCCAGCGATCCGACGGGTTCCACGACAGGTCGGCCTCGGCGCCACGCACCCGCACGCGATCGGCGTTGGCGAGGTAACCGCGCAGCACGCCCACGGCATTGTTGGTCACCGTGGTCTGGAAGTCGTTCACGTCGGTCCAGAAGCCGGCCACGTTCAGCGTCACGCTGCGGTCCAGGAACTGCGACTTGAAGCCCACCTCGTAGCTGTTCACCTTTTCCGGGTCCACCGTCGAGGTGGACAGGATCGGGTTGCCGGACGCATCACTCGGCACGCCATTCAGCGTGATGCCGCCGGTCTTGAAGCTGCGCGCATAGGTCGCGTAGGTCAGCAGGTCCGGGGTCAGCTCATAGGCCAGCTTCAGGTCACCCGACACGTTCCAGTCCTTGAACTGGGCGTCATAGTGCTGCGGGGCCAGCACGCTGCGCTGCTGCACCAGGCGCGGGTCGGCATAAGCCGGGTCGGTGCTCAGAACCGGCAGTTCCACGCCATCACCGTTGATCACGGTGGAGTGGTACGAGCCGTTCTTCTTGTCCCAGTTCAGGCGCAGGCCCGGCTCGATGCGGAAGCGGTCGGTCACCTTGAACGACAGCTGGCCGAACAACGCCGCGGACGTGTTCTTGAAGTCGATGTCGTTGTAGGACGTCAGGCCCTGGATCACGGTCGGATCCTGCGACATCGCATTGGTCGGGTTCAGCAGCCAGGCGCTGGCGGCCCAGCCCTGCTCCTGCACGCCGTCGGTGTGCAGCTTCTGGTGGTAACCGAACAGGCCCACCACGTAGTCGACGCGGTCGCCGACGAACGAGTAGCGCAGTTCCTGCGTGTACTGGTCCTGGTGGCTGGGGTTCTCCGACTTGGTGGTCACCGGCAGGCCGGTGAAGTCACGGTCGTTGCTCGGGATCCAGTCCCAGTAGCGCCATGCGGTCACCGACGTCAGCGTGCCCGGACCCACATCCGACACCACCCGCACGGCCGCGCCGCCCAGTTCGTTGCGGGCGTTCAGGTTCGCATCGACGTCGGTGAGACGGTCGAAGGGATCGAGGCTCGGCGGCGCGTAGGGCTGGATGCCCGGGGTCCGCGGGTCGGTGTCCTGGATCGCGGCCAGCTGCCAGTACTGGCGCGCGGCCGGACGCTGCGTGGTGCCGACGCGCACGAAGATCTGCGCGCAGCACTCGGCATTCTGCTTGTTGTAGTCACCGGAGAAGGTCACGGCGGCATCACCGGCGCGCCACAGGACCTGGCCGCGCACGCCGATGTTGTCCTGCTCGTTGACGCGGTTGCCGGTGGCGACGTTGAACACGGTGCCATGGCGGCTGGTCCCGGAGACCGCCACGCGGCCGGCGACCGTGTCACCGAGCAGCGGGCCGGACAGCGCGCCCTTGGCCTGCACGAAACCGATGCTGCCCAGGGTCAGTTCGGCGCTGCCCTCCGGCTCGAAGGTCGGCGCGCGGGTGGTGATGTTGATGGCGCCGGCGGTGGTGTTCTTGCCGTACAGCGTGCCCTGCGGGCCGCGCAGCACTTCCAGCCGCTCCACGTCGAGGAAGTCGAAGGTCGAGGCGGCGGCACGGCTGTAGTAGACATCGTCCACATACAGGCCCACGCCCTGCTCGATGCCGTCATTGGTGAGTCCGAACGGCGCACCCAGGCCGCGGATGTTGGCGGCGGAGTTGCGCGGGTTCTGGCTGTAGAACTGCAGCGTCGGCTGGATCTGCGTCAGGCGCAGCACGTTGAAGCTGCCGGTGTCTTCCAGCATCGCGGCATCGACCACGGAGATGGCCACGGGAACGTCCTGCAGTTCCTCGTCACGGCGCCGCGCCGTCACGGTCACGGTATCCAGTTCCTGCAGCTGGTCCGTCGCTGCACTGACCGCAGCAGCCACTGTCTGTGGCACCGCATCCTGCGCCTGTACGGCCGCCAGCGGCATGCTCGAAACCAGACCAGCCGCCAGCAGATATCGCAATTCCACTTTGACCTCTCCTCTTGAGACAAGAACTGTCATGAGAGGTTGGGGGTGGGGCGGTTAGAGGGTCAGTCGCATCACGGTTACCAACCGGTTACAGAGGCCCGGTCGGGCTGTATCAACTCATCCCCGCGACGCATCAGTCAGCAGCCGGTTCCGCCGCCGCCAGCATAAGAAGTGCGGAAGGAGGACACCCACCGACGGCTTTGCGCCCCTTCGGAGGCGCGGGCAAACTAGCCGGCCGCCGGCCCTCCGGTGCCTGACCCTCAGCCCCATGCAATACCGCCACGTCTTCCATGCCGGCAACTTTGCCGACGTGCACAAGCACATCGCGTTACTGCAGCTGCTGGCCGCGTTGAAGAAGAAGGACAAGGGTTTCCTCTACCTGGATACGCATTCGGGCGCCGGCCTGTATGACCTGGCTGGCGCCGATGCACGCCACAGCGCCGAAAGCACTGCCGGCATCGCCAGGCTTGAATCCGCCGCGGCCGCCGCGGCCGTCCCGCTGCCGGCGGCGATCCGCGATTACCTCGACGCGGTGGCGCGCATCCGCCAGGCGACGGACGGACCGAAGCTGTACCCGGGCTCACCGCTGCTGGCGGTCGCCGCGTTGCGTGACGGAGACTCTGCCGTGTGCGTGGAATCCGAGGCACCGGTGAGCCGCGCCCTGCAGCGGGCGCTGGACCAGATTGCTCCATTGCATGCCGCGCGCACACGGGTGCTGCACGGCGATGGCTATCAGGCTTTGCGCGCGCAGCTGCCGCCGCCCTCACGCCGCGGCCTGGTGCTGATCGATCCGCCCTATGAAGCCGGCGATGAAGAGAAGCAGCTGGCCGCCGCGCTGCGCGAAGGGCTGGAACGTTTCGCCACCGGCGTGTTGGCCGTCTGGTATCCGATCAAGAAACGCCAGGACAGTGACCTGTGGCTGGCGCGATTGATCCGCGGCATCTCGCGCCCTGTCCTCACCGCCGAGTTCTGCCTGCATGCGCCCGACCACGGCGCCGGCCTGAATGGCTCGGGCATGCTGGTGGTGAATCCGCCCTGGCAGCTGGATGTGCAGCTGAATGAATGGCAGCCGGCGCTGGAAACCCTGCTCGGGGCCAGCGGCGGCAGCCGCGTGCAATGGCTGGTGCGCGAATCGGGCTGACCCTCCTGCATCAGAAGGATCAGCCGGATCCTCTCAGGGCCAGCGTGCCAGCGCGTCGGCCAGCGCCAGGCGGTCGTCGCCGGAAAGCCCCTCGAGCAGCCGCAGGTGATCGGCCGGGAAGCTCGGCCGCGTGCCCTCCACGGCATCGTTGAACACGCGCAGCAGGTAGTCGTGGTGCTGCCCGCCGATGCGCGGCACGATTTCATCCGCGTCGCCCTCGCCCTTCGCGCCATGGCAGCTGGCGCACCGTGCCGCGAACAGCGCGCGACCGCCCTCGACCAGGTCACCGCGACCGGTGCCACCGGCGCGACTGCGCGGCAGCGATTCGATGTAACCGGCGACATCGGCAATGGCCTGCGGATCGGCCAGCACGTGCACGTCGGCATAACGCTGCATGCGCGGATCCCAGCGTCGCGCATGCCGGTAGTCCGCCAGCTGGCGGATCAGCACCTGGCGATGCTGGCCGGCGATGACCGGCACGCTGCCGTCGAGATTGCCGAGGCCGGTGTCGCGGTGGCAGCCCGCGCAGGTGTTGTACAGACGCTGGCCGCGCGCCAGGTCCGGCGTGCGGGCCACCGCCTCGGTGAAATCCTGCTGCGCCGGCGAGGCCGCCTGCAGCATCGGCACGGCCAGCATGGCCAGCAGCGAAATGCCGGCGAGTCGCAGCGCGTGCATCAGCGCACCGCCCGCGACACGCGCCACAGCAGGCCGGCCACCGAGGCCAGCCGTCCCATCGCCTTCGGCTTGCGTCGGTGCGCGCGCACCGCGAGGATCGCGCCGACTCCGGCCAGCAGGAAGAAGCCCGCCGCAACGCCGGCCGCGGCCAGTGCCGGATGGGTGTCGCCGAAGGCCAGGATGATGGCCACCGCGCCGAAGATCACGCCGAGGAAACCCAGCACGCCCAGCGCCGCGAAACCGATCAGCACCGTGAGGCGCCGGTTCAGCTCCTTCTGCGTCGACCCGCGCAGGTCATCGATCTTGCCCCTGGAGTACCGGGCCGTGTCTTCCTTCAGCCTGGCGATCGAGTCAGAGAGATTGCGGGCCGCCACCGCAATCTCCTGCTCGCCGCTCATTCAGTAATCCCTTTCCCGACGGGTCAGCAGCGCGCCCAGCAGCAGACCCGCCGCCGCGGCAATGCCGATCGCCGCCCAGGGATTGCTGCGCACGTACTGGTCGGCACTGTCGGCCGCCGCGTAGGCACGCTGGTTCAGGTCACCGCTCAGTTCGCGCAGGCGCGCCTTGGCCGACAGCAGCGATTCCTCGGCGCGCGCGCGCACCTCGGCGAACTTCTCACCGGCCTGGCCGGCGGTGGCCCGCAGCAGCTCCTCGGCATCGCGGATCACATGCTTGAGGTCTTCGACCAGCTTGTCCGTATTCACTTGCGACATGACGACTCCTTGCTCTGGATAACCTGGCAGATGCTGCGGCTCAGCCCCGGGCGCGCCAGGCGACGAATTCCGCGAGGCTGATGCGCCCGTCACCATCGGTGTCGATCTCGGCAAAACCGATGCGCAGCACGTCATTGGACATCTGCGCGTTCAGGTTGTCCATCAGGCCGGTGAACTCCGCAAAATCGATGCGGCCATCCTGGTCGTCATCGACAGCCTCGAAGTCCTCGCGCAGCTCCTCGAGCCGTTCCTGCGGGACATTGAATGGATTGACGGTAGGCATGGCTTCCCCTTTTTCGGGTTTCGCACCCAGTATGCGCGAGCCCCCCGCGGCAAACCAGCCGGAACAGTCCTACCTGCCGGCCTGCCCTGATCGGCCCTCCACTTGGTCCTATAATCGGCCGGGCTGTTGCTGGATATACGATAAACCCGCTATCGCACGCGGGCCATGGACGGGTTCCGGGGGGGACAAACGATGATGATCCAGGGCTATGCGCGCCCCGCGCGTCGGGGTGCATTCGGTCTGGTGCTGGCGTTGGCGCTGGTTGCCGGCTGCCAGAAATCCAGCCCCGTCGGGCAGGCCGCGGTGAATGCCGACCGGCTGGTCAACGCCGAGGCCGAACCCGGTTCATGGATGTCCCATGGCCGCACCTATTCCGAGCAACGCTTCAGCCCGCTCGATTCCATCAACACCGGCAACATCAGCCGCCTCGGGCTCGCCTGGTATGCGGACCTCGACACCAACCGCGGCCAGGAAGCCACGCCGCTGATGGTGGATGGCGCGCTGTATGTCTCCACCGCCTGGAGCCGGGTGAAGGCCTATGACGCGAAGACCGGCAGGCTGCTGTGGCAATACGACCCGCAGGTGCCCGGCGGCAGGGCGGTGAATGCCTGCTGCGACGTGGTCAACCGCGGTGTGGCGGTGTGGGACGGCAAGGTCTTCGTCGGCACCATCGACGGACGATTGATCGCACTCGACTCGAAGACCGGCAAGGTGCTGTGGGATGTGGTCACCGTCGACCAGAGCAAGCCCTACACCATCACCGGCGCGCCGCGCGTGGTGAAGGGCAAGGTGCTGATCGGCAACGGCGGCGCCGAGTTCGGCGTGCGCGGTTATGTGTCCGCGTACGACGCGAACACCGGCGAGATGGCATGGCGTTTCTATACCGTGCCCGGCAATCCGGCCGATGGTTTCGAGGCCCCCATCCTCGAGGAAGCCGCGAAGACCTGGTCCGGCGAATGGTGGGCGCTCGGCGGCGGCGGCACGGTGTGGGATTCGATGTCGTACGACCCGGAGCTCGACCTGCTGTACATCGGCGTCGGCAACGGCTCGCCGTGGAACCACTCGCTGCGCAGCGAGGGCAAGGGCGACAACCTGTTCCTGGCCTCGATCGTGGCGCTCGATCCGGATGACGGCAGCTACCGCTGGCATTACCAGGTGTCGCCCGGCGAGACCTGGGACCATACCGCCACGCAGCAGATGATCCTCGCCAACCTGACCATCGATGGCGCTGAACGGCGCGTGCTGATGCAGGTGCCGAAGAACGGCTTCTTTTATGTGCTGGACCGCGAGACCGGCCAGCTGATCTCGGCGAAGAACGTCACCGAGATCGCCTGGGCCAGCCACGTGGACCTGGCTACCGGCCGGCCGGTGGAACGCCCCGAGGCGCGCTACAACCTCACCGGCAGGATCTTCCGTTCGACGCACAATCCGAACGGCGTGCACACCTGGCATTCGATGTCATACAGCCCGCAGACCGGGCTGGTGTACCTGCCCATCCATGGCACGCCGTTCGAGTTCGGCAAGCCGGCTGAATACCAGCCGGTGAAGCTGGCCACCAACAGCGGTGCGGACTTCTCCTCCAATGCCATGCTCGATGCGAAGTGGGTGGATGAAAACACCTATGGCCGCCTGATCGCGTGGGACCCGGTTGCGCAGCGTGAAGTCTGGCGCGTGGAACGCGCCGGACAGGCCAATGGCGGCGCGCTGTCGACCGCCGGCGGACTGGTGTTCCAGGGCACCGGCTCCGGTGAATTCACCGCCATCGACGCGCGCACCGGCGAGCAGCTGTGGTCGTTCCCGGCGCAGACCGGCATCATCGCCGCGCCGATCAGCTATGCCATCGATGGCGAGCAATATGTGGCCATCACCGTCGGCACCGGCGGCTCGTGGGCGATGATCGGCGGCGCCGGCAACATGAAGGGTTACGCGCTGCCGAACGTGTCGCGCGTGCTGGTGTTCAAGCTCGACGGCAAGCTGCAGCTGCCGGCCGCACCGGCGATGGTGCGTCCGCCGATCGATCCCCCGCCCGCCACGGCCGCGCCGGAAGTGGTGGCGCGCGGCGCACCGCTGTACGAGACCTGGTGCGGCAGCTGCCATGGGGCCGGCGTGGTGGGCGTGGGCCTGCTGCCCGACCTGCGCCGCACGCCGATGCTGCGCGCGCCGGAGCAGTTCGAGCAGGTGGTGATCGGCGGCGCCCGCGAGCCGCACGGCATGGCCTCGTTCAGGGAGGTCTTCAGCAGCGAGGATGTGCAGGCCATCCTCGCCTACGTCACGCTGCGCGCCAACCAGGACGCCGCCGCGGAAGGCAATTGATCGCTGAATTGCAGCCGGCCATGCGGCGGCGGGCGTAGAATCGCCGCCGCATGAGTGCTCCCGATCGTTACGCCGTCATCGGCCATCCCGTCAGCCACAGTCGCTCGCCGTTCATCCACGCGCGCTTCGCGGCCCAGACCGGCCAGAACCTCACCTATGACACCATCGATGCCGCACCGGCGGACTTCGATGCGGTGGTGCGCGATTTCTTCGCGCAGGGCGGACGCGGCCTCAATGTCACCATCCCGCACAAGGAAGCCGCCGCCCGCTTCGCCGCCGAACTGACACCGCGCGCGCGCCGCGCCGGCGCGGTGAACACCCTGGCCCTGCGGAACGACGGCAGTGTGCTGGGCGACAACACCGATGGCGCCGGTCTCGCCCGCGACATGGTGAACAACCACGGCATCAGCATCGCCGGCCGGCGGGTGCTGCTGCGGGGCGCCGGCGGCGCCGCGCGGGGCGTGCTGGCACCGCTGCTGGGCCTGAAGCCCAGCCAGCTCACCATCGTCAATCGCACCGTCGAACGCGCGCAGGAACTGGTGCAGGCCTTCAGCGACATGGGTCACCTGAGCGCGCTGGCCTTTTCGCAGCTGGACAACCAGCCCTGGGACATCGTCATCAATGCCACCGCCGCGAGCCTCAGCGGCGAGCTGCCGGCGCTGCCGCCCGGCATCGTCTCGGCCCGCAGCATCTGCTACGACCTGGCCTATGGCCGCCACGAGACAGCCTTCGTGCGCTGGGCGCATGAACGCGGTGTGGCGCGCGCGATGGACGGGCTGGGCATGCTGGTGGAACAGGCCGCGGAGTCCTTCCACCTGTGGCGCGGCGTGCGGCCCGACACCCGTTCGGTGCTCAGCGAACTGGCCGCCGAGCTGCGCCGCTGATCAGCGCGCGCGGTACGCGGGCGGCGAGGCCCGCGCATGGCGGATGGCATCCGCCAGCCAGCGCCCGGCCCGCCACAGCAGCAGGAACAGCAGCCACAGCGCCACGCCGATGGTGCATGCCACCACCAGCCCGTCGGGATTCATCGAGAACACCGGCACGTGGTCGCGCCATGTCGCCGCGCCGATGTCGGCATCAAAGTGGCGCAACAGGTAACCGATCTGCGCCCACAATGAACCGGACAGCCCCTCGGCCATCGCACTGAGGCGCGCGAAGGAATCGAGCATGGCCTGCAGTGCCTGCCCTTCGGCGTGGAAGCTCGGATCGGTGCTCGCCAGGTGATGCTGCACCAGGCGGTTCATGTCGCCGTCGTGGAAACGTTCGGCAATCTGCCGGAATGGCGCCAGGTCGAGCTGCACCTGGTCGAGCCTTCCACCGACGCGCTGGCGGTACTGCTGGATGAACCCCGGCACGCACCCGCCGGCAATGGTGCCGGCGAGCAGTACCAGGCGATCCAGCAATCCGCGCAGCAAACCAGTCAGGCGCTGTGGATCAGAGGAAGGACTTGGTGAAGCCCAGCGTCAGCATCGACGGCTTGGCCGAGAGGCCGACCGAATCCTTGACGCGGAAACGTTCGTACTCGCCGCGCAGCGCCCACGATCCGATCTTGAACTGCGCGCCCAGGCCCCAGGCGAAACGCGTGTCATCGGTGCTGTAGTCGAAGGCATCGATGTCGACATCGACCCGCGCCACGCCGGCCTTGGCGAAAACATCCAGCGCCGGCAGGGGCAGCGGCAGGTAGAACATGCCGAACGCAGCCAGGCCCTTGTATTCCACCTGGCCGTTGTCGGCACTGACCTTGCCGAAATCGATGTAGTTCAGCTCGGCGCCGAAGATCGACGCGAACCGCACGCCGCCGATGATCTTCCACGACAGGTCGGTCTCGTCCACATCGGTGAGTTCGAGCGGACCCACATCGGCATCACTCTGGCCGACGCCGGCGCCGAGGTAGAAGTCGATGCCAGGCACCTGCGCCTGCGCGGGTGCCGCGGCCAGCGCGCATGCACCGCCGGCCACCAGGGCCGCGGTGAGATGACGAAGCCGGCGCTGCAACGGATTCAGGGTTGCCATCACATTCCTCCTTGGACAGTGCATGTCTGTGGCCATGGTACGACGCCTGAAAAGGAAAGCCCGCGCGATGCGGGCTTTCCGGCAGTGTTTTTGTGAACACGTCGGCGGGCACTGTCTCCCCGCGGCGACGATGGCTTATTGACCGGGCGGGCGACCGGCGCCGGGACCGCCAGGACCGGGACCACCGGGACCACCGGGACCACCGGGACCACCGGGACCACCAAAGGCACCCGGGCCACCGGGACCGCCACGGCCGCCGCCCGGGCCGCCCGGGCCACCACGGCGCGAAGCCTGCGCCGCTTCCCAGGTCTTGCGCTGGTCGGCGTTCAGCACCTTGCCCACCGCCGCGGTGAGATTCTCGTTGGCCTTCTGGCGCGCCGCCATCGCTTCCTGGCTCGGCGCTGAACCCGGCGTCATCGGGTACTTCTCGTTCACCGCGGTGATCTCTTTGACGTATGCATCAGCGATCTTGTCGATCTCGGCCTTCTGCGCGTCGGTGAGTTTCAACGCGGGATCATTCAGGCCCTGGCGCTGGATGGTGCCGGCACGATCCGGCGTGCCCATGCCCATTCCCATGCCCATTCCGCCACGTGGCGGACCCGCGCCCGGGCCACCGCCCGGCGCCTGCGCCGAAGCCATGCCGGACACCATCAGCATCACACCCGTGGCCGCGGCGAGCAGGCCACCTTTCATCATGCGTTTCATTGCAATACCCCGGGTAAGTGGATTGGACGGGGTCAGCTTAGAGCCGGCACTGTGCACGAATTATGGCGGTGAACCGGATTTAACCCGCGCGCCCTCATCGCTGCCGGACTGTCCCACCGGCGCACCAGTCGCGGGTCAACTAGATCTGCAATGAACGCAATGCGCGGCGCGCAACGTCCGGATGATCACAGAACAGGCCGTCGACACCGGTCCTGGCATACAGCTGGATCTCGCTGCCCAGGTCTCCATGCGCAGCCAGGTCGGTGCCGCGGCGGAACTTCACCGGCAGGAACATGTTCTCGGCGCGGAAGGTCCAGGCATGCACCTTCAGGCCGGCCGCACGGGCGTTGTCCACCAGCGAAGTGGGGGTCAGCGTGCCATCGGCGCTCTCGCTGATCACCATCTGCTTCTGCACCGCCACCACGTCGGCGTATTCAGCGATGCGCTTCAGGCCGTCGGCGCTGGCCATGCGCGCATAGTTGCCGCCCTTCTCCGGTGACTGGTCCCACGGCGCGCCTTCAGCGGCCAGCAGCTGCACCAGCGGATAGTTGCAGCGGCGCCGCAGCGTGCGCAGGTTGCCCACCTCGAAGGACTGGATGAACACCGGCGCCACGCCCAGGTTGCGGTTCAGCGTCTCGAGCAGCAACGGCTCGAGGTTCAGCCCGATCGAGGCGAAATGCGAGGGATGCTTGGTTTCCGGATAGACGCCGATGGGCTTCAGCCCGGCCGGCTGGCGCATCGAATTCACATAGCCGACGTACTGCAGGATCTCGTCCAGCGTCGGGATGTCGAAGCGGCCGTTGTAGCGTACATTGCGCGGCCGCAGTTCCGGGATGCGCTCGCGCGCGCGCAGCGTCTTGAGCTCCTCGAGGGTGAAGTCCTCGGTGAACCAGCCACTGACATCCACGCCATCGATGTACTGCGTGCGCTTGCGTTCCTCGAACTCGGGATGATCGGCCACATCGGTGGTGGTGCTGATCTCGTTCTCGTGGCGCGCCACCAGCACGCCATCGCGCGTCGCCACCAGGTCCGGCTCGATGTAATCGGCGCCATGCAGCAGCGCCAGCGAATAGGCCGCCAGCGTGTGCTCCGGCAGGTGACCGCTGGCGCCGCGATGTCCGATCAGCAGGGGCGCGCTCATCGCAGCAGGTTGATGCCCAGCGTCACCAGCGCCGCGTTGGCGAAGTCGATGAAGAACGCGCCCACCAGCGGCGCCACGAAGAAGGCGCGCGGCGCCGGGCCATAACGCTCCACCAGCGCGCGCATCACCGCCATGGCGTTGGCGGTCGTGCCGAGCATGAAGCCGATGAAACCGCCGCCCATCACCGAGGCCTCGTAGTCACGCCCCAGAAGGCGGAACACCAGCGGGACGCTGAGCAGGATCAGCACGATCTGCGCCACCAGCGTCACCACCAGCGGCAGGGCGAGGCCGACCAGCTCCCACAGCCGCAGCGTCATCAGCGCCAGGACCAGGAACAGCGACAGCGTGATTGCGCCGATGGTGTCGAGGATGCGCATCGACAGGCCGAACCAGCCAGTCAGGTCATCGATGTTGCGCAACATCGCGGCCACCAGCATGGCACCGATGTACGGCGGCAGGGTGATGCCATGGGATTCGATCCAGCCGGACAGCCAGAAGCCCAGCGCCATGGCCACCAGCAGCGTCACCACGTTCTTCATCACCGCCCAGGTCTCGGCGCTTTCATCCTCGCCGGCATCGGGCACGGCGATGACCTGGGGTTCACCGAGCTGTTCGGCGGCTTCGATGTCCGGCTTCGGCGCCGGCGGGCTGCTGCGCGTGTCCAGCTTGTTGCGCTCGACCAGCCAGCCACCGACCGGCCCGCCGATCAGCGCGCCGCAGACGATGCCGGCCATCGCCATGGCCAGCGCGATCGAGGCCGCGCCGGCGACGCCGGCTTCCTCGAACAGCGGCGCGAAGGCCAGGCCGGTGCCCGGCCCGCCGGTCAGCGTCACCGATCCGGCCAGCAGGCCGAACAGCGGATCGAGCCCGAACACCACCGCCACCAGCACACCAACCACGTTCTGCAGCACCGCGAACACCAGCGCCAGCAGGAAGAACAGCAGCACCTGCGGGCCGCCGACCTTCAGCAGCTGCAGGCTGGCGCCGAAGCCGATGGTGGTGAAGAAGGCGATCATCAGCGGCGACTGCAGCGTGGTGTCGAACTCGAACAGCGTCACCCCCTGGCCGCGCGCGATCGCCACGACCATCGATACCAGCAGGCCGCCCAGCACGGCGGCCGGCAGGTTCAGTCGCGCCAGCACCGGGAATACCTTGCGCAGCAGGTAGCCCAGCATCAGCACGACGCCGGCGAACGCCAGCGTATTGACGAGGTTCAGCTTCAGCATCGCGGGCTAGCGCATCGTGACCAGTTCTTCTGCCGCGGTGGGGTGGATGGCTACCGTATCATCGAAGTCGCGCTTGGTGGCCCCCATGCGCACCGCCACCGCGAATCCCTGCAGCATCTCGTCGACGCCGCGGCCGGCCAGGTGCACGCCCACCACCCGCTGGTCGCCACCGGCGGTCACCAGCTTCATGTGCGTGCGCGGCCGCGCCTCGGTCAGCGCGTGGTACATCGGCACGAACTGCGAGCGATAGACCTTCACCGCGCCATCGCCATAGCGGGCGCGCGCCTCCGGCTCGGTGAGTCCCACGGTACCCAGCGGCGGATGCGAGAACACCACCGTGGGCACGTTCTCGTAGGAAAGCTTGCGGCCTTCCATGCCACCCCAGAGGCGATCGGCCAGGCGGCGGCCGGCGGCGATGGCCACCGGCGTGAGCGGCATGCGGCCGGTGACATCGCCGACGGCGAACACGCCCGGCTCGGAGGTCTGCTGGAACTCGTCGACCTCGATGAAGCCGTCGGCGGTGCGGCGGATGGCCGGATCGATGAACTCGGTCAGCGGGTCACGGCCGATGGCCCAGATGACCACATCCTGGCCGACCAGCGTGTCGCCCTTGCCCAGTTCGAGGTCGAAACGCCCGTCGGCGCCACGCTTCAGCGCGGTGGGTGCGCATTCCATGTGCTGGGCCACGCCCAGCTCGGTGAGCCCCTGCGTGGCCGCCTCGACCAGCAGCGGATCGAAGCCGCGCAGCACATGCGGGCTGCGGGCCACCAGCGTCACCTGGCTGCCGAGCGCGGCGAACACGCCGGCCAGCTCCAGGCCGATGTAGCCGCTGCCGACCACGGTCACGCGCTCCGGCCGCTGCTCCAGCGCAAAGAACCCGTCCGAATCGAGACCCAGCCCGGCACCGGGAATGTCGGGCCGCCGCGGCCGTCCGCCGGTGGCCAGCACCACGCGCTCGCCCACCAGGCGCCGGCCGTTGACCTCGACACAGCGGCCCGGCAGCAGCCGGCCATGCCCACGCACCAGCTCCACATTGCTGCGGGCCAGGTTGGCCTCATAAATAGTGTTCAGGCGCGCCACATAGGCATCGCGCCGCTGCTTCAGGCCGGCCCAGTCATGGCCGCGCAGCTCCACGTCAAAGCCGTAGCCCGCCGCATCGTGGATCGCGCCCACCAGCTCGGCGGCATTCCACATCAGCTTCTTCGGCACGCAGCCGACATTCACGCAGGTGCCGCCGAGGCGCCCGGACTCCACCAGCGCCACGCGCGCACCATATTCAGCCGCGCGCCGGGCGGTGGCGATGCCACCGCTGCCGCCGCCGACCACGACCAGATCGAAGGATTCACTCATGGGCGCATAATAGGAGAAATGAACCCGAATCCGCTGCTGCAAGACCGCCCGCTCCCGGCCTTCGATGCCATCCGTCCGGAACACGTCGAGGAAGGCGTCCGCGCCGTCCTCGAGCAGAACCGGGCCCGCATCCTGCAGATCGAGGCGACACCCGAACCCCGCTTCAGCACCGTGGTGGAGCCACTTGAAGAACTGCAGCACCGCCTGTCGCGCACCTGGTCGCCGGTCGGGCACCTGAACGCGGTGATGAACAACGAGGCATTGCGCGAGCGTTACAACGCCTGCCTGCCGCTGCTGTCCGAATACGGCACCGACCTGACGCAGAACGAGAAGCTCTTCAAGGCGTTCAGCGCCGTGCGCGCCAACGAGGCCGATCGCCTCGATGAGGAACAGCTGGCAGTGGTCGACCAGGCGCTGCTCGAGTTCCGCCTCGCCGGCGTGGCGCTGGATGGCGCGAAGAAGGATCGCTTCAAGGCGCTGATGCTGGAGATGTCACGGCTGGCCTCGAAGTTCGACGAGAACGTGCTCGACGCCACCAACTCCTTCACCCACGAGGTGACCGACGAGGCGGAGCTGGCCGGCCTCAACGCCACCATCATCGCGCAGGCGAAGGAACGCGCCACCGCCGCCGGCAGGAATGGCTGGTTGCTGGGCCTCGACCAGCCCACCTATGTGGCGGTGGTCACCGATGCGCACTCTCGCTCCTTGCGCGAAACCTTCTACCGCGCCTGGAGCACCCGCGCCGCCACCACCGGCCCCACCCCGGCGAAGTTCGACAACACGCCGGTGATGGAAGAACTGCTGAAGTTGCGCCACGAGACCGCGCAGCTGCTGGGCTATCCGAACTACGCCGCCTATGCGCTGGCCCGCCGCATGGCGCGCAGCGTCGATGAGGTGATGGGTTTCCTGCGCCAGCTCGCCAGGGCCGCCCGCCCCGCCGCCGAGCGTGACCTGGCCGAACTCACCGAGTTCGCCGGCCGGCCGCTGGAAGCCTGGGACATCACTTATTACTCCGAGCGGCTGCAGGAACAGCGCTACAGCATCTCGCAGGAGGAATTGCGCCCCTGGTTCCCGCTGGCGCGCGTGCTCGATGGCCTGTTCGGGGTGGTGAAGCGCCTGTTCGAGGTCGACTTCCGCCCGCGCACCGATGTGTCGCTGTGGCATCCGGATGCCCGCTACTACGACATCCTGGACGCCGCCGGCGAGGTCATCGGTGGCGTATACCTCGACCCCTACGCGCGCCCCAACAAGCGCAGCGGCGCATGGATGGATGACTGCGTGGGCCGCAAGGACCTTTCCACCGGCAAGGCCCTGCCGGTGGCCTACCTGGTCTGCAATGCCCTGCCCGGTGCCTCCGGCAAGCCGGCGCAGCTCACCCACGACGACGTGGTGACGCTGTTCCACGAGTTCGGCCACGGCCTGCACCACCTGCTGACCCGGGTGCGTTATCCCTCCATCGCCGGCATCAACGGCGTCGCCTGGGATGCGGTCGAGCTGCCCAGCCAGTTCATGGAGAACTATGCCTGGCAGCCGGAAGTGCTGCGCGAGCTGACCGCGCATGTGGACGATGGCTCACCGCTGCCGGACGACAAGATCGCGCAGCTGTTGAAGACGCGCAGCTTCCAGGCCGGCCTTGCCACCGTGCGGCAGCTGGAGTTCTCGCTGTTCGACTTCCGCCTGCATGCCGAATATGACCCGGCGCGCGGCGCGCGCATCCGCGAGATCCTCGATGAGGTGCGGCGCGAAGTGGCCGTGGTGCGGGTGCCGGAGTGGAACCGCTATCCGAACAGCTTCGGCCACATCTTCGCCGGCGGTTATGCGGCGGGCTATTACAGCTACAAGTGGGCCGAGGTGCTCTCCGCCGATGCCTTCGCCGCGTTCGAGGAAGCCGGCATCTATGATCGCGCCACCGCGCGGCGTTTTGTCGATGCCATCCTGTCGCGCGGCGGCAGCCGTCATGCGCTGGATGCCTTCATCGCGTTCCGCGGACGCGCGCCGGACATCGGTCCGCTGCTCAGGCTGCATGGCATTGCCGGCTGATTCCGACAGGTGAGTCAGAGAAACCCTTAAACCTTCCGGGAATTGACATATCGGTGGGGTCCGCGTGATGCAAAGTGCGGAACGCGTCGCGTGTGTCCGGGCGGCAGGTGCCTAGACTGGCACTCCATCATGTATAACGCCCGCCGCAGCGACTACGACGTCACCAACACGGTGCGGGTGTCCTCAGCCCCTGACGTTCGCGATGCCGTGAACGAACTGTTCCTGGCCACCTGGCCGGGCATGTACTTCGGGCCGGTGGCGCGCGCCTTCCATGACTTCGAGCTGGCCTTCACCGGCCGCATGCCGGGTTACTTCGGCGTCGACACCGTCTACCACGACCAGCAGCACACGCTGGACGTCACCCTGGCGATGGCGCGGCTGATCGTCGGCTACGAGCGCCAGCACAAGGGCACCGACCTGGCACTGGGTGCCGAGCGCGGCGCGGTGGGCATCTTCCTGGCGCTGTTCCATGACATCGGCTACCTGCGCGAGAAGGGCGAGGAAGCCCAGAACGGCGCCGAGTTCACCCGCAACCATGTGTCGCGCAGCGCGCGTTTCCTCACCTATTACCTGCCGGAGATCGGCTATGCCCACTGGGCGCCGATCACCGCCGAGCTGGTGCACTTCACCGGTTATGAAAAGACCTTCGAGGACATCGGCAGGCTGGTCAGCGACCCGCGTGACATCGCGCTGGGACACCTGCTGGGCACCGCCGACATGATCGCGCAGATGGCCGATCGCTGTTACCTCGAGAAATGCCGCGACCGCCTGTACCCGGAGTTCGTGCTGGGCGGCGTGGCGCTGTCGGTCAGCGACACCGGCGACACCGGTGTGCGTTATGCCTCGGGCCTCGACCTGCTGCGCCAGACGCCGCAGTTCATGCAGGACACCATCACCAAGCGCCTGGACGGGGCCTTCGGCAGCGCCTACCGCTACATCGAGCCGTTGTATGACGGCCGCAACCCGTACATGGAGGCCATCCAGCGCAGCCTCGATTTCCTGCAGCAGGTGCTGCGCGGGGAGAGCTGGCGCATGCTGCGGCGGACGCCGAAGGTGTACACGGCGCAGCCGGACCCGCTCAATAATGTGCGCGGGCTGATGTCCACCTATCTCAGGCGGGCCTGGTCGCGCCAGCCGCGCTGACTGCCCCGGCCGGGGGCGCATCCACGTTCATCACATAGCGCTCGATGATGTCGGGCAGCAGGCGCTCGACCGCGGCGCGGTCTTCCAGCGGCGCGGCATCCAGCGCCTCGCGCAGCGCCGGCGCCGAGAATTGCCGCAACGCCTCGCCGGCCACCGCGGCATGGCTCAGGTGCCAGGGCTCGGGACGCACGCCACCGCGGAAGGTGGTGTAGGGACGATAGAACCCGAAGCGGGTCGCGTGCTGCTTCAGCCAGGCGTCCAGCCGGGCGAATACGCCATCGGCGGCAAACTCCTCCGGGATCACCTGCAGGCGGTATCCCTCCGGCAGCGCCGCCCTGTCCATCACGTCGAAATCCGTGCCCCAGTGGTGGCGGCTGGCGCCGGGCAGCGCCGACCAGCACAGGATGGCCCGGACCCGGGCATCCTCGCCCATCGCGCGGGCATCCAGCAATTCCCCGCCCGGCCCGCGCAGCTCCCGCTCGCCGCGGGCCTTGGCGTTCCAGATCGCCAGCTGCCGGTCGAAGTCGCGGAAGGAGGAAAAGGGCACCAGGTCGATGCCGTCCCGCGCGGCGGCGGCGCGCATCGCCAGAAAGGGTTCGACCACCTCGCGGTGCAGTGCACAAGGCGGATCCTCAAGCTGGACGACGTGGGAGCGACTGCGGCCCGTAAGTTCGTCATGCGAAAAACGAAGTGACATAAGCTGGAGTGGGGTCGCTAGCCGCAGTGCAGGGGCGAGGTTACCATCATGCGACTTTGCGCAGCCTGAAGACCAAATTCGCCCTGTTCGGCGCTGCTTTCGGGCTGCTGCTGATG
>CAYNEX010000037.1:0-22156 GCA_964396335.1 uncultured Steroidobacteraceae bacterium | reverse complement strand
ACGCCTCGGCCGTGGCCGATGCCGTGCTCGAGGGCAAGGCTGCCGTGCCGCAGGTCGTGGTGGGTGAGGACGACTTCGTCGAGCTGGACGAATCCGGTGCCCCGCGCCGCGCTCCGGCCGGCCGTGGCCGTCCGCGTCCGCAGGCCGCCGTGCGCCGCCGCACCGCGCGTCCGCCGGCTGCCGCCGCCGTCGAGGCTGCCGCCGCCGCCGCCGAGGGTGGTGTGATCGCCGACACCGAGATCGATGAGTCGGCCGTGCCTGCCGTGCCGGCCGGTGGCAAGGAACAGATCGGCAGCGGCGCCCGTCGCCGTCCTGCCGGTGGAGCGGGCGGCGCCCGCCGTGGAGGCCGTTGATGAGCGTGACTGCAGAGACCGTCCGCCAGCTGCGTGAGCGCACTGGCGCCGGCATGATGGAGTGCAAGAAGGCGCTGGTCGAGACCAACGGCGACCTCGATGCCGCCGCCGAGCTGATGCGCAAGAACGGCCTGGCGAAGGCCGACAAGAAGGCCTCGCGCGTCGCGGCCGAGGGCGTCATCGCGCTGGCCGCTTCGGACGACGGCAGGACCGCCGTGCTGGTCGAAGTGAACAGCGAGACCGCCTTCGTCGCCCGTGGCGACGATTTCACCGGCTTTGCCAACGAAGTGGCGAAGCTGGCGCTGTCGGGCCAGCCGGCCGATGTCGAGGCGCTGTCCTCGCAGAAGCTGGCCTCCGGCGAGACCGTCGACGAGCGTCGCCGCGCGCTGATCGCCAAGCTGGGTGAGAACATCACCGTGCGCCGCTTCGAGCGCGTGGAGTCGACCGGCATCCTCGGCGCCTACCTGCACGGCACCCGCATCGGTGCCCTGGTGGCGCTGGACGGTGGCGATGCGCAGCTGGCCAAGGACCTGGCCATGCACGTGGCGGCCAGCAATCCTGCCTACCTCTCCGCGGCCGACGTGCCGGAAGAGGCCAAGGCCAAGGAGCGCGACATCCGCATCGAGATCATGAAGAACGACGAGAAGAACAAGGGCAAGCCCGACAACATTCTCGCCAAGATCGTCGAAGGCGGCATGAACAAGTGGCTGGGCGAGATCACCCTGCTGGGCCAGCCGTTCGTGAAGGATGACAAGCTCTCGGTGGAGAAGCTGCTGGCCGGGGCCAAGGCGAAGATCACCCGCTTCGCGCGCCTGGAAGTGGGCGCCGGCATCGAGAAGAAGGTCGAGGACTTCGCCACCGAAGTGATGAACCAGGCCGGCCTGGCAAAGAAAGACTGACGTGCAGGGCCGCGCACCGAAGTAAGATTCGGCGATTCGAGTATCCCCGCTCCGGCGGGGATTTTTTTGCAAGACGAGGAAGGAAGGCGCAATGAGTTCAACCCGTTACCGGCGCATCCTGGTGAAACTCTCCGGCGAGGCCCTGCTGGGCGCGGCCGATTACGGCATCGATCCGGCCATGCTCAAGCGCGTGGCCTCCGAACTGGTTGAAGTGTCCGGCACCGGCGTCGAAGTGGCGGTGGTGATCGGTGGCGGCAACATCTTCCGCGGTGCCGGACTGGCACGTGCCGGCATGGACCGCGTCACCGCCGACCACATGGGCATGCTGGCCACGGTGATGAATTCGCTGGCCATGCAGGATGCGATCGAGGGCCTCGGCGCGCACGCGCGCGTGATGTCCGCGATCCGCATCAACGAGGTGGCCGAGGACTACATCCGCCGCCGCGCCATCCGCCACCTGGAGAAGGGGCGCATCGTGATCTTCGCCGCCGGCACCGGCAACCCGTTCTTCACCACCGACACGGCCGCCTCGCTGCGCGCCATCGAAGTGGGCGCCGACCTGCTGCTGAAGGCCACCAAGGTCAACGGCGTCTATTCGGATGACCCGGTGAAGAACCCGCAGGCCACGCGCTATGAGTCGCTGAGCTACGACCGCGTGCTCGACGACCGGCTCAACGTGATGGATGCGGCCGCCATCGTCCTGTGCCGCGACAACGACATTCCCCTCAGGGTGTTCAACCTGCACAATCCGGGCGACCTGCCGCGGGTTGTGCGCGGCGAGAATGTCGGTACGCTGGTCAGCAACTGAGAAGGATCTAGCAAGCCATGATCAATGACATCAAGGCCGATGCCACGCAACGCATGCAGAAATGCATCCAGGCGTTCCAGGCCGACCTGAAGAAGCTGCGCACCGGCCGTGCGCATCCGAGCCTGATCGAGGGCCTGAAGGTGGACTTCTACGGCTCCGACACGCCGCTGAACCAGGTGGCCAACATCGGCGTCGAGGATGGCCGCACGCTGGTGGTCACGCCGTGGGACAAGAACATGGTCGGGGCCATCGAGAAGGCCATCTACAAGTCCGACCTGAACCTGAACCCGAACACCGCCGGCACGGTGATCCGCATCCCGCTGCCGCCGCTGACCGAGGAGCGCCGCCGCGACATCCTGAAGGTGGTGCGCTCGGAGGCCGAGAACGCCAAGGTCGCCGTGCGCAACGTGCGCCGGGACGCGATCAGCGAGATCAAGGAAGCGCTGAAGGAGAAGCTGATCTCGCAGGACGACGAGCGTCGCGGCGCCGAGGAGATCCAGAAGATCACCGACAAGGCCGTTGCCGACATCGACCAGGTCACGGCCGCCAAGGAAAAGGAAGTCATGCAGGTCTGAAGGCCGCAAGGCCTTCACCTGTTGTGCCATGCCGCTGCCGCGTCACATCGCCATCATCATGGACGGCAATGGCCGCTGGGCCAATGCGCGCGGCCTGCCGCGCCAGGCCGGCCATCGCGAGGGCGTCGAGCCGGTGCGCATGTCGATCCGCGAATGCATGCGCCGGCAGATCGGCGCGCTGACGCTGTTCGCCTTCAGCAGCGAGAACTGGGGCCGTCCCAGCGAGGAAGTCGGCGCGCTGATGAGCCTGTTCGTCGAGGCGCTCGACCGCGAGGTCGACGAACTGCACAAGAACGGCGTGCGGCTGCGTTTCATCGGTGACCGGCAGGGCTTCCCGGTGCGCCTGCAGGCCCGCATGAGCACCGCCGAGGTCCGCACCGCCGGCAACACCGCGCTGCAGCTGCAGGTGGCGGTGGGTTATGGCGGCCGCTGGGACATTGTCACCGCGGCGCGCCGCCTGGCCGCGCAATGCGCCGCCGGCGAGCTGCGTCCTGCCGACATCACGCCCGAGAAATTTGCCGACGGCCTGCAGCTGGCGGGACTTCCCGATCCGGACCTCTTCATCCGCACCGGTGGCGAGAAGCGCATCAGCAACTTCCTGCTGTGGAACCTCGCATACACCGAACTCTATTTCTGCGACGACCTGTGGCCGGATTTCAACGAAACCGGCTTCGAGGCCGCGCTGGCGTTCTTCGCTTCGCGTGAGCGCCGCTACGGACTCACCGCCGCGCAGGCGCAGGCGGGCGCATGACCGGCACGCGGGTCATTTCCGCCGTCTTCATCGCCGCGCTGTTGATCGGCGCGGTGCTGTGGCTGCCGCCGATGTGGTCGGCGGCGGCGCTGTCGCTGATCCTGCTGGCCGCCGGCTGGGAATGGGCCTGTTTCGTGGCCCCGCGCAGCGCGCCGCGCATGGCGTTCCTGCTGGCGCTGGTGGCGCTGTGCCTGCTGTGGTGGCAGCTCAGCCACACCCGCACCGGCCTGCGCAGCGTGCTGTGGGGCGCCTTCGCCTACTGGGTGGTGGTCACCGGCTGGGTGGTGATGAACCGCAAGGTGTCGCGGCCGCTGATCGCCGCCAGTGGCCTGCTGGCCGTGTCCTTCGCCTGGCTGGCGCTGGTGCGCATGCGCACCGGCTGGGAAGAGGGCCAGCTGGCCGTGATGTATGCCTTGCTGATCGTCTGGCTGGCCGACAGCGGCGCCTATTTCGCCGGTCGCCGTTTCGGTGGTGCCAAGCTGGCGCCGGCGGTGTCGCCGGGCAAGACCTGGGCCGGCCTCTGGGGCGGCCTCGTCGTCTGCGCGCTGCTGGCGGTGGGCGTCGCGACCTGGCGCGGACTGCCGTGGCTGGCCCTGCTGGCCGTCACCTGCGTGGTGACGCTGTTCTCCGTGGTCGGTGACCTGAACGAAAGCCTCGCCAAGCGTTACGCCGGCGTGAAGGACAGCGGCTCGCTGATTCCCGGCCACGGCGGTGTGCTCGACCGCTTCGACAGCCTGCTGGCTGCCGCGCCCATCCTGATGCTGGGCGTGGAGCTGGTGCCGGAGCTGCACGGATGAGCCAGCCGGCCGGCGTGGCCGTCCTGGGCTCGACGGGCAGCATCGGGGAAAGCACGCTGGATGTGCTGCGACGCCACCCCGGGGCCTACCGCGTGGTGGCGCTGCTGGCGCACTCCAATGTCGAGCGCCTGGCCGAACAGGCCCGCGAATTCCGTCCCGACTACGTCGCCATCGCCGATGCCCGGCTGGCCGGCACGCTGCGCGAACGGCTGCGGCAGCACGGCGTGGCCAGCCGTGTGCTCGAGGGGGCCGAAGCCGCCTCGCAGCTGGCCGTGCTGCCCGAGGTCGACTGCGTGGTGGCGGCGATTGTCGGTGCCGCGGGACTGCCGTCCACGCTGGCGGCTGCCCGGGCCGGCAAGCGCCTGCTGATCGCCAACAAGGAACCGCTGGTGATGGCCGGTCCCCTGGTGCTGGCCGCGGCACGCGCCTCCGGCGCCCGCATCATCCCGCTGGACAGCGAACACAATGCCATCTTCCAGTGCCTGCCGCCGGCAGGCACGCTGGGCGAGGCGCCGGCCGGCGTGCGCCGCATCCTGCTGACCGCCTCGGGCGGCCCGTTCAGGGACTGGTCTGCCGCCGCTATCGAAAATGTAACCCCCGAGCAGGCCTGCGCCCATCCAACATGGAACATGGGGCGCAAGATCTCGGTCGACTCCGCCACGCTGATGAACAAGGGGCTGGAGCTGATCGAGGCGGCGCTGCTGTTCGGGCTGCCGGCCGATCGCATCGAGGTGGTGATCCACCGGCAGAGTGTGGTGCATTCGCTGGTGGAGTACGTCGACGGATCGGTGCTGGCACAGCTGGGTTCGCCCGACATGCGCACGCCGATCGCCCATGCGCTGGCTTGGCCGGAACGCATGGCCTCCGGTGTACAATTCCTCGACCTGCTGCGCGTGGCGCGGCTGGATTTCGAGGCGCCGGATACGGGGCGTTTTCCCTGCCTGGTGCAGGCCTACGAGGCCGCGCGCGCCGGCGGGGAATTGCCGGCGGTGCTCAACGCTGCCAACGAGGTGGCTGTGGGGGCTTTTCTGGCAGGAAGACTGAGGTTCGGTGGCATACCGGAGACATGTGCGGCGGTGATGGATGCCTGGGGCACTGTGCATGAGGCGAACGAACTGACGGCCATCCTGGCCGCGGACGCGCGTGCCCGCGCGCTGGCCGAAGAGCACATCTCGCGGCAGTCGGGGGTGGCCCGATGAGCCTGTCCTGGCAGCACCTGCTGGCCTTCCTGGTCGCCGTCGGCGTGCTGGTCACCGTGCACGAATACGGCCATTACTGGGTGGCGCGCCGCTTAGGTTTCAAGGTCCAGAAATTCTCGGTGGGCTTCGGCAAGGCGCTGTGGCGGCGCATCGGCCGTGACGCCGACCGCGTCGAATACGTGGTGGCGGCCATTCCACTGGGCGGCTACGTGAAGCTGCTCGACGAGCGCGAAGGTCCGGTCGATCCCTCCGAACTGCACCGCGCCTTCACCCGTCGCCCGCACTGGCAGCGCATCCTGGTGCTGCTGGCCGGTCCGGCCTTCAACATCTTCTTTGCCATCCTGCTGTTGTGGGGCCTGTACTGGGTCAATGGCACGCAGGACCTGCGCGCCGTGGTGGGGCAGGTGCAGCCCGACACGCCCGCGGCGATGGCCGGGCTGCAGTCCGGCGATGAAATCCTCGCGCTCGACGGCCGTCGCGCCGATGGTCGTTCCGACGTGCTGATCGGCCTGCTCGAGAAGATGACCGGCGACGGCCATTTGCGCATGACCGTGCGCAACCAGGCCGGCGCCGAGCGCGTGGTGGTGCTCGATGTCGCCGACGCCGCGCAGCGCCGCCGCCTCACCGAGCCGGACAGCCTGCCCGGTGGACTGGGCTTCCGCTTCTGGCGACCGACCGTGCCGGCGGTACTGACCGAGGTGGAGGCGGGTGGTCCGGCTGACCTGGCCGGCCTGCGTGTCGGCGATGAGGTGCTGGCCGTCAACGGCGCGCCGGTGGCCGATTTCGAAGAGCTGACCCGCCAGATCCAGTCCCGTCCGCGCGGCACGATGGACGTCACCCTGCGCCGCGACGGCGCCGAGCGCACGCTGCGTGTCGAAGTGGGGGTCACCGAAGCCAACGGCGCCGAGGTCGGCCGCCTGGGCGTCGGCGCGGCCCGTCCGACGCTGCCTGAATCGATGGTGCTGCAGTCGCGCCTCGGCCTGTTCGAGTCCCTGTCGATGGGCGCCGGACGCGCCTGGGACATGACCGTCCTGCAGGCCAAGGTGTTCTGGCGCATGCTGCAGGGGAATGTGTCCCTGAAGAACCTTTCCGGTCCGCTGACCATCATGGAGTTCGCCGGCGAGTCGGCGATCTCCGGCGCCACCACGTTCATTTCCTTCCTGGTGCTCATCAGTCTCTCGCTGGGGTTCATCAACCTGCTGCCGGTGCCCATCCTCGATGGCGGCCAGGTGGTGTACCAGCTGGTGGAGTGGGTGAAGGGCAGTCCGCTCTCCGAGCGGGCGCAGATCCTGGGCCAGCAGGTGGGTATCGCAATGCTCGTGCTGCTGATGGGCGTGGCGCTTTTCAACGACATCCTGCGGCAGTTCGGTTGAGATGAAGAACAAGATTCCCCTGATGGCCCTGCTGGGCCTGACCGCGGCAGCGCCGATCGCACAGGCCCAGGTGGCCGGCGATGCCGCGCGCTTCACCGTCGGCGACATCCAGATCCTCGGCCTGCAGCGCGTGTCCGAAGGCACGGTGCTGAACTACCTGCCGGTGAACATCGGCGATGAGCTCAACCCGCAGCGCGTGCGCGAGGCGGTGCATGCCCTGCACGAGACCGGCTTCTTCCGCTCGGTCGAGGTGCGCCGTGACAATGCGACGCTGGTGATCGTGGTGCGCGAGCGCCCGACCATCGAAAGCTTCGAGATCAAGGGCAACAAGGACATCAAGACCGAGGACCTGAACCGCTCGCTGCGCGGCATCGGCCTTGCGCAGGGCAAGACCTTCGACCGCTCGGTGCTCGAGGACGTGAAGGCCGAGCTCACCGACCAGTACTTCAGCCAGGGCAAGTACGGCGTCAGCATCGAGACCAAGGTCGACGAGCTGCCCGACAACCTGGTGCGCGTCGGCATCGAGATCAAGGAAGGCTCGCGCGCCAAGATCCGCCAGATCAACATCGTCGGCAACGAGACGTTCAAGGACGAGGACATCATCGAGAACTTCGAGCTGATGACGCCGAAGTGGAACAACTGGTGGAAGCCAGGCACCAGCTACTCGCGCGAGATGCTCACCGGTGACCTGGAGAAGCTGACGTCGTTCTACCAGGACCGCGGTTACGCCAACTTCCAGATCGAATCGGCGCAGGTGCAGATCGCGGACGACAAGTCCGACATGTTCATCACCATCAGCATCGACGAGGGGGATGTCTACCGCATCGCCGATGCGCGCGCGACCGGCACGGCCTCGGTGCCGGCCGAGGAACTGCAGACCTTCGTCAACCTGTTCATCGCCAGGGGCCAGATCTATTCGCAGCAGCGCATCTCCGCGGTGCAGGAATACATCGAGACCTACCTGGGCCGCATGGGTTATGCCTTTGCCGAGGTCGATCCGGTGCCGCGCCTCGATGAGGAGACGAAGGAGGTCACGCTGACCTTCATCGTGAACCCGGGCAAGCGCGTGTACGTGCGCCGCATCAACTTCAACGGCCAGACGCGCACCCAGGACGTGGTGTTCCGCCGCGAGCTGCGCCAGCTGGAGGGTTCGTGGGTGTCCAACTGGGCACTGGAGCGTTCCAAGCAGCGCATCCAGCAGCTGCCCTACATCGAAGAGGTCGACTTCAAGACCGAGCGTGTCGAGGGCACCGACGACCTGGTCGACGTGAACTGGACGGTGAAGGAGGGCCCCAGCGCGACGCTGTCGGGCGGTATCGGTTATTCCGAGTCCTCCGCCTTCATCCTCAACGGCGCCTATGCGGACAGCAACTTCTTCGGCACCGGCAAGCGCGTCGCGCTGGAGCTGAACACCGGCAAGTACGCCAAGGTGGCGAGCTTCTCGCACACCAACCAGTACGCCGGCATCCACAACATCTCGCGCACCTATTCGGTGAGCTATTCGGACGTGACGCAGTTCGTGTCGGCCTCGTCGGACTTCTCCTCGAAGTCGGTGGCGGCCGGTGTGCAGTTCGGCTACCCGATCTCCGAATACCAGGGGCTGCGCTTCGGCCTGAATGCCACGCGCTCGCAGCTGATGACCACCTCGAACGGCAGCGCGCTGCAGGCGCGCACCTGGGTGCAGCAGAACGGCAAGCCCTACAGCCGCAGCGCGGTCGACAGCTTCGGCAACGTGTATGAATTCTTCGGCAGCAAGTACACCGCGTTCGAGCTGACCACCGGCTGGTACCGCGCGGCGCTGAACCGCGGCCTGTTCCCGGATCGCGGCCAGCAGCAGAGCCTGACGCTGAGCACCAGCGTGCCGGGCAGCGCGGTGGAGTACTACGTCGCCGACTACAACCTGGTGCAGTACATCCCGATCTGGGGCCGCTTCACCGGCATGCTGAACGTCAATGTCGCCTACGGCGATTCATTCGGCGACACCACGGCGCTGCCGCCGTACCGCCAGTTCTATGCCGGCGGCCCGGACACGGTGCGCGGCTTCCGCGAGAGCCGCATGGGCCCGAAGGATGACTTCGGCAACCCGTACGGCGGCAACATGCTGACCGTGGCGCGCGCCGAGCTGCTGCTGCCGATGCCGCGCAAGTGGCAGACCAGCGCCCGCGTCAGCCTGTTCTACGACATTGGCAACGTGTTCTCGACCCACGACGTCGATTTCTTCGGCGATGACGGCGGGTTGACGCCACTGACCTACAAGTTCAAATTCCAGAACCTGCGGCGTTCGGCGGGCCTTTCGGTGGAGTGGCTCGCGCCGCTGGGCCTGTTCCGCTTCAGCTATGGCATCCCGCTCAACGCTTCCAAGGGTGAAGGTCCGTTGTGGCGTGACGAGACCGAGCGCTTCCAGTTCTCGATCGGTCAGGCATTCTGATTTTTCCAGCAGAGGTTCATCGTGAAACGATTCGGCATTGCACTTCTCGCCCTGGTCGCCATGACGGGGTCCGCACAGCTGCTCGCCGCCGAGGCCGCGAGCAGGATCGGCGTGGTCAACCTGCAGGTGCTGCTGCAGGAATCACCGCAGGCCCGCGCCGCCACCACCGCGCTGCAAAACGAACTCGGCCCGCAGCAGCGCGAGATCGAGACCCTGCGCCAGACGCTGGTGCAGCGTGAGGAAAAGCTCAACAAGGACGCCGCCACGATGACGTCCGCCCAGGTCAATGCCGCGCAGCGCGAGCTGCGTGACGGCCTGATCGACCTGCAGGCCAAGCAGGAGAAGTTCGAGGACCGCCTGAGCACCCGTCGCAACGAAGAGATGATGAAGCTCAACCGCCTCGTGCTCGAAGAGGTGCAGAAGTACGCGCAGGCGAACAACTTCGACATCGTGCTGGCCGACGGCGTGCTGTGGGCCAAGCAGGCGCTGGACATCACCGCGCCGGTGCTGCAGGCGATGCAGTCGCGTCCTGCGACGCCCTGACACGACCGGACCGGTCATGTCGTCCGCAGCCGCGAGCCTGAGCCTCGGCCAGCTCGCGCTGCGTTTCGGATGTGCGCTGCGCGGCGACCCCGCGCGGCGCGTCGATTCGGTGGCAGGGCTCGATGGCGGGCCCTCGTCACTGGGATTCCTGGTCAATCCGGCCCTGCGCGAGGTGCTGCGCACTTCGCGGCTGGGCGCCGTGGTCCTTGCGCCGAAGCACGCCGGGGACTGCCCGGTGGATGCATTGCTGCATCCCAATCCCCATGCCACCTTTGCGCGCATCGCGGCGCTGCTGCATCCGCTGCCGCCATTGCGCGCGGGAGTTCACGCTTCGGCGGTGGTCGCCCCCGGCGCGGTCATCGATGCCACTGCCGAGGTCGGTCCGCTGGCGGTGGTGGAGGAGGGCGCCCGCATCGGCGCGCGCTGCCGCATCGGCCCGCAGGCGATTGTCGGCGCCGGCACGGTGATCGGGGCCGACACGCGTATCCTCGAGCGCGCCTGCGTGCTGGCCGGCAGCGAACTCGGCGAGCGCTGCATCGTGCATCCCGGCGCGGTGATCGGTTCCGACGGCTTCGGCAATGCCCGCGATGGCGTGGCCTGGGTGAAGGTGCCGCAGCTGGGTCGCGTGCGCATCGGCCATGACGTGGAGATCGGCGCCAACACCACCATCGACCGCGGCGCGCTGGGCGATACCGTGATCGAGGACGGCGTGCGCCTCGACAACCAGATCCAGGTGGCGCACAACGTGCGCATCGGCGCGCACACCGCCATCGCGGCCTGCACCGGCATCGCCGGCAGCACCCGCATCGGCCAGCGCTGCATGATCGGCGGCGGCACCGGGATCGGCGGGCAACTGACCATCGGCGATGATATCGTCATCGCCGGGTTCGGCATGGTGACGCACTCACTGAGCCAGCCCGGCATGTATTCGAACGTGCTCCCGGCAGAAGAGGCCCGGCACTGGCGCCGCATCGTCGGCCGCATCAAGCGGCTGGATGCACTCGAGGCGCGGGTGCGAAGGCTCGAAGCGCCGGGCGGCACAAACCAGGGTGAGGAAGATGAGCAGCACTGACAAACCGTTTCTCGACATCTACGCGATCCTGGGGCGGCTGCCTCATCGCTATCCCTTCCTGCTGGTGGACCGGGTGCTCGAATGCACGCCGGGCCAGAGCATCCGCGCGATCAAGAACGTCACCTTCAACGAGCCGTTCTTCACCGGGCATTTCCCGGGCCGGCCGGTGATGCCGGGCGTGATGGTGCTCGAGGCGCTGGCGCAGACTGCCGGCATCCTCACCTACACCACGCTGGGCCGCATCCCCAACGAGAACACGCGCTTCTATTTCGCCGGTATCGACGGCTGCCGTTTCCGCCGTCCGGTCGAGCCCGGCGACCAGCTGATCCTCACCGCCACGGTGGGGCGCAACATGAAGGGCATCTGGAAGCTCGACACGGCCGCCTATGTCGGGGAGACCGAGGCCGTCAGCGCCGAGATGATGCTGTTCCCCGACGCGGAAAACGCCACGGTCGTCACGCCTTGAGCATCGACCCGCGCGCCGTCATCTCGCCGGATGCGCAGCTCGCGGCGGATGTGACCGTCGGCCCCTTCGCCGTGATCGGCGAAGGCGTGGTCATCGGCCGTGGCACGCGCATCGGTCCGCATGCCGTGGTGAACGGCCCGACCGTGATCGGCGAAGACAACCAGATCTTCCAGTTCGCCTCGATCGGCGACGCGCCGCAGGACATGAAATACCGCGGCGAGCCGACGCGGCTGGTGATCGGCGACCGCAACACCTTCCGCGAATTCGTCACGGTGAACCGCGGCACGGTCACCGGCATCGGCGAAACCCGCATCGGCAACGACAACCTGGTCCTGGCCTATTCGCACGTGGCGCATGACTGCGTGCTGGGCGACCACATCATCATGTCCAATGCCGTGAACCTGGCCGGGCACGTGGAAGTGGGCGACTGGGCCATCCTCAGCGGTTATGCCGGCGCGCACCAGTTCTGCCGCATCGGCGCGCATGCTTTCATCGGCAACAACACGGCGGTGCTGCAGGACATCCCGCCCTATGTCCTGGCGGCCGGGCAGCCGGCAGCGCCGCGCGCGGTGAACGTCGAGGGCCTGAAGCGCCGCGGCTTCACCGAGGAGCAGACGCGCGCCATCCGCAACGCCTTCCGCACCCTGTACCGCAGTGACCTGCCGCTGGTCGAGGCGGCCGCGCAGATCGGGAAGATGGCCGAGGAGCAGCCGGTGCTGCGCATCTTCGCCGAGTTCCTGCGCGGATCCGGACGCGGCCTGGCGCGCTGACTTTCACGGCCGATGCCGCCGCAATCCGCCGGATCGCTGCATACCCGCCCGCTGCGCATCGGGCTGGTGGCGGGTGAGGCCTCCGGCGACCTGCTGGGTGCGGCACTGATCGAGGCGCTGCGCGAGCGGCTGCCGCGGGCCGAATTCATCGGCGTGGCGGGCGAGCGCATGCGTGCCGCCGGCTGCCAGGTGCTGGGCCACAGCGACGAGCTGGCGGTGATGGGGCTGGTGGAGCCGCTGCGGCACCTGCCGCGGCTGCTGAAACTGCGCAATCGCCTGCAGCGGGAATTCCTGGCGCCTCCCATTGACGTCTTCGTCGGCATCGATTCGCCGGCCTTCAACCTCGGTCTGGCAAGGCGCCTGCGTGAGCGCGGCGTGACCACGGCGCAGTACGTCAGCCCGCAGGTGTGGGCCTGGCGGCGCGGCCGGGTGCACAAGATCGCGCGCAGCGTCGATGTGGTGCTGTGCCTGCTGCCGTTCGAGCCTGAAGCCTATGCGCAGGTGCCGGTGCGGGCCGAATTTGTCGGCCATCCGCTGGCGGAACAGGTGCCTCTGGAGCCGCTGCGCGGGCAGGCGCGCGCGGCACTGGACATCGACGCCTCAGCCACCGTCGTGGCGCTGCTGCCCGGCAGCCGCGAAGGCGAGGTGCGCCGGCTCGGCGCCGATTTCGCGCGCACCGCCGTGCAACTGGCAAGGCTGCACCAGGGGCCGCTGCAGTTCATCGCCCCGATGGCCTCCGGCTGGGTGGGTGAACAGTTCATCGCGCAGGTGCGCGAAGCCGGTGCATCCGTGCGGCTGCTGAACGGACGCGCCGACGAGGCGCTGGCGGCGGCGGACGTGGCGCTGGTGGCCTCCGGCACCGCCACCCTGCAGGCGCTGCTGCATGGGACGCCGATGGTGGTGGCCTACCGCCTGGCGCCGCTGACGGCCTTCATCGCGCGCGACCTCGGTCTGGTGAAGGTGAAGCATTTCTCGCTGCCGAACCTGCTGGCGGGCGAGGAGCTGGTGCAGGAGTTCTTCCAGGAGAAGGTCGATCCCGGGTTGCTGGCGCCGGCATTGCACGCGCTGCTGGAGGATGCGGCGAAGCGTGAATGCCTGCGGCAGCGTTTCCGTTTCATCCACCACACCCTGCGCCATGGCGGTGCGCGTCGCGCTGCTGCTGTGCTGGTCGAGATGCTGGACAAACCAGCCGCGGATTGACCATCGCCGGGCACGGAAAACGGAGAACCAGGGCGCGCGCCGGCGTCAAGCAATTCGTGAGAAAAAGCGCGCGATCGCCCGCAGCGCGCCTCCAATTGCGGCACCTGAAATCCGGCTTGATCTGATCGCCCGGCACGGTATCGTCGCGGCCAGGGAGATGGCCAAATGATGGATGGTTCCGGCGCCCGCCGCGCCAGAGACTGGATGCGCAGCACCGCAGTGATTGCCGGTGTGGATGAGGCTGGCCGCGGCCCGCTGGCCGGGCCGGTTTATGCCGCTGCCGTGGTGCTCGATCCGGCGCGTCCCATCCGCGGCCTGGCCGATTCCAAGCAGCTGACGGCCGCGCGCCGCGCGGTGCTGGCCGGACGCATCCGCGAGCGTGCGCTCGCCTGGCAGGTGGCCTGGGCTGATGTCGAGGAGATCGACGCGCTGAATATCCTCGGTGCCACCATGCTGGCGATGCGCCGCGCGGTGCAGGGCCTCAGCATCCGTCCCGAGGTGGTGCTGGTGGATGGCAACCGCATGCCGCTGATCGGCGATTGCTGCGACAAGGTCGAGGCGGTGGTGCAGGGCGATTCGCTGGTGCGCGCCATCAGCGCCGCCTCCATCCTCGCCAAGTGCGCGCGGGATGAACTGATGCATTCGCTGGAGCAGGTGTATCCCGGCTATCAGCTGTGCACGCATAAAGGGTATGGCACGCCGGAGCACCTGGAGGCGCTGGGGCGCCTGGGTCCCTCGCCGGTACACCGGACCAGCTTCGAGCCGGTGCGCATTGCGATGAAGGTCTGCTGATCCGATGTCCGATTTTGTCCACCTGAGGTTGCACACCGAATACGCGCTGGTCGACAGCGTGGTGCGCGTGCCCGAGCTGATGAAGGCCGCGGCCGCCGCCGGCATGGGCGCGATCGCCCTCACCGACGAATGCAACCTGTTTGCGATGGTGAAGTTCTATCGCGCGGCGATGTCGGCCGGCCTGAAGCCGGTGATCGGCGTCGACCTGTGGATCGCCGAGGGCGAGCGGCAATCGCCGGCGCGCCTGACACTGCTGTGCCAGAACCACGAGGGTTACCTGAACCTGTCGCGGCTGGTGTCGCGCGCCTACCTCGAAGGTGAACGGCAGAACACGCCGCTGATCGCGCGTGACTGGCTGACGCGCGAGGCGCTGCACGGCCTGATCGCGCTGTCCGGCGGCTGGGAAGGCGACGTCGGCCACGCGCTGCTGACCGGGCGCCCGGCGCAGGCGCGCCGCCTGCTGAAGGGCTGGCAGGAGCTGTTCGGCGACCGCTATTACATCGAGCTGCAACGCCTGGGACGCAGCACCGACGCCGAATATGTCGCGGCGGCGGTGCAGCTGGCGGCCGAGACCGACACGCCAGTGGTGGCCACCAATGACGTGCGTTTCCTCTCCCAGGACGACTACGACGCGCACGAGGCGCGCGTCTGCATCCGCGAGCGCACGCTGCTGGCCGATACCAACCGCCGTCGTCGCTACACGCGCGAGCAGTACCTGAAGACGCCGCAGCAGATGGCCGAGCTGTTCGCGGACATCCCCGAGGCGCTGGCCAATACCGTCGAGATCGCCCGCCGCTGCAGCCTGCCGCTGAAGCTGGGAGAGAGCAAACTGCCGCGCTTCCCGACGCCGGATGGCAGCAGCGCCGAGGATTTCATCCGCGCCGAAGCCACCGCGGGCCTCGCGCGCCGCATGGCGGCGCTGCGCGATGACGGGGTGATCCCGGAGGAATATGCCGCGCGCCTGGAGCGCGAGCTGGGCGTCATCATCAAGATGGGTTTCGCCGGCTACTTCCTGATCGTGGCGGACTTCATCCGCTGGGCGAAGGAGAACGGCGTGCCGGTGGGCCCGGGCCGTGGTTCCGGTGCAGGCTCGCTGGTGGCCTGGGTGCTCGACATCACCGACCTCGACCCGCTGGAACATGCGCTGCTGTTCGAGCGCTTCCTGAATCCCGAGCGCGTGTCGATGCCCGACTTCGACGTCGACTTCTGCATGGAAGGCCGCGACCGGGTGATTGCCTACGTGGCCGAGCGTTACGGCCGCGAGCGCGTGTCGCAGATCATCACCTACGGCACCATGGCGGCGAAGGCGGTGGTGCGCGACGTGGCGCGCGTGCTGGGCCATCCCTTCGGCTTTGCCGACCGCATCGCCAAGCTGATCCCGAACGAGCTGGACATCACCCTTGAGGCGGCGCTGCAGAAGGAGCCGGAGCTCGCGCGCCTGAACCGCGAGGACGAGGAAGTGCACGCGCTGCTCGAGCTGGCGATGAAGCTCGAGGGCCTGACGCGCAATGCCGGCAAGCATGCCGGTGGCGTGGTGATCGCGCCTTCGGTGCTGACCGACTTCACCCCGCTCTATACGGAAAACGCGGGCGAGGGGGTGGTCACGCAGTTCGACAAGGACGACGTCGAGGCGGCGGGCCTGGTGAAGTTCGACTTCCTCGGCCTGCGCACGCTGACGATCATCGACCGCGCCGAGCAGATCGTGAATTCGCTGCCCGAGCGCGCCGGCGACCCGCTGTCGATGGCGCGGGTGCCGATGGACGACCGCGCCACCTACGAACTGCTGAAGAGCGGCAATACCACTGCCGTGTTCCAGCTCGAGTCGCGCGGCATGAAAGACCTCATCCGCCGCCTGAAGCCGGACAGCTTCGAGGACATCGTCGCGCTGGTGGCGCTGTTCCGTCCCGGCCCGCTGCAGTCGGGCATGGTGGATGACTTCATCGCCCGCAAGCACGGCCTCGGCGGCGCGGCGAAGAAGGGCGACGATTACTACCTGCATCCCATGCTCGAGAAGGTGCTGGAGCCCACCTACGGGGTGATCCTGTACCAGGAGCAGGTGATGCAGATCGCACAGGTGCTGTCCGGCTACACGCTGGGCGGCGCCGACCTGCTTCGCCGCGCGATGGGCAAGAAGAAGCCCGAGGAGATGGCCAAGCAGCGCAGCGTGTTCGTCGAGGGCGCGGTGGCCAATGGCGTGGATGCCGATCGCGCCGGCTGGATCTTCGACCTGATCGAGAAATTCGCCGGCTACGGCTTCAACAAGTCGCACTCGGCCGCCTACGCGGTGCTGACCTACCAGACCGCCTGGCTGAAGACTCATTACCCGGCCGCGTTCATGGCGGCGGTGATGTCGGCGGATATCGCCGACACCGACAAGGTGGTGACGCTGGTGGATGAATGCGCGCGCATGAAGCTGCGCCTGCTGCCACCGGACATCAATGCCTCCCGCTGGGATTTCACCGTCGCCGGACCCGGCACCATCCGTTATGGCCTCGGCGCCGTGCGCGGCGTCGGCTCGCAGGCGGTCGATGAGCTGGTGCGCGAGCGCGAGCGCAATGGTCCCTATGCAAGCCTCGAATCACTGTGCCGTCGCATCGACCTGGGCCGCATCAACCGCCGCATGCTCGAGGCGATGATCAAGGCCGGCGCGATGGACAGCCTCGGCACCAACCGCGCCACGCTGATGGCTTCGCTTGAATCCGCGCTGCGCGGCGGCGAGCAGGCGATGCGCGCCATCGAGGCCGGGCAGAACGACCTGTTCGGCGGCGGCGGTTCCGCCGCGGTCGTGGAGGCGCCGGTGGCGCAGCAGCCGGAGTGGCCGGAAAGCCTGCGCCTGTCCGGCGAACGCGAAACACTGGGGCTGTTCCTCACCGGCCATCCCATCCAGCGCTTCGAGTCGGACCTGAAGCGGCTGGTCAACGGTCGCATTGCCGACCTGGTCAGTGAACCGCCGCCGTCGGAAGGCGAGGGCAAGCGTTTCACCGGCGGGCGCCAGGTCACTGCCGCCGGCCTGATCTGGGAGGTGCGCAAGCGCAATGGCCGCACCTCCTTCGTGCTCGATGACCGCACCGGCCGCATCGAGGTGGCGCTGTATGAAGAACAGGCGCAGCAGTACCGTGACCTGCTGGTGCGTGATGCGCTGGTGCTGGTGGAAGGCAACCTGCGTTTCGACGATTTCAGCAACGCCTGGCGCATCGCCGGCAAGCGGCTGACGCTGCTTGACTCACTGCGCGAGAAGCAGGCGCGCCGGCTGGTGCTGCGCTGGCCCGAAACCAGCCAGGTGGCGCCGGATCGCTTCCTCGAGCGCCTGCAGGAGCTGCTGGGCGGCTCGCGGCCCGGTCCCTGTGAAGTGCTGGTGCGCTATCGAAGCAGCCAGGCCCGTTGCACGCTGGCGCTGGGCTCGGACTGGTGCATCCGTCCTACACCGGCGTTGATGGATGAGCTGGAGAGCCTGGTGGGCCGGGAGGGCCTGCAGCTGCTCTACGAGCCGGGTGGCTTGCACGGCGGCGCCCCGGCCCACTAACCTTGCGGCCAATTTCCACTACCGCCCGTTCGGGACAAGGCCGATGGCCGTAAGTTTTCTGGATTTCGAGCAGCCGATCGCCGAGCTTGAGGCGAAGATCGAGGAGCTGGGGCATGTCACCAGCGACTCCAAGGTCAACATCGCCGAAGAGATCGCAAGGCTGCAGCGCAAGAGCCGCCAGCTCACCACCACCATTTTTGCCTCGCTGACGCCCTGGCAGATCACCCAGCTGGCGCGGCATCCGCTGCGTCCGTACACGCTGGACTATGTCCGGCTGATCTGTGACGAGTTCACCGAACTGCATGGCGATCGCATGTATGGCGACGACGCCGCCATCGTCGGCGGCCTGGCGCGCATCGACGGCAAGCCGCTGATGCTGATCGGCCACCAGAAGGGCCGCGACACCAAGGAACGTGTCCGCCGCAACCACGGCATGCCCAAGCCCGAGGGCTATCGCAAGGCGCTGCGCCTGCTGCGCACCGCCGAGCGCTTCCGCCTGCCGGTGGTGACGCTGATCGACACCATGGGCGCCTATCCCGGCGTTTCCAGCGAGGAGCGCGGCCAGAGCGAGGCCATCGCGCGCAACCTGTTCGAGATGTCGACGCTCGAAGTGCCGATCATCAGCGTGGTGATCGGCGAGGGCGGCTCCGGCGGCGCGCTGGCCATCGGCGTCTGCGACCGCCTGCTGATGCTGCAGTACGCGGTCTATTCGGTGATCTCGCCGGAAGGCTGCGCCTCGATCCTCTGGAAGAGCTCCGACAAGAAGGAAGCCGCCGCGGAAGCGATGGGACTGACGGCCGGGCGCCTGAAGGAACTGAAGCTGGTTGACGAGGTGCTGGCCGAGCCGCTGGGCGGCGCGCACCGCGACCAGGAGGCCATGGCCCGCACGGTCAAGGATGCCATCCTGCGACACCTGGCCGACCTTTCGCACCTGTCGCCTGAAGAGCTGGTGGCGCAGCGTTCCGACCGCCTGGCGTCCTTCGGCGTCTATTCGGAGAGCAAGGCCTGACCGGCCCGCGCGGGCAACGGCGTCCCGATGCGGCGCCGGGACCCGCTGCGGCGAGCCTGCTTCGCCGCCTGCATGAACTGGCCGGCCCCGCGCCCCTGGACTGCGCGGTGGCCTGGTCCGGCGGCCTGGATTCCACCCTGTTGCTGCACCTGCTGGTGACTGCCCGGCGCAGTGCCGGCCGCGGGCTGCGACTGCGCGCGATCCATGTCGATCATGGCCTGCAGCCGGCCGCTGCCGGCTTCCGGGACTTCTGTGAACGCACCGCACGCCGCTGGCGTGTGCCGCTTGAGGTGTTGCGCGTGCGGGTGCCGCGGCGCGCCGGAGATTCCCTCGAGGAAGCCGCGCGCAACGCGCGCCGTGCGGCGCTGGCTGCCGCGCTGGCACCCGGCGAGCTGCTGCTGACCGCGCAGCACGCCGATGACCAGCTGGAGACCGTGCTGCTGGCGTTGCTGCGTGGCGCGGGGCCGCGCGGCCTGGCCGGCATGCCGGCGGTTGCGCCACTGCGGCAGGGCAGGCTGCTGCGGCCGCTGCTGGAATATGACCGCGCCGCCATCCGCGCCGCCGCCGAGGCCGCCGGCCTCGACTGGATCGAGGATCCCACCAACACCGATCCGCGCTTCGACCGCAACTATCTGCGCAGCGCGGTGCTGCCGCGCCTGCGTGCCCGCTGGCCGGCCGCCGCGCGTACTGCCGCGCGCAGTGCGCGCCATGCGGCCGATGCCGCAGGCTGGCTCGAGGCACAGGCCCGCCGCGACCTGGATGCCGCCGCCGACGGCGCCGGCCTCGATGTGGCCGTGCTGCGCCGGTATGCGCCGGCGCGGCGTGCCTCGCTGCTGCGCGCCTGGATCCGCCGCAGCGGCGCTCGCGCGCCCAACGAACGCCACCTGCGCCAGGTGGAGGCAATGATGGGCGCACGCATCGACGCGCATCCGTGGCTGCAGTTGCCCGACTGCATCCTGCGTCGGGAGGGCGGCCGATTGCTGATTGAAGTCACAAAGCCGGTGGCGGGCGAAGGGCCGTTTTGCTAATCTGTTCGCCCGTCGTGACCGGTACTGCAATCGCGCGGTACCGGCAGTTCCATTTTCCGGCGGTGCACTTCCCATGACCCGTTTTGTTTTCGTCACTGGTGGCGTTGTTTCTTCTTTGGGGAAGGGCATCGCGGCCGCCTCGCTCGGCGCCATTCTCGAGTCGAGAGGCCTGAAGATCTCGATGGTGAAGCTCGATCCCTACATCAATGTGGATCCGGGCACGATGAGCCCCTTCCAGCATGGTGAGGTGTTCGTCACCAGCGATGGCACCGAGACCGACCTCGACCTCGGCCATTACGAGCGCTTCGTGCGCACCACCACCGGTCGCCACAGCAACTTCACCACCGGCCGCATCTACCAGCGCGTGATCGAGCGCGAGCGCCGCGGTGACTACCTCGGCGCCACCGTGCAGGTCATCCCGCACATCACCGACGAGATCAAGCGCAGCATCAAGCTTGGCGCAGGCGATGCCGACGTGTGCATGGTGGAGATCGGCGGCACGGTGGGCGACATCGAGTCGCTGCCGTTCCTGGAGGCCATCCGCCAGATGGGCGTGGAGCTGGGGCGCGACCACTGCATCTACATGCACCTGACGCTGGTGCCGGTGGTGGGCGGCTCGGAGATCAAGACCAAGCCCACGCAGCATTCGGTGAAGGAACTGCGCGGCATCGGCATCCAGCCGGACATCCTGATGTGCCGCTGCAAGGATCCGCTGCCGAACGAGCAGCGCCGCAAGATCGCACTGTTCACGAACGTCGAGGAGCGCGCCGTGTTCAGCTCGGTCGACGCCGACGACATCTACAAGATCCCGCGGCTGCTGCATGAGCAGGGCCTGGATGAATTCGTGGTCAACCGCCTCGGCCTGACGGTGCCGCCGGCTGACCTTTCCGCCTGGGACCAGGTGGTGCATGCGCGCGCCCATCCCGAGACCACGGTCGAGATCGCGATGGTGGGCAAGTACGTGCAGATGCGCGATGCCTACATCTCGCTGAACGAGGCACTCTCGCATGGCGGCCTGAAGTCGCGCACGCGCGTGAACGTGAAGTTCATCGAGTCCACCGACATCGAACTGCGCGGCGTCGAAATCCTCGACGGTGTCGACGCGGTGCTGGTGCCGGGCGGCTTCGGCGAGCGCGGCATCGAGGGCAAGATCGCCGCCGTGCGTTACGCGCGCGAGAAGCGCATTCCCTACCTCGGCATCTGCCTCGGCATGCAGGTGGCGGCGATCGAGTTCGGCCGCAACGTGATGGGCCTGGCCGGCGCGCACAGCACCGAGTTCGAGCGCAATTCGCCGCATCCGGTGATCGCAATGATCACCGAGTGGCAGGATTCGGTCCGCGGCGCGCAACAGCGCAGCGAGGGCACCGACCTCGGCGGCACCATGCGTCTGGGCGCGCAGGACGTCGAGCTGGCCGATGGCACGCTGGCGCGCGAGCTGTATGGGGCGGATGTGATCCGCGAGCGCCACCGCCACCGCTACGAGTTCAACAACCAGTACCTCGAGGCCTATCGCAAGGCCGGCATGCGCTTCGCCGGTTTCTCGCACGATGGCCTGGTGGAGATCCTGGAGCTGCCGGACCATCCCTGGTTCCTGGCGACGCAGTTCCACCCGGAATTCACCTCGAACCCGCGTGACGGGCACCCGCTGTTCACGGCCTTCGTGAAGGCCGCGCGCGCCTACCGCGGCTCGCAGCTGCCGGCGGCCGCCGAAGCATGAGACTGGCCGGCATCGAGGTCGGCAACCACCGTCCGCTGTTCCTGATTGCCGGCCCCTGTGTCATCGAAAGCGCCTCGCTGGTCGAAGAGGTGGCCGGTCACCTGCAGCAGGTGACCGCCGGGCTCGGCATGCCGCTGGTGTTCAAGGCCTCCTTCGACAAGGCCAATCGCTCCTCGGCCGGCAGCTTCCGCGGGCCGGGCCTGGAAAAGGGCCTGCGGATCCTCGAAGCGGTGCGCAATCGCTTCAAGTTGCCGGTGCTCACCGACGTGCACGAGGACACCCCAGTTGACGAGGTCGCCGCGGTGGTCGATGTGCTGCAGACGCCGGCCTTCCTGTGCCGGCAGACCGATTTCATCCAGCGCGTGGCGCGTGCCGGCAGGCCGGTGAACATCAAGAAGGGCCAGTTCCTGTCTCCCTGGGAGATGGGCAATGTGGTGCAGAAGGCGCGGGATGCCGGCAACGCCGACATCATGGTGTGCGAGCGCGGCTTCACCTTCGGTTACAACAACCTGGTTTCCGACATGCGCGCCATCCCGGTGCTGCGCGCCACCGGCTGCCCGGTGGTGTTCGACGCCACGCATTCGGTGCAGCTGCCCGGCGGACAGGGCAGTGCCTCCGGCGGCCAGCGCGAGTTCGTGCCGCCGCTGGCGCGCGCCGCGGTGGCGGCGGGCATCGCCGGCCTGTTCGTCGAAACCCATCCTGATCCCGACCATGCGCTGTCCGACGGGCCGAATTCCTGGCCGCTGGCGCGCATGGCATCGCTGCTGGCCACGCTGGTGGCCCTGGACCAGATCGTCAAGAAAGACCGCTACGAGGAAGAACAAACATCATGAGCCGTATCGTCGATGTCATC